>CANGEC010000009.1 GCA_947452625.1 Burkholderiaceae bacterium
CGCAATTCGTAATAAAGATACGGGTTACTTCACCATCACTGGCCGTATTGATGACGTCTTGAACGTGTCTGGTCACCGGATGGGCACAATGGAGATTGAGTCTTGCCTGGTTGCCAATCCATTGGTTGCAGAAGCAGCCGTTGTGGGTCGTCCTGACGATATGACTGGTGAAGCAATTTGCGTATTCGTGGTTCTTAAGGGCGGTCGTCCAACAGGCGATGAAGCTAAGAAGGTTGCGACTGAGCTGCGTAACTGGGTTGGTAAAGAGATTGGCCCGATTGCCAAACCTAAAGACGTACGTTTTGGTGATAATTTGCCTAAGACCCGTTCTGGCAAGATCATGCGTCGCTTATTGCGTGTTATTGCTAAAGGCGAAGAGGTTACCCAAGATACTTCTACCTTGGAAAATCCAGCCATTTTGGATCAACTCAAAGAGTCTTTATAGGCGAATTCTGCTCACACCCTTTTGTTAACCTATAATCGATGGTTTCCGGAAGGGTGGATGAGCGGTTTAAGTCACACGCCTGGAAAGCGTGCGTAGGTTAATAGCCTACCGCGGGTTCGAATCCCGCCCCTTCCGCCAAGCATTGCCAAAACCACCTTCGGGTGGTTTTTTATTTTTCTATACACTGCTTTAATTGCTTAGTAAATTTACCGAATAAATTAGGAGGGTAGTTATGATTTTTGCATTTTTCTTAAAAGATCGTCCCGGCGTTTCTGAGTTGCGCACCCAAATCCGTCCGATTCATAAAGAGTATCTCGGTAAGATGGCTGACCGGATTGCTTTTGCTGGCCCCTTGACGGCTGATGACGGCGTGCAAATGGTTGGTAGTCTTTTGGTGATGGATTTTCCTAATCGTGCTGAGGCACAGGCTTGGATTGAAAATGAACCATTCACTAAAGCGGGCGTCTATCAAACACCAGAGATTCATGCTTTCACAAACTTATGGCCACAGAAGGTCGGGTTTCCTATTTAATTCATTCCTTCTTATTTCAGCTCACTGCTGCAAGAAAGTTCTTATGAGAAAGTCCTTATGAAAATATCTAACAAATTGATTGCTTCGCTTATAGGTTTATCTTGCGGCTTAGTGAACGCTGCGCCTTCGGCTGATACGATTTTCTTTGGTGGGCCGATTGTGACGGTCAACGCCAAGAGTGAAGAGGTGCAGGCGCTGGCTGTCCAGGGTGGAAAAATTGTCGCCCTGGGTACTGCAGCAAAAGTAAAACAAGATTGGCAGGGCAGCAATACTAAATTGGTTGACTTAAAAGGACAAACCTTGATGCCCGGTTTTGTGGAGCCGCATATTCACATTATCGGTACCGCAATGAGTGAGGTGCTGGGTTTGAACTTATCCAACTTCACAATGCCGTATGACACCTTGGATACCTTGGTTGCCAAAATGCAAGCCCATCTCAAAACGGTACCTCCTGGTGGCTGGCTGTTTGGTTTCGGTGTTGATCCCTCGCGGACCACGCCTTTTATGGCTGAATTAAATGCAGATATCCTGGATAAGGTATCAACGACAGTACCGATCTTTATCGTCAATCAATCCGGACATATTGGTTACGTCAATCACAAGGCCCTGGAATTGGCTGGCGTGACTGAAGCTACTCCAAGCCCTGGAGGTGGTGGCGTCTATGTCAAAGATGCTAAAGGTAAATTGAATGGTGTTCTGATCGAGCCACCAACTTATGCGCCTTTTATGGCCAAGATGCCAGTGCCATCTGCCGCCGACTTAGCGGGGGCTGTTAAGAAAACCACCCAAACCATTGCGGCGGCTGGTGTTACTACTTCCGCTGAAATCACTTTGGGCTTTAACTTAGGCTTGGACAATGAGGTCAAGCTCATGCAAGGCCTCACAGCAAATGAAGGTTTACCTATTCGGATTCGGGCCTATTTATATGGACCAGCAGTGCCGGCAGGCTATAAGACTCTTAAACCCGGCGATGGCGATGATCGCTTGCGCTTTGTTGGGGTCAAGTTTATTTCAGATGGATCAACGCAAGGTCTAACAGCAGCTCTCAATGAGCCCTACATCTATCCTAAAAATACTCAGAATCGCGGTAACTTAGATTACAACGCAGAAGACCTCTATAAACAGATGAAGGTATTTTTTGATCAAGGCTGGCAATTGGCAGTCCATGCCAATGGTGATCGGGCGATTGAACAAACTTTAACGAATTACTCCAAGTTGTTGGCTGGCAATCCCAATCCTGCGGCACGTCGTTTGCGCATTGAGCATTTCACAATCAATACTCAAGATCAAGTGAAAAAGGCAGCGCAATTGGGGGTCGTGCCTGGCTTTACGATTGGACACGTTGATTATTGGGGCGAAGCTTTCCATAATCACCTTGTTGGTCCTGAGCGCGCTAGCCGGATTGATCCTTCTGCGGCATTTAAAAAAGAGGGCGCACGCTTTGCTTACCACAGCGATTCTCCGGTCTCTAATGTGGGCCCACTGAATTACATTGCCGAAGGTGCTGGACGTTTGTGGCAAAAGCCACCGCGTAAAGTATTGGGTCCCGAGCAAAGAGTTGCAGTGGATGATGCAATTCGTGCTGTCACGATCAACGCGGCATACGAGATGATGTCTGACGATAAGGTGGGTAGCCTTGAGCTTGGTAAGTTGGCGGACTTGGTGATTCTGGATCGGAATCCACGTCAAACACCGATCGAGCAGATCGGCAAGATCAAGGTTAAGGAAACCTGGATTGATGGCAAGCGACAGACTTGGTAAATCGTTTTATCCCGAGGTGGCGCGACTTAACTGAGTCGGTGCCACCGCTTTAATAAGAGGGCATTACTTAAGACGCAAAAACTCGAGAGTGCCATGGCGCTGCCCGCAAGCATGGGCGAGAGGTAGCCTAATGCAGCAAGAGGTATACCTGTCGCATTAAAGATAAAAGCCCAAAAGAGGTTTTGCCGAATCTTGTTCCAAGTGCGCTTGGAGATATCAATCGCATCAGCTACTAAGTTTGGATCGCCATGCATTAAGGTAATTCCAGCCGCTTGCATTGCCACATCGGTTCCTGTCGACATCGCCATACCAACATCTGCAGCAGCTAAAGCAGGTGCATCATTTACACCATCGCCGACCATTGCGACCCAGCGCCGCTGCTCAGGGTTATGAGCATTCTGTAGCTGACGAATAATAGTGGCCTTATCACCGGGCATGATTTGCGCGAAGACTTCATCTATGCCAAGCGATTGAGCAACTCGATTAGCTGCTGCGGTGTTATCACCGGAGAGCATTACTGTCTGAATGTGCAGGGCATGCAAATTGGCGATAGCTTCTTTGGTATGTGGTTTGATGGCATCACCAAATGCACATAAAGCAATTGGGATGGGCGGCATCTCTGGATTGGCCTTACTCAGCAGCACTGAGATAGTGTGCCCAGCGGCAAAACCGGTTTGTGCTTTAGTAAGCAAGTCTTGGTATTGCGGGTGATTTTCGAGGGAGGCAATACTTTGTAGAGATATACGCTGGTCTTGCCAAGGTCCTGAGCTTGGTACCCCTTCGATGCCAATTCCGGGAAGAGCCTGGTGTGCAGAGCTGGCAATGGGTGGGATATTCTTTTCTTGAGCAGCACTTAAGAGCGCCTTTGCCAAAGGGTGTTCACTGCCCAATTGCAAGCCGGCAGCAGCTCCCAAAATTTCAGATTCAGAAACTGGTACTAGCGGAGTAATGGCAATCAGCTTGGGGTGACCTAAAGTGAGGGTGCCCGTTTTATCAAAGGCGACAACATTGAGTCGGTGCGCTTGTTCGAGCACTTGGGGGTCTTTGATCAAAATGCCAAAGCGAGCTGCGACACCAGTGCCTGCCATGATGGCTGCAGGCGTTGCCAAACCTAAGGCGCAAGGACAGGCAATGACTAGCACTGATACGGCTCTTAAGATTGCCAGTGATGCTGAATCGAAGTAGAGCCAATTACCCAGGGCGGTGAGAAGGGCGATCACAATCACGCTGGGTACAAAAATCGCGCTGACCTGATCAACCAATTTCTGAATCGGTGCTTTTTGGGTTTGCGCTTCTTCAACGAGGGTAATGATTTTGGAGAGTAGGCTTTCTATGCCAACGGCTTGAGCCTCGATGACTAGCAAGCCTTCACCATTGAGGGCGCCACCGATCACCTTGGAGCCCAGTTGTTTTTTAATTGGCTCGCTTTCGCCAGTGAGGAGAGATTCATCTACATGGCTGCTACCGAGCAGAATGAGACCGTCGACCGGAATGCGCTCTCCCGGCAGAACCAGCACATGGTCTTTGGGCAGGACTTGATCGAGCGGTAAGTTGCGGTATTGATCTAAGACAAGCTGGGCATCTACTGCCAGTTCAGGGTTCAGTACTTTTGCTTGCTCTGGCCACAACCTTTGCAGAGCTCGAATAGCTTCACTGGTTTGGTGTTTGGCTCTTGCCTCCAACCATTTTCCAAGCAAGACCATGCAAATAATGACAGCCGCACCTTCAAAGTAGAGTTCGTGTTGCGCATGGCTGGAGGTCAACATGAGGTAGATGCTCAAGCCATAAGCAGAGCTGGTTCCTAGGGCGACCAATAAATCCATATTGCCAACGCCGGCCAATAATGACTTGAAACCTGCTTTATAAAAACGCCACCCCAACACAAATTGCACTGGGGTAGCCAGTGCCAGTTGCCAAAGTGGCGACAGGCTCCAGTGAATGCCAAAAGGCATCAATAACATGGGCAATATCAGCGGGGCTGAAAGGGTAAAGCCGAGGAGTACGCGACCTAAGCCATCTGCCGCCCAAAACGCTTTTTGGGGTTTTTCAGAATGGGGTCCTTTGGGATTGCTGAGGCTAGCCTCATATCCGGTCTTTTGGATGGCGCCAATCAGATCTTCAATGCCAGCCACTGCGCCCTTTGTCAGTCGCACACGGGCTTGCTCGGTTGCTAAGTTAACGGTGACACCCTCAACCCCGGGAACCTTACCTAAGGCTTTTTCTACACGGCTGACACAGGATGCACAGGTCATTCCGCCGATATCGAGAGTATAAAAGTCTGCGTTTGCTGATTTTTGGGGATCCATATAGAAGATAATCTACCTTATCTCGCCCTAAAGGGCTATTTACTAAATGAATTTAACTGGGGGTAACCATGTTGAGTCTGAAAGTATCCGGAATGACCTGTGGTGGTTGTATTAATGCGGTAACCAGAGCTATTCAGGCTCATGATCCCAAAGCTCAAGTGCAGGCTGATTTGGCTACCCAGATCGTTCAACTGGAGACAGTTCTAGCGCCTGAAGTGGCTAGTCAGCTGATCACAGAGGCTGGGTTTCCGGTTTCTCGTTAGGTTTTGTTTAGAATGTCGTCAAACCTAACAAAACCCGTAGTTTTTGTTCCCAAAGGATCGTGATTTATGTTCTTCAGCAAGTTAATGCCTCACGATGGTAATTTCTTCGCATTATTTAATCAGCATGCCGAGCAAATTGTTGCTGCATCGGAATCTTTTCTCAAGTTTATTGAGTTTTACAACGATGAAGCGCTACGCGCTAAATACACTCAAGACGTCGATAAAGCCGAACATGCCTGCGATGATGTTGTCAAAGAAGTGCATCGTCGCCTTCACAAAACATTCATCACTCCGATAGATCGTGACCAAATTTTTTCATTAATCAATACGATGGATGATGTGGCTGATTTAATTCAGAACGGTACCGAGGCAATGCATCTTTATAACGTCAAACAAATGACGGAAGAGATGCTGCATATGGCGCAACTCTGCAATCAATGCTGCATTGGTATGAAAAATGCCGTGAGTATGCTCAAGGATATTTCTGATCCTGAAGTGGCAAAGGCGGCACTGAAGACTTGTGATGAAATCGATCATTTGGAGTCCGGGGCAGATCGCTTGCTGTCCACTGCGATCACCAGATTGTTCCGTGAGGATATCGAAGTGCGCGAGCTCATCAAATTGCAACGAATTTACGAGTTGCTTGAAGAGGTTACCGATAAATGCGAAGACGTTGCCAATTTGGTTGAAGGCATTGTTCTTGAAAATTCTTAAGGCGGAATAACTTGCCTTCTATTCAGGTTGCTTTTTGGGTTGTCGCACTATTGGTGGCATTGGCATTGGCTTTTGACTTCATGAATGGTTTTCATGATGCTGCGAACTCAATTGCGACAGTCGTTTCTACCGGAGTTTTAAAGCCACAGCAGGCCGTAGTCTTTGCTGCGTTCTTTAACTTTCTCGCGGTATTTATTTTCCATTTAAGTGTGGCGGCCACAGTTGGTAAAGGCATTGTGCATCCTGCGGCAGTGGATCTGCATGTGATCTTTGGTGCCTTAGTAGGCGCGATCATTTGGAATATCTTGACGTGGTTCTACGGCATTCCCTCCAGCTCTTCTCATGCCTTGATCGGTGGCTTAGTAGGGGCGGCTATTCCTAAAGCTGGTTTTGATGGCTTGGTGTGGTCGGGCATTATTAAAACGGTTTCCTTTATTTTTATTTCACCGCTAGTGGGTTTTCTGCTTGGCTCATTAATGATGTTATTGGTTGCTTGGGTGTGCAGGAACGTGACACTCTCTAAAACCGATCGCTGGTTTAGACGTCTGCAGTTAATTTCTGCTGGAGCTTATAGCCTTGGTCATGGTGGTAATGATTCTCAAAAAACGATCGGGATTATCTGGTTGCTCTTGATCATTACAGGTTATACCGAGGCGAGCGCAAGCACTCCGCCGATCTGGACCATCATCGCCTGCTACATTGCGATTGCCATGGGCACCATGTTCGGTGGTTGGCGTATTGTGAAAACTATGGGTCAAAAATTGACTAAGTTAAAGCCAGTAGGGGGGTTCTGTGCGGAAACTGGCGGAGCCATTACCTTGTTTACGGCAACAGCTTTAGGTATCCCTGTTTCTACTACCCATACTATTACTGGGGCTATTGTTGGGGTTGGCTCTACGCAGCGCGCTAGCGCGGTTCGTTGGGGTGTGGCTGGCAACATCGTTTGGGCCTGGATCTTCACGATACCGGCTACCGCCTTGATGGCGATGGGTGTTTATTACCTAAGCCTCTGGATTTTCTAAATTGCTGATTGCGCCTATTCACTAGGCCTTCAGCAAAGATTGCTTGGTGCGGTTAATCTACCCACTATTACATAGCGCAACAATGAGTTATGCAATGCGTTGATGCCCCATGGGTGGACTTGGTTTTTCTGAGGAGAATGTAGTGTCGGTTACTGTCGAAGCTGTGCAATCAGCACTCAAGGGTTTGGTTGACTCGAATACGCAAATTGATTTTGTGACAGCAAAGGCTGTCAAGAATTTAAAAGTAGATGATGGCGATATTTCGTTAGATATCGTTTTGGGTTACCCAGCAAAAAGTCAGTTTGATGGAATTCGTAAAACGGTGATTGGCGTCCTTCGCGAGTTGCCTGGCGTTAAAAATGTGAGCGTCAATGTCAGCAGTCAAATTGTTTCTCATGCTGTTCAGCGCGGTGTCAAACTCCTGCCGGGCGTTAAAAATATTATTGCTGTTGCTAGTGGTAAGGGCGGGGTTGGTAAATCGACTACTGCAGTCAACTTAGCGCTTGCTTTGGCTGCCGAAGGTGCTCAAGTGGGTATGTTGGATGCGGATATTTATGGGCCGAGCCAACCAATGATGCTGGGTATTACCGGTAGACCTGAGTCAATTGAAGAAAACACGATAGAACCCATGGAAGGCCACGGCTTGCAAGCGAGTTCGATTGGCTTTTTGATTGAAGAAGACTCTCCCATGGTTTGGCGTGGGCCGATGGTGACTTCGGCGCTTGAGCAGTTGTTGCGGCAAACTCGCTGGCGCGATTTGGATTATTTGATCGTAGATATGCCGCCAGGCACGGGGGATATTCAGTTAACGCTGTCGCAAAAGGTTCCTGTGACGGGCGCGGTGATTGTCACTACCCCTCAAGATGTGGCTTTGCTTGATGCGCGTAAGGGCTTGAAAATGTTTGAGAAGGTCGGGGTGCCGATCATTGGCATTATTGAAAACATGAGCACTTATGTTTGCCCGAGCTGTGGCCATGAAGAACATGTGTTTGGTACTGGCGGTGGTGAGAAGATGTGTCAGGACTATCAGGTGGATTTTCTGGGGGCTTTGCCGCTGAACTTATCCATTCGTGAACAGGCGGATGCTGGGCGGCCCACGGTAGTGGCTGACCCAGATGGGGCGATTGCAGGGATATATAAAAATATTGCTAGACAGGTCGCTATTCGAGTTGCTAGTCTGTCTAAAGATATGAGCAGTAAATTTCCTAATATTGTTGTTCAAAACACCTGAGGTCTTATGCGTTTTGCAGTCTTGATGCGCAAGCAGTTCATAGACAACCCATGGATTTCTTATAAATGGGTGCCGCAGGAGGTGTTGCCTGATTTTGAACAAGTTCAGGATCCATCGCAAGCAAAGCCGCGTATCTCTGGGGTGTGTATAGAGCAGGATGAGCAGGGCGAGACCTGGCGCTTTACCGGTTATGAACTTGCTTTATTTCCAGATGAGGCAGAAGGCTATTACTTAAATTTATCTGCGACTGAGCCTTGCTGGTTCGTGATGTGGCGTCTAGAGGAAGATATCGAGCGCTATATTGCAGGGCAATCTCTTGCCATTGCCAAGCCTGAGTCGACCATTGCTGTACCCCATAGAATTTCGGTGAGCTATAACGAAGCGGGGCGCCTTCTTGATGGCGGTGAGTCGGTAGACACTGTGCCGATGTTGGTCGAGCATGCCGCTTGGTTGCAGGAGTATGTCAATGAGCACTATCACCCCGAGCCTAAAAAACGGCATCGACCTGCTTCATTTAAGGGCGCTGATCGCTCAGTCGAAAAATAATGACAGGTGGATTTTTAAATCGCTGGTCGCGCCGTAAAGCAGACGTCAAGGCCGAGTTAGGGCCTAAGGCGAGCGAGATTGCAAAGGAATCTGATGCCAAGGCATTAGTCACACCCAAGCAAGATCCTCAGGAGCCAGTAGCTCCGCCACCGGTAACCCTAGAAGATGTGGCAAAGATTGATCGCTTTGCTCCGGATTTTTCCGCTTTCATGCAGCCGGGTGTTGATCCTGCTGTACAGCAGGCCGCGCTGAAGAAAATGTTTTCAGATCCGCATTTCAACATCATGGATGGTTTAGATATTTATATTGACGACTACTCCAAGCCTGACCCCATTCCTTTGGAGATGCTCAAGCGCATGGTTCAGGCAGATACACTCAATATTTTCCGCAAAGACCCCGAAGTGCTAGAGGCTGACCTGACTCAGAAGGTGTCGCCGCCTTCTGTGGAAGGCAATCTATCGTTGCCCTCCAGTACCCGGGTTGATGTAAAAGCACCTCATGCGGGATCAGAGGAGGGGGTTCAACCTCCGGTAGAGAATTCCGCTAATCAGAAAAACACATAAGAAAATATTCATGAGTCAAAAATTAGTTTGTAATTGCAACGGCACGATGCCGCTAGATGCCAAGGCCCTGGGTGTGACGATGCACACTTCCTTGTGTCGCCAGGAAGTAGGTTCATTTCTCAAGGCATTGGATGGCAATGATGCTGTAGTAGTTGGTTGTACCCAAGAGGCAGCCTTGTTTTCTGAGTTAGCCGAGCAGGCGGAAAAGCCTCTAGTAGCGCCGTTGCGTTTTGTCAATATTCGTGAAGTCGCTGGCTGGACACAAGAGGCTAAAAAATCCGGACCCAAGATTTCTGCGCTGTTGGCTTTAGCTGATTTACCTGAAGCTGATCCAGTGCCGGTAGTCAATTATGAGAGTCAGGGCAGGTTGCTGATTGTGGGCCCTGGCGATCAAGCCTTGCCATGGGCAGAAAAGTTATGTGAGTCATTGGATGTTGCGGTGTTGTGTACAGAGCCTGGAGCGCTACCAATCGCACGAAATTTCCCAATCTATACGGGGGCGGTCACGAAACTCGATGGTTATTTGGGGAATTTCTCAGTAGACTGGGAATTGCAAAATCCCATTGATCCAGAAATGTGTACGCGTTGCGGCGCATGTGTTGAGGCTTGCCCAGAAGACGCGATTGATGATGCTTTCCAAATTAATTTAGATAAATGCAAATCGCATCGTTCTTGCGTGACTGCTTGCGCCAGTATTGGCGCAATTCATTTTGATCGGGTGGATCGCCAGCGTAATGCCGAGTTCGATCTTGTCATGGACTTGCGCATCAATCCCCAAATGCGGATGAGCCAAGTTCCCCAGGGATACTTTGCGCCCGGTAAAGATCCCTTTGAGCAAGCATTGGTTGCCAATCAATTGCTGGGACTGGTTGGCGAATTTGAAAAGCCAAAATACTTTGTGTATACCGAAAAGATTTGCGCCCACGGTCGCAATGGTAAGGTCGGCTGTAGCGCTTGTATTGATGTGTGTTCGACTGGTGCGATTACTTCCTTGTTTAAGAATGGTCAAGGTAGTGTGGAAGTCAACCCAAACCTATGTATGGGTTGTGGAGCTTGTTCAGCCGTTTGCCCCTCTGGCGCGATGCGTTACAACTACCCTAGTGTTGACCATCAAGCCAAAGAGCTCAAGCTCTTGTCGCAAGTTTTTCGGGCTGAATCCACCAAGCTAGGAATAACTGGCGCACCAAGTTTGTTGTTGCATTCTCATAAAGTGGGCATTCAGTTGCTCGAGGCGCTCGGGCGTGAGGCCCATCTTAAGTCACAGCAATTTGAAGCTTTGCCTGCCTTTGTTTTGCCCTACGGGATTGAGCATATTGCCTCTACAGGCTTGGATTTGTGGCTTGGTGCAATCTGTTACGGCTTCTCTGAGATTGTGTTGTTAATGAGCGGCGAGGAGGATCCAGCCTATCGCGCGGCACTCGAGTCGCAAAGCGAGTTGGCCAATGCCATTTTGAACGCGTATGGATTTGGAGCGCGTGTAATGATGGTTCAGGCCAGCTCTGTTGATGATCTAGGTGCTGTATCACTAGCCATGGGTCGATTGCGTCAACGTGGCCCATTGCCTGCGATTGGCACTCCCGCCAGTTTTGCTTTGGGTAATCAAAAGCGAGAAGCGCTTGAGGCTGCCTTGGAGTATCTGCAGCGGCAGGCAAAGACACCCATTCCAGTCGAAGGGGTGGCGCTACCTCAATCCTCTTTATTGGGTGGCCTAAAAATTAATAAGGACGCATGCACCCTATGCATGTCTTGTGTGGGTAGTTGTCCTGAAGGCGCGTTGCTAGACAATCCGGATGAACCGAAGCTATCTTTCATAGAGAAGCAGTGTGTGCAGTGCGGTATTTGCGTCAAAACCTGTCCAGAGCAAGCGCTATCCTTAAATCCTCGTTTGCAAACAGTGGAACAGCGCAAGCAGCGCGTTGATCTTAATGAAACCCAAGCTTTTCATTGCATTAGTTGTGGCAAGCCCTTTGGTACCTTAAAGATGGTGGATTTGATGTTGACTAAGTTAGGTGCTCACGGTGCTTTTGCTGGCGCAGCAATGGATAGACTCAAGATGTGCGGTGACTGTCGAGTGGTTGATATGGTGAAGAAAGAAACATGAGCAAGCAAATGCATGAGCAAATGAATGAACAAACAAAAGCGGGGGCATCGACCGAGGTAGGGGATGTGGGCCTTCCCGAAGATTTGGCTAGGGCAGACTTATATGGCTTAATTGCCAGACTGTTTCATCGTCCGCCAGATCAGGAATTGCTCGACCAAATTGCAGCATCCATTCCTGATGGACAAGAAAGTCAACAAGATGATGCTCCTTTATCTAAGGTTTGGCATAGCGTGGTTGAAGTGGCTAAATCCAACCCTGCAAAAGCTTGGCATGAAGAGTTTGATCTCAATTTCATTAGTGTGGGTCGGCCCAATGTCGTTCTGAATGGTTCCTTTTACATGGCGGGACATTTAAATGAGCGGCCTTTGGTCGAGATTCGTAGGTCTTTAGAGGCTTTTGGACTGGAATCTGCTGAAGAGGTCACGGAGACGGAGGATCACATTTCTGCTCTGTGTGAGGTGATGCGTTATTTAATCGCTGGTGATGATGTCGAGATTTCTAATCTGACCAATCAACGAGTCTTTTTCAATGACCATATTCGTCCATGGTATGACGAATTGTGCGATGCAATAGAAGATATTCCAGAGATGCATCTCTATCATCCGGTTGCTGCTTTGACGAGAGAATTTTTGGCAATCGAAGGGCAGGGCTTTGACATGATTTAATGTTGCATCGCAATAATAAATGCCTAGCAGAATAGTATTTCTAATGAATGTCAAAAATGCAATTTCCCTTTACACTTGACCGATATCAAGAATCAAGCTGTAATGCACAAAAAAGGAGCATGCGATGACCAGCAAATCCACACCCTTAGTTGCTGAAGACCAGCAGCCTTCACGCCGGAAATTTTTCATTGGCGCCGGAGCCACAGTAGGCGCTGTTGCAGTCGCCTCTCAAACCACTATTGGTAAAGCAGTGATTCAGGAAATTGGTAGCACTGTCCAAGGTAAAGATGACGGCTATCAGTTATCTGAACATGTGCGCAAATATTACGCAACTGCTTTGCTGTAAAGCTGTTACGCGCTTTATTGATTCAACTGACCTATTAAATAAAAAAATCTTTCTCAGGGACAATATATGAGTCTGACTCGTAAATCCAATACCCCACAAAGCAGTCGTTCTGCTTCAAGCTCTCGTTTAATCGGTAGCTTATCTCGCGGACTTAAGGCAGCCGTTCCAACCATGGATCGTCGTACTTTCTTAAAGCGTTCGGGTGTAGGCGTGGGTGCCGGTATTGCCGCGAGCCAATTGAGCTTGGTGCAAAAAGCGGCTGCCGAGCCAAGTAAAGCAATGTTGGATGGTAAGGGCAAGATCGAGGTGAAACGCTCGATTTGTACTCACTGCTCTGTTGGTTGCGCGGTTGATGCCACCGTAGAGAATGGTGTTTGGGTTCGTCAAGATCCAGTGTTCGATTCTCCGATTAACCTGGGCGCGCATTGCGCCAAGGGTGCGGCACTGCGTGAACATGGTCATGGTGATTTCCGCTTGCGCTATCCAATGAAGTTGGTGGATGGCAAGTACCAAAGAATCTCTTGGGATCAGGCTCTGACTGAAATTACTGCGCAGATGAAAGACATCCGTAGCAAGTACTCTCCTGATGCCATGTTCTTTATTGGCTCATCGAAGCACAATAATGAGCAAGCTTATTTATTGCGTAAGTGGGTGTCATTCTTCGGCACTAACAATACGGACCATCAGGCACGTATTTGTCACTCCACAACGGTGGCCGGTGTTGCGAACACCTGGGGCTATGGTGCGATGACGAACAGCTATAACGACATGATGAACGCCAAGGCGGCTCTGTACATTGGTTCGAATGCTGCCGAAGCTCACCCAGTGTCGATGCTAAGCCTCTTGCATGCGAAAGAAAATGGTTGCAAGGTCATTGTGGTGGATCCGCGTTATACCCGCACTGCTGCCAAATCAGATCAGTATGTCCGCATTCGTTCCGGAACGGATATTCCATTCCTCTTTGGTGTTTTGTATCACATCTTCAAGAATGGCTGGGAAGATAAAAAATACATTAATGATCGAGTCTTTGGTATGGACGAGATTCGTAAAGAGGTCATGGAAAAATGGACTCCTGCCAATGTCGAGCAAGCTTGCGGCGTTCCAGAAGCTGAAGTCTATAAAGTGGCCGAGACGATGGCTAAGAATCGTCCAAGCACTTTAGTCTGGTGTATGGGTCAAACTCAGCACACTATTGGTAACGCCATGGTGCGCGCATCCTGTATCGTGCAATTAGCACTTGGCAATATCGGCAAGTCTGGTGGCGGTGCAAATATTTTCCGTGGGCACGACAACGTGCAAGGTGCAACTGACGTTGGTCCTAATCCAGATTCATTGCCAGGCTACTACGGTTTGGCCGCCGGCTCTTGGAAACACTTCGCTGCGGTATGGGGTGTGGATTATGACTGGATCAAGGGCCGCTACGCACCTGACATGATGGAGAAGTCTGGTACAACAGTTTCTCGTTGGGTAGATGCGGTACTTGAGAAGAATGACATGATTGATCAACAAACCAATGTAAAAGGTTTGTTCTTCTGGGGTCATGCGCCTAACTCGCAGACTCGCGGTTTGGATATGAAGCGTGCGATGGATAAGCTGGATTTGCTGGTGGTAGTTGATCCATATCCAAGTGCCAC
This sequence comes from Burkholderiaceae bacterium, assembly GCA_947452625.1. GTDB lineage: Bacteria > Pseudomonadota > Gammaproteobacteria > Burkholderiales > Burkholderiaceae > Polynucleobacter. Next base: position 14,130 of record CANGEC010000009.1, read on the forward strand.
TGCAGCAATGGCTGCAATGCCTTCTGCTGAAGGTGATTCAGTCAATAAGAATCGCAATGTCTATCTCTTGCCAGCAACTACGCAATTTGAAACTTGTGGCTCTGCAACTGCTTCAAATCGTTCTTTGCAGTGGCGTGAAAAGGTCATTGATCCGTTGTTTGAATCGGTACCTGACCATGTGATCATGCAGGCGTTTGCTGATCGTCTTGGGTTTGGTCAAGAGTTATCGCAGAACTACAAGATGTTGAACTCAAAGTTTGCTGGTAAGCAATGGAGAGAGCCGCAGATTGAAGATATTCTGCGCGAGATTAACCGCTCTTGCTGGACCATTGGATACACTGGTCAAACCCCTGAGCGCCTTAAGGCTCATATGCGCATGGTCGCGACGTTTGATCCGAAGACCTTGAAGTCTCGTGGCGGCGTTGATCCTGTGACGGGCTATGACACTACTGGTGATTATTATGGCTTGCCTTGGCCTTGTTATGGCACGGCTGCTATCAAACATCCAGGCTCACCCAATCTCTATGACACCAGCAAGAGTGTGATGGAAGGTGGCGGCAATTTCCGCGCCAACTTTGGTGTGGAGCGCGATGGTAAGAGTTTGTTGGCAGAAGATGGCTCTTGCTCTAAGGGCGCGGCGATTACCACCGGTTACCCAGAATTCGATCATGTGTTCATGAAGAAGTTGGGTTGGTGGGATCAACTGACTGATGACGAGAAGAAGCTTGCTGAAGGCAAGAACTGGAAGACCGATTTGTCTGGCGGTATTCAAAGGGTAGTGATGAAAAATGGTTGTCACCCATTTGGTAATGCGAAGGCGCGTGCGATCGTATGGAACTTCCCAGATCCTATTCCGGTTCATCGCGAGGCCTTGTACAGTACCAATGAGCCCATGATGCGTAAGTATCCTACCGCGGCAGACAAGAAGAATTTCTGGCGCTTACCGACGCTCTATAAAACAGTACAAGATAAAAACTTGTCTGAGAAGCTTTATGAAAAGTTTCCAATCATTCTTACCTCAGGTCGCTTGGTGGAGTACGAGGGTGGTGGTGATGAGACTCGTTCCAATCCATGGTTGGCTGAACTCCAGCAAGAAAACTTTGTGGAGATCAATCCAAAGGCTGCGGAAGCTCGTGGTATTAAAAATTGGGATTATGTTTGGGTCAAGTCACCAACAGGCGCAAGAATTAAAGTGCGCGCTTTGGTGACCGAACGGGTTGATCAGGGAACTGCCTTTGTGCCATTCCACTTTGCTGGTTGGTGGCAAGGCGCCGATCTGCGTAAATACTATCCAGAGGGTGCCGCGCCGGTAATTCAAGGTGAGGCGGTCAATACTGCGACAACTTATGGTTATGACATGGTGACGATGATGCAAGAAACCAAAACCACGATGTGTCAAATCGAAAAATTTGCCTAAGCTAAAAAATAAGGTCAGGAGAACACAATGGCAAGAATGAAGTTTATTTGTGACACCGAGCGCTGTATTGAGTGCAATGGTTGCGTCACTGCCTGTAAGAATGAAAACGAAGTGCCGTGGGGCGTCAATCGTCGTCGCGTGGTCACTGTTAATGATGGCATCATCGGCCAAGAAAAGTCTGTATCGGTAGCTTGCATGCATTGCACCGATGCGCCTTGCATGGCGGTATGTCCGGTGGATTGTTTTTATCGCACTGATGAAGGTGTCGTGTTGCATGACAAAGACATCTGTATCGGTTGCGGTTATTGCTCCTTTGCTTGCCCGTTTGGCGCACCACAGTTCCTCAGCAAGGGTGCATTTGGTGTTCGTAGCAAGATGGATAAGTGCACTTTCTGTAGCGGCGGTCCTGAAGCGAATGGCAGTGTTGCAGAGTTTGAAAAGTATGGCCGCAATCGTTTGGCGGAAGGCAAGTTACCACTCTGCGCCGAAATGTGTTCTACCAAGGCTTTGATCGGTGGCGATAGCGAAGTGATTTCAAGCATCTACGACAAACGTGTCGCTGTGCGCGAGTCTAACGGTAAGTATGCAGGTTCCAATATTTTTGGTTGGTCAACTGCGTATGGTCCGGCCGGCACAAAAGGACCAACTCCGACACCGGCAGACAAAATTCCAGGAGGAAAATCATGAAACTGAAATTCCAAACTCTGGGCTTATGTCTAGTTGCGGGATTATTGTTGGCGGGCTGTTCGGAGCCGCCAGAGCTTGCTGCAAAAGCTGCTAAGCGTCCGGATGTAGCCCCTTATATGGGTGCTGACAATGGGTTTATGACCAAGGGCTGGACACCTGGTAATCAGGCAAGTTGGCTTGAGGCGATTAACAAGCGCAATCAGAATCAGTCTGAGTACTCGCGCGTTAAGTGATCAGTTAAACAACAACAAAGATAACGAAGACGTTTAAGGATATTTGTATGAATCGATCATTCTCTAGTGTTAGTCGCTCTTGGGTCTTGGCGCTGGGTGTTTCGCTAAGTCTACTCAGTGGTGTTTGCATCGCAGAGCGAGCTCCGATGGAGCCCTTGCCATCACCTAGCGGTGTGGATGTGCCCAAGAACTTGAACGCAATTCCAAATGGAACTCAGGCTCAAGCTCAACCAGCCAACCCCTCTATCTTCACTTCTGCGAATAGCGACCCCTATAACTACGTCAGCATTCCGGATAAGGAGGCGAGCGTTCTGATTCAGCGCTCTGGTCAGCAGTGGCGCGTAATTCGTAATGGCGTAATTACCGTATACGGTGGCTGGCTATTGGCTATCGCTTTCTTTGGCATTATTGCGATGTACACAATCAAGGGTTCAATCAAACTGCATGAGCCATTGTCTGGCGTCAAAATCAAACGCTTTAGCGCATTTGATCGTCTAGTTCATTGGTTGATGGCCTTTAGCTTTTTGGCGTTGGCTTTTACAGGGCTGCTCATTCTCTATGGAAAGTATTTTGCGATGCCGTTGATGGGTGGGTCTGCATATGGCTCATTCCTAATGGTTTGCAAAAATATCCATAACTTTACTGGCCCGCTGTTCACTATTTGTATCGTGATTTTCTTTTTATTGTTTGCACATAAGAATTTGCCAGGCAAAGGCGATCTCCAATGGTTCTTAACCTTTGGAGGAATTTTCAGCGGTAAGCATGTGCCCGCTGGTTTCTTCAATGGTGGAGAAAAGTTTTGGTTCTGGTTTGGCATGACCTTCTTGGGCTTGGTAATTTCAGGTTCTGGATTTGTACTCGACATGATCGTGCCCTTTATGACTGTTGAATACACTCGTGGCACGATGCAAATTGCCAATATTATTCATAGCAGCGCCGCAATCTTGATGACCACGATGGCAATGGGCCATATTTACATCGGCACAATTGGCATGCAGGGCTCAATTGATGGTATGAAGACTGGCTATGTTGATGCTACTTGGGCTAAAGAGCATCATGAGCTCTGGTATGACAAACTCAATAAAAAAGGATAAAGCCATGAAAAAAATCATCGCTTTTGCGTTCTGTGCGCTTGCTTCCACTGCGTCTTTTGCAACTCTGCCACCATTAACGCCAGAAGCACAGGCAGCAGCTGACCTTGCTAAAGCAAAGGCCGCTTATGGAGACAAAGTCGGGGCTTATCAGCTTTGCCAGTCTCAGAATCGCGTGGCAGATCGTTTTAAGGTGGCTGGTACACCTGCTCCAGCAGCATGCGTTGCGCCACCGCCATTTGTTGCTCCGGTGGCCGCTGCACCTGCGGCTGTGCCAGCGGCCAAATAAGTCACTTAACTCACTTATGACTTAGTCAGTTAATAGCTCTTGATGTAAATAGCGCTTTGCTGCAGAAGTTTGAGGGTTTAAGAAAAAGGGGTCTACGGGCCCCATTTCTTTTATCTGGCCATGATCAATAAAAATAATGTGTTCAGCAATTCTTTTGACTTGTGCGAGTTGATGTGAAGAAAAAATCACCTCAATTCCTTGATTAAAGAATTGGCGAATCATCTCTTCCACTTGCTCGGTAGTATTGGGATCTAGGTTGGCAGTAGGCTCATCAAGCAGCATTAGATTGGGCTCCAGTAGCACAGCCCTTCCTAGGCAGAGTTTTTGTCTTTCGCCAGCAGAAAGCTTATGCGCTGGACGATCTGCAAAGTTGCTTAAATTGATTTTCTCCAAGATCGCATCAATCTGCTCGTTGGTGATATTGGGGTCACTATCTTTCACCATGCTTAAATTAGCGCGAGTCGTGGCCTTGAGCATTGGGGTGTGGTGCAGGACAAGGGCGGTTTTGGCTGGTGTAAATGAATATGTGATTGAGCCGGAATCTGGAGTAATGAGGCCGGCCAGTAATTTCAGTAGAGTGGTCTTGCCAGCGCCATTGGGGCCAATGCAGGCGCTAATGCGGTCAGCTGGAATTCTGGCATCTGGAATATCCAAAATAACGCTGCCGTTACTGCTAACGACAATGTTTTTTAGCTCAATAAATTTCTGATGGAGCTCGTTGGACTTATGCATAGCGATGCTCCGCTATTTGGCGAATTACAAAAGTAAAAAGATTGGCTAACAAGACAATCGAAAGCAGGATCATACCCAAAGCGAGGGCGAGTGGTAGATCGCCCTTACTGGTTTCCAGAGCGATCGCGGTAGTCATTGTGCGGGTAGAGTGATCGATATTGCCCCCCACAATCATGACTGCACCAACCTCAGAAATGGCTCTAGCAAGGCCTGCCAAGATAGCAATACTTAGAGAGAAACGACAATCCCAGGTCAGCCACTTGAGTGTGGCTAGGCGGGGCAAGCGTAGGGTTAAAAAGGCATCCCGATGAATCCGCCAGGCATCTTCGAGGATTTGTCTGCTTAGGGCGGCAATTAAGGGGGTGGTGAGCAGAATCTGCGCCAAGATCATCCCTTTGGTAGTGAAAAGCCAGCCCCAAGCTCCTAGAGGTCCTGAGCGCGATAGTAGTAGATAGACCAAGACGCCCACGATCACAGTAGGCACTCCCATGAGGGTATTGAGAGTAATGATGACCCCCTTTTTCCAGCGGAACTCCTCGGTGGCCAATAAAGCTCCAAGGGGAAGGCCGAGGAGGGTGCCAAACAAGAGGGCCGTCAAGCTCACCTGAATGGATACCCAAACAATGCCAAGCACAGCGCTATCCAAATGGATCAGCAGTACGAGGGCGTCTTGAAAAGCTTTTAGCATGCGCTCGATTCTATCAAGGGGATGGCAAAATAGGTCTAATGCAACCTATTCTTCGAGTTTTTATCCATGGCTGAAGTCGTTTGCCTCTGTAATGAGGTCTGGGATCTGGATTTGCGCGAGTATTTGGATGCTCATCCAGTGAGCTCTATAGAAGAGCTCCGAGAGCAAGCCTCGATTTGCAATAAATGTATGCAGTGTCAGGATTTGGTTGAGGCTGAAATCTATCAAGCGCGCATGCGTCGCTTGCAGGCGCAGGGGTAGGGAAGATGTCCGATCACCAAACCAGCCGCTTTAGCGTGATGACCATGAATGTGCATAAGGGGCTCTCTCCCTTGCATCGTCATTCGACTATTTATCAGCTGCGTCAAAAGATGAGGTCACATCACCCTGATTTACTTTTTTTACAAGAATTACAGCAAGAGCATCGCGGTAGGTTGAAAAGATTTGGGCAGTGGCCGGAAACTGAGTTAACTCATTTCTTGTCAGAAGACTTCTGGCATCACTGGCATTACGGAAAAAATGTGGAGTATCCAGATGGTCATCATGGCAACGCCATTCTCTCTAAGCATCCTCTGCAAAAAGGCAATAACTACGATATTTCAGCTTATCGTTTTGAAAGACGTGGTCTACTGCACAGTGTGACTCAGCTTGCTGGTAGCGCGCGACCCGTGCACTGTTTTTGTGTGCACTTAGCCTTATTTGAGGGTGGTCGTACGCGTCAACTTGAAGAGATCATTCGCCATATTGATGACTTGGCACAAGATGGTCCGGCAATTGTTGCGGGAGATTTTAATGATTGGCGCAATCGTATTGGTGCTCCAATGAAGGCATTTGGGTTTCATGAGGTCTTTGAAACCTTAACGGGTGCACCGGCAAAAACTTTTCCGAGTATTAAACCGATGCTACCGATGGATCGTATTTATATACGAGGCTTAAGGGTTCATTCCGCTGAAATTTTGCATGAATGGCTTAAATTGTCTGATCATCTTGGGATATCAGCTGAACTGGAACTTATATGAATATTGTAGATTTTGTCGTGAGCTCTGTTTTTGGGTTTTCCTTTATCTGGGCATCGCTTTTTCACGTACTCATTGTGTTGCTCTTTGGGCTGCGTTTGATTTCTGTCAGAAGGCCGGTGGGGGTTGCGATTGCTTGGTTTTTGATTGTGGTGATTTTTCCTATCATCGGAATTAGCTTATATATTTTGATAGGTGAGAGACCGGTGGGTCGTAAGCTGACACGAAAAATTACCCGCATGGAAAAGCATTACGCAGACCTGACCGAGGATATGCGCCAACGCTATGCTCAGGATCGACAGTTTTTGCCGGCAGAGGGCAGGGCCTTGAGTCTGTTGGCTCAATCGAAGAATGGCTCCCCAGTAGTAGCGGGCAATCAGATTGAGTTATTTACAAGCTCATTAGAAATCTTACAAAAATTTATTGAAGAAATTCATCAGGCAAAGAAGAGTCTGCATCTTGAGTTCTATATATGGGCGCTTGGAGGTGATGCCGATCGTGTGGGTGAGGCATTGATTGCAGCTGCAAAACGTGGCGTTGCTTGTCGGGTGTTATTAGATTCTTTGGGTAGCAAGGATTGGTTTAAATCCCCATGGCCTAAACGCTTTAGGGCAGCGGGTATTCAGGTAACCGAAGCGTTGCCGATTCAGTTTGGACGTTTTCAGTTTCGGCGTGCCGACTTAAGGCTGCATCGAAAAATATTTGTGATTGACGGTGAGGCTGTCTGGACCGGCAGTATGAATTTGGTTGACCCAAGAACCTTTAAGCAAGATTCTGGCGTAGGGGAATGGGTGGATGCGATGGTCAGAATTGAAGGCCCAGTTGCCGCTCAATTTGAACTCACGTTCTCGTTTGACTGGAGTGTAGATAATCCCAAAATCACTTACTTTAAGGATCATGACCCTGCCTTGATGGCTACCAAGGGCGATGCTTTGGCGCAAGAGTTTTCTTCTGGCCCAGTGTATCGCGATGATATTTTGTATCAGGTGCTGCTCTCAGCCATTATGGATGCGCGCGAAGAGTTAACGATCACCACACCGTATTTTGGACCCGATGATGGTTTGATTCAGGCCTTGATGGCGGCAGCTGGGCGTGGCGTTAAGGTCACGTTGATTGTGCCCAAGTTAAATGATTCCACCTTAGTTGCCTGGAGCAGCAAGAGTATTTATGGTGACCTCTTAAGCGCCGGTGTTCGAATCGCAGAGTTTGGTGGGGGCCTGTTGCACACCAAGAGTCTCTTAATTGATAAACGCATTGCGATCTTTGGCTCAGTCAATTTTGATCAACGCAGTCTACGACTCAATTTTGAAATCAGCCTGATTGTGTACAACCCAGATTTCTGCGAAAAACTGCAGACCTTAATTGATACATATCTAGCGCAATCCGAGATAGTGGATGCGCTTGCTTGGTCAAAACAGCCTCGTTGGCGCACCTTACTTGAGAACGCTGCCCACTTGGCTTCTCCGCTACTTTAAATGGCACCGCTTTCAGCCATGGCTTGAATTTGACTCTCGTTCAGACCAATTTCTTGCAGAATGGCTTGAGTGTGCTCACCCACCGCCGGAATCGGATCCATTCGGTATGGGTAGCTGTCGTTTACGCCAGGCGGGAGTGGTGCCGGAATCATGCCTGCCGGGGTCTGAACATCAACCCAGCGCTGACGCGCTTTCAGTTGCTCATGTTGCCAAAGTCCAGCCATATCATTTAGGCGAGCATTGGCAATTTGAGCTTCATCAAGCCTAGCAATGACCTGTGCGGTAGTTAGTTCGCCAAAGCAAGTGTCAATGGTAGCCAATAGTTCATCACGTTTTTCATGACGCTTAAAGTTCTTGTCAAAGCGCTCATCTTTTCCTAGGGCTGCATTTTCTAGAACAATTTCACAAAATTGCACCCACTCACGATCATTTTGTAGACCAAGCATGACAGTGCCGCCGTCACCTGTCTTAAAGGGGCCGTAAGGATAAATGGTGGCATGCGAGGCACCACTGCGCGCGGGAGGCGGGGCGCCATCAAAAGCGTAATAGAGTGGGTAACCCATCCATTCACCTAAAGACTCCAACATAGAGACATCAATCGAAGAGCCTTTACCTGTTTTACCTCTTTGCAGAAGGGCTGCCAGGATATTGGTGTAGGCATACATTCCAGCAGCAATATCCGCAATCGAGTTACCGGATTTGCTAGGCGTTTCAGGAGTGCCGGTAACCGACAAAAAGCCCGCTTCACTCTGAATCAGTAAGTCATATGCTTTTTTGTCTCGATAAGGTCCATTTTTGCCATACCCAGAGATATCACAAACAATTAAACCAGGGTTATCTTGGTGGAGTAGTTCAGCACTCAGCCCCATTCTAGCAGCGGCTCCAGGTGCCAAGTTTTGGACTAAAACATCCGCTGTCTTGAGCAGAGTATTGAGGGCAGCTAGCGCTGCTGGTTGTTTGAGATCTAAGGTAAGGCTTTCCTTTGAGCGGTTGGTCCAGACAAAGTGCGAGGCCATCCCTTTCACGCGCTCGTCATAAGCCCTCGCAAAATCGCCATTACCAGGACGCTCTACCTTAATAACGCGCGCACCTAGATCAGCCAATTGACGGGTGCAGAAAGGAGCAGCAATTGCATGCTCCAAGGAAATCACAGTAATTCCGTCAAGCGGACGAATGGGGTTTGAAGTCATGTGATCCTTAAAACGATCTTGGTAGACCAAGAATATGTTCGGCTACATATGAGTAAATGAGATTGGTAGAGATTGGCGCTACTTGATACAGGCGGGTTTCGCGAAACTTGCGTTCAACATCATATTCATTGGCAAAGCCAAAACCACCATGCGTTTGTAAGCAGACATTGGCAGCCTCCCACGAAGCCTTGGCAGCTAAGTATTTCGCCATATTGGCCTCGGCGCCACAGGGTTGTTTGGCGTCAAAGAGATCACAAGCCTTAAAGCGCATGAGGTTGGCCGCCTCCGTTTCAATATAAGAGTCGGCAATTGGAAACTGAATGCCCTGATTCTTACCAATCGGACGATCAAATACGACTCGCTCATTTGCATAGCGTCGAGCTTTATCAACAAACCAATAAGCATCGCCAATACACTCAGCAGCAATTAAGGTGCGTTCAGCATTGAGACCATCTAGGATGTATTTAAATCCTTGACCTTCTACGCCGATGAGATTCTCAGCAGGAATTTCTAAATTATCAAAGAAGACTTCATTTGTTTCGTGGTTCACCATATTGGCAATCGGTTGAATCGTCATGCCGTTACCAATTGCTTCTTTCAGGTCAACGATGAAGATCGACATGCCCTCAGATTTTTTCTTCACTTCGGCTAGTGGCGTAGTGCGCGCCAGGAGAATCATGAGGTCTGAATGTTGTATGCGA
>CANGEC010000010.1 GCA_947452625.1 Burkholderiaceae bacterium
GTAACACCGCACCTAGGCTTTATTGCTGAACCGGTTTTTGCGACCTTCTCAAAAGGCATCACCGAAACCCTAGAGGCATGGCTTGATCAAAAACCTCTCCCCCACCCGTTTAAGCCTTAACTAGCACTTGGTAAATGAAGTCACTCACACCTCTCCAAATCTTTATTTGCTTTAGCAAAATTGGCTTGTCCGGATTTGGCGGTGTTTTGCCTTGGACAAGAAGGAGTTTGGTTGAACGAGAAAAGTGGTTGAGCTCTGAAGAGTTCAACGCCATGTTGGGTATCTGTCAAATTGTGCCCGGCCCCAACATTGTGAACTTGGCTGTTTGTGTTGGCTCCCGCTTTGCTGGTGTTGCTGGAGTGTTTGCAGCAACACTAGGGGTGCTACTCGGACCAATCTTTGTCGTCATGCTCCTAGGCATCCTGTATGAACACTACAGCCATTTAGATACCGTCCAAGGGATGTTACGCGGCATCTCTGCTGTAGGTGTAGGGTTGGTTGCAAGCACTGGCTTCAAAATGGTCAAAGGAGAATTTAAATACCCTCCGATGCTACTAGTGATCGCCTTTACGATCCTGGCTGCTAGTTACTTTCACATTGCCTTAGGCTGGGTTGTGATGATGGCCTCTCCTTTAGCTTTGTTGCTTGGCTGGAAAAAGGCGCAAAAAGTATGAGTTTGCTCATCAGCCTTTTTGTAAAACTCTCTCTATTTTCACTGGTAGCCTTTGGTGGAATTAACGCCCTACTTCCTGTTTTATTTGATCTTGCGGTTACTCAAGAGCATTGGCTTAACTCTCAAACCTTTGCAGACTATTTTGCAATCGCCCAAGCCTCACCCGGCCCCAACCTGATGACCGTCACATTAATTGGTTGGCATACCAGCGGGGTGGCAGGCGCCTTAATTGCAACGCTAGCCATCTGCTGGCCGTCTGGAATCATGATTTATTATCTGCAGCGTTTTATCGATAACATGCAGGATCAAAGAAGACAAAAAACCATTCAATTTGCCGCATCAGCTCTAGCGATTGGTCTAGTGTTAGCTTCTGCCTGGCAAATCTCTTTACAAATCAATCATAGCTATGCTGCCTATGCACTCTGTATTGGCAGCATTGTGATCACTGTCCTAACTCGCTGGCACCCCTTGTACTTAATCGCCCTTGGAGCATTGCTTGGCGTACTTGGCTTTGTCTAAATTCATCGATATCATCGTTTTATAGTTTCAGCCCCATTAAAGGAATCGCCATGCGCTTCATCACACTGATTGCCTTGCCAATAGTGGCAATTGCTACCCTAATCTCTCCGCTGACGAGCTCTGCCCAACCCTCCTACCCCAATAAACCCATTAACTTTATTGTTCCCTATGGAGCCGGTGGTGGTGCTGATTCTCGTAGTCGCCAAATCGCGCAGAAGATGAGTGTGATTCTGAAACAACCCATCATTGTCGATAACAAACCTGGCGCTGGTGGCAATATTGGCACCGAATTTATTTCCAGAGCAGCACCTGATGGCTACACGATTGGCATGGGGAACTTTGCCCCAATGGCGGTAAATAAAACCCTTTTTGGAAACTTACGTTACGACCCTGAAACCGATTTAACACCAATCGTGCTCATTGAAAAAGGTCCGTTAGTCTTAGTGGTTAATCCCGCGTCGCCTTACAAAACCGTTAAAGAGATTGTTGATGCCGCTAAAGCAAAACCTGGTGCTCTCACATTTTCATCTGGTGGGATTGGTGGCAGTCACCAACTCTCCGCGGAATTATTTAAGCAGAGCGCAGGGATTGACATGATTCATGTGCCGTATAAAAGCGGCTCAGCGGGACTGACAGATTTGATGGCGGGCAACGTCACTATGATGTTCGACCAAATGTATTCAGCAATGCCCAGCATTAAGGCAGATAAACTCCGTCCTATTGCCATCACCAGTAAAAAACGCTCGCCGCTCTTACCTAATGTCCCCAGCTTTGCCGAAGTGGGCTATCCCAAAGTAGAGGTTCTCAACTGGCAAGGCTTAATTGCCCCCAAAGGCACCCCAAAGGCTATTATTGACAAGCTCAATGCCGCCGCAAATGAAGCACTCAAAGACCCGCAACTAAGAGAGCTGATGCTTTCTCAAGGCAATGAAATTGGTGGTGGTAGCCCAACTGATTTTGCCAGTCTCATTCAATCAGAGTCAGCCAAGTGGAGTGCTGTAGTGAAGACAGCCAATATCAAACCCGAGTAATACGCTGCAGATTTACTTGAGCGCTTGGTAAGTCAGAATACCCAAGAAGGTCAGCGCTAGAGAGCCCATCAGGTGCACTAGCGCCGTTCCTAGCGCCCAAGAAAATTCACCACGCTGCATAAAGCTTACAACCTCAGCTGAAAAACTCGAGAAGGTTGTTAAACCCCCCAAGAAACCCGTCACCACCAGCAAACGCCACTCAGGTGAAAGGTTGGGATTATTGCCAAAATATGCCACCGCCAAACCAATCAAGTAACCGCCAACCAGATTTGAGAACAAAGTCCCCAGCGGAATAACGGATGCCAGTCCCACTGTCAGAACATTAAAACCGGCACGCATTAGAGCGCCCAAGCCTGCGCCAAAAAAAATTGCCAGAATCGATAACCACATATGCGCGCCCTACTCAACGATGAAACTGAGCATGCCAATCGAACTCATTTCCACCCCGTCAACCAAGACCTTAGCCTCTTCGCCCTCAGCCTGTAAGGCAAGCGTATACAAGGCTGGCCAGTAGTGCTCTGGAGTGGGGATAGATAGATGCGCCGCATCTCCAACTAATTCCCAATCGATCAAGGTCTCATGATGATTGGCACGCATTTCAGAGATGAAAAATTCATTGAATTGAGTAGCCCAAGGGTAAGCTTGCGCACCCTCTTGCCAGTGAATAGTTCTCAAGTTATGAACAATATTACCGCTAGATAAAATTAAAATATTCTCATCGCGCAACGGTTGTAATTGCTTGGCCAACTCGTAATGCTCACGCGCTGACATTGAACCATCTAAGCTTAGTTGAACTACAGGCACATCTGCATCTGGATAAAGATATTTCAGAATAGACCAAGCACCGTGGTCAAGGCCCCACTCATTTTCTTCAAGTGTTACAGGAACATTTAATAATTCTTGAACGCGTTGGGCTAAAGCGGGACTGCCAGGTGCAGGATATTGAATTTCAAAGAGGGCTTGGGGAAATCCCCCGAAATCATGAATGGTTTTGGGTTTAGACATGGCAGTGACCCACACACCTCGCGTTACCCAGTGCGCGGAAATCATCAGAATGGCATCGGGACGTTTTAGCGACTTGCCCAGCTTTTCCCAAGCTGCGGTATAGCGATTTGGTTCAATCGCATACATCGGACTGCCATGGCCAACAAAAACAACTGGTTGGCGCTGGCTAGTCATCAATCAGGGCTGGTTTAACCGAATACGTAACCGGTGTGCGCAGCAACCAAGGCAAACAAAATGGCCAAACTAGTAGCAGCAGCTAGCATCACGATCAAAGTGATGATTTTCTTGTTGATTTCTTCTTTAGACTCGTTATGCCATTCGTTCATGCTAAATCCTTGTTATAAACATTGAATAAGGTAATTATCCACTATCGGCCGCGGCCAGCCTTGCGCATCATGCCTTTTCCACCACCAAAGCCTGCCTGAGGGCGCCCAGCCGGCCCAGAAGGACCCTTTGGCACTGGAGGGCGTGCGGGAGGTTTACCTACAACAGGCTTGGCTACGGTTTTTGATTCGGGTTTTTTATCGTCAGTCACAATTCACTCCTATGGATATCATATTGCCATGATTACTGACTATTCTATCCAAGCTGTCGCCATTAATGCGATTCCCCTGATTTTTGCCATCACCATTCATGAGGCCGCCCATGGTTATGCTGCCCGCAAGTTTGGGGACAATACCGCCTACGTCCTAGGCAGAGTCAGCCTAAACCCCGCCAAACACATTGATCCGATTGGCACCATCCTCCTCCCGCTAGCCCTGATTCTGACCGGCTCACCTTTTTTGGTTGGTTACGCCAAACCTGTGCCCGTTAACTTTGGCCATCTGCGCAACCCCAAGATCGACTCCATTTGGGTGGCGCTTGCTGGGCCAGGATCCAACTTCATCCAAGCGATCATTTGGGCAGTATTTTGGGTAGTAATTCAGGGAATTGGCATTCAGGAGCCCTTCCTCACCTCCATGGCCAAGGCTGGGGTTTTATGGAATATCAGCCTACTCGTCTTTAATCTCTTTCCCATTCCACCACTCGATGGCGGACGAATCTTGGCTGGTTTACTGCCGGCTCGCCAATCAATCGCCCTAGGGCGCCTAGAGCAATGGGGCTTCTTTATTGTGCTGGGCCTTGCCTTTACCGGCATTATCGGCGCCCTCTGGATGGAGCCCTTAAGCGCCCTCTTCCTGGGCATCATTAATCTGCTGATGACCCCCTTGCAGATGCTTTTCTAATGCTAGCAAGAATTTTTGTTCTGAGATATTCTCATTAAACGCCACCCCACAGAGAAACGGAGAACCTTTATGAAACACTTCAAGATTGTTTTAAGCGCAGCGGCATTGATCGCAATCAGCGGTACCGCCTTTGCGCAATTTCAAAGCGCTGAAAAAGCCATTGAATATCGCCAGAGCGTGATGACCGTGATGGGCAACCACTTTGGCAGAATCGGTGCAGTTACCAAAGGTGAAACCCCTTACAACAAAGATGAAGTAGCTAAAAATGCAGCGATTGTCGCCATGATGTCAAATTTGCCATGGCAAGCTTTTGGTCCAGGTACCGAAGGCGGAAAATCAAGGCCGGATGTTTGGTCTGACAGCGCCAAATTCAAAAGCGCTGCGGATAAGCTACAAGTTGCTACTGCCAACCTCAACACAGCAGCTCAATCTGGCGATCTAGAGAGCATCAAAAAAGCGTTTGGTGCTACCGGTCAAGCCTGTAAAGGCTGCCATGATGACTTCAAGAAGAAGTAATCAGATAACCAACTCCAACTGCAATCAGGCTTAGCAGCAATAAAGCGAGCCCTCGTTGTAAACCTCCATCTTGGGAGGCTTGACCCAGGTCAGCAGGCGCGTAATTCGCCTCCTCGCTTGGGTCAATTTCTTTATCACCCACCAACATTGGCTTGACGAGATTCTCGCCTTTGATTTTTTGATAGTAAAAAATAGCGGCAAGATGCAAACCAATCAAGGTATAAATCACACCTGCATTAGCCTCATGCAATTCTGAAAAAATTCCAGCAATACTTTCAGAAACATATTTCACTAGCGGTCCTTGGAACGCAATTTCATCATCAGCGAATAATCCTGTCACAGCTTGGAATAGCAGGCTGGCCAATAAGGCAAGCACGGAAAGCGCACCCAAGGGATTATGACCCAAGACCTTAGGCGACTTTCCCTGAAGATAGTTGAGCAAACGAACTCGATTGGGAATGAAATGACTAAAGCGCGCATGGGTTGACCCCAAAAATCCCCAAAGCACTCGGAATATCAATAAAGTCAAAATGCTATAGCCGCAATAAGCATGCCACTGCATCGCGTTTCCGCCAATATTGACAGTAATCACGCTACCAATAATGCACGCTACTAACAGCCAGTGAAAGAGCCGGATCGGCAAGTCCCAAATTCGAATGATTTTTTTCATACCCATAGTCTAAAACAGTATCTCCCTTAAACTTAGGGAATTCATGAAAACCAGTCAAGCTTTTAGAACTTTAATGCTGTACCGCATCGGCGCAACCCTGAGCTATCAAATTGTCATGGTTGCAGTCGGCTGGCATCTCTACGAGCTTACCCATAGCGTCATCTCACTAGGTCTGATTGGACTTGCCGAACTGGTACCTTACTTTGCCTTGGCGCTCTATTCAGGTCATGCGGTTGATCATCACTCCCGCAAAATCATTTCAGCGATTGCCGCAACGATTCATATTTTGGTGGCTTTGTTTTTGACGGCCATTGCGATGGGCTGGCTATCTCCTCCAGTACCATTAATTTATACCGCTGTAGGCTTTATCGGCGTTGCTAGGGCCCTCCTGCGCCCGTCATACCAAGCCATTTTTGGCCAAATTATTCCTCGTGATGAGCTGACCAAATACATGGCCTATGGCTCTGCCGCTTTTCAGATCTGCGTCATTGCCGGTCCGGGCCTTGGCGGCCTCATGATTGGCTTCACCAGTCTGACCTGGACCTACGGGCTAGCTGCCCTCTGTGGTCTGGTAAGTCTTTATGGCGCTAGTCTGATTCAAGCGCGCCATGAAAAATCCACTTACCCCAGTAGCCATTTTCTAAAGAGCTTCATGGAGGGCTTTAACTACGTCAAAAAGCATGAACTGATTCTCAGCACAATGGTGTTGGACATGTTTGCCGTGCTGTTTGGTGGCGCCGTCTCCATTCTTCCTGCTTTTGTAAGCGAGGTCTTACATGCCGGACCTGAGGTGCTGGGTATTCTGAGGGCTTCACCTGCTGCTGGCTCGGTCTTAATGGGGGTCTACTTGGCAACCCACCCCATTCTCAAAGATTCAGGGAAATATTTGTTTTTATCCGTGGCGGGATTTGGCCTGGCAATTATAGGATTCGGACTTTCCACGCATCTGTGGGTATGTGCGTTTTTCTTATTTATCTCAGGCTGCTGCGACTCTATCTCGGTAGTGATTCGCAGTAGCATTGTGCAACTCACCACACCAAATCATATGCGCGGCCGCATTAGCGCGATCAATGGCATTTTTGTGGGCTCTTCAAATGAATTAGGCGCCCTTGAATCTGGTATTGCCGCTAGCCTCATGGGTTTAGTTCCCTCAATCATTTTTGGGGGAGTCGCCACTGTCGCCATTGTTTTGGTGACCTACAAACTCGCCCCGCATCTGCGCAAATTTCACATTCAAGACATTACTTAATCTCAGGCAGTTCTTTCTGAATCAGTTTTAAACCTTCGCGCAGCAAACTGTCATAGCGCTCACGCTCTGCTTTAATGGACTCAGTCGTCCAGGGAAAAAATCCTTCGCCAGTCTTCATACCCAACTTACCAGCAGCGACCCGGTCCGATAAGCATTTGGCAATATTCGGTGAGTTATTTAAAGAAGGATAAATACTCGCGCCAGCCGCGCCATGCACCTCTAAGCCAGCATGATCACGCTGCATCACAGGGCCGGCCGCAATATAACGAAAGCCAAAACCAAAGCGGACCGCTTTATCAATATCCTCAAGAGTGGCGATCCCAGCATCAACCATCGCAAAAGCTTCTCTCGATAAAGCGTGTTGCAAACGATTGGCTAAAAATCCTGGTAAATCTTTCTTCACCGTAACGGGCACCATCCCACACGCAGTCATGAGTCGTGACAAACTTTCTCCCACCATTGGAGAAGTCTTTTCGCCATAAACTACTTCAACACACGGCACTAAATGGGCGGGCATAAAAAAATGCAGGCCAATCATGCGTGCAGCGGTTTTCAAACCTTTCGCAATTTCACTAATGGGAAAGCTAGAGCTATTACTTGCTAAAACAGTTTCAGGTTTGGTGTACTGCTCAAGCTTAGCAAAGAGTTGCTGCTTAATATCGACTCGCTCAGGCACACACTCAATGACTAAATCAACCTCCGCCCAATCCACTTCCTCCAGCGTACCTGCCAGCGATAACAAATGCGTACGATGTTCGTACCCCAAATCAGCCAAAGTATTAGCGAAATAATCAGGCAAAAGTGCGCGCCGTTCTGTTGTGGGCTCCACGACTTGAACTGCACAGCCGCCACGGGCACATACCGCTGCTACATCGGCACCCATAGTTCCACCACCGACGATTACTACCTTAGTTTCAGCTGGGGTAAACAACATCTTGTTTCTCCTAAAAGAGGTCAAAAGGGATTACAAATCCACTTACAATGACACCATTATTTCAATAAAAAATGAAGTGAGACATGATCCCAGTCAATTCAGTGCTGCAGGTCGGATTTTTTCCCGATTTAATGCAAGCAGAAATTCAACACCGCCTTAGCCCTGTGTCACTATTAGATCCCAATGCGGCAGTGCCTGCTGGTGATTTCAATGCTATTCTGGTGCGCTCAAATACCACCATACCTGAATCTCTCGTCAGGCAAATGCCGAGCCTGCGCTTAGTTGCTACCTGTGGCGTGGGATATGACAACCTCCCATTAAGCTATCTCAAGGAACATGGCATTAGGGCCACCAATACACCAGGCGTTTTAAATGATGCCGTCTGTGAACTGGCAATCGGCATGCTCTTTGGGCTGATCCGCCAAATTCCACAATCCCAAGCATTTCTGAAAAGCGGAGCTTGGTCTAAGGGACTCTTACCGCTCACCACCACGCTTGCCGGCAAAAAAGTCGGCATCTTAGGAATGGGCAGAATTGGCCAAGACTTAGCAAAACGCCTTGAGCCATTCAAGGTAGAAATTCTGTATAGCGGCCCCTCAAAAAAGAATGTGCCTTACCGCTATCTTCCCAACTTATCTGAATTAGCCCAAGAATCTGACGTTCTTTTTTTGGTCTGCCCCGCCAGCCCGGCTACCAACAAAATCATCAATACTCAGATTCTGGAGGCCTTGGGGCCTGAGAGTTACCTCATTAACATAGCCCGCGGCAGTGTGGTGGATGAAGCAGCACTTTTATATGCGCTGCAACATAAAAGAATTGCTGGCGCAGCCTTAGATGTATTCGACAATGAACCCAATCCTAATCCCGAATTCTTTAATCTCGATAATCTTTTAATGACGCCACATATTGGTAGTTCTACTGCAGAAACAAGGGTAGCCATGACCAAATTAGCCGTAGATAATTTAGAAGCCTTCTTTAACCAACAGCCACTTCTCACCGAAGTACCAAATTAACCTGGAGTTCGCATGACCATTACTTTGCACCCGTCTACCCTTCCAGCAGTTCTCTCTCCTGTATTAACCCCTTTCAAAGCTGACGGTAGCCCTGATGCTCAAGCTCTCCTCAAACAATGTCAGTGGCTAGAGTCCAATGGCGTTGGTCAAGCAGTGTTTGGCACAAACTCTGAAGCAAATTCTATGTCTGCTCCCCAAAAGATGAGCACACTCACTGCATTAATTGAAGGAGGCCTCAACCCTGCACATATGATGCCCGGCACAGGGGCAACCTCAATTGATGCAACCGTCAATATGACGCGTCACGCTGTGAACCACAAATGCGCCGGCGTCTTGATGCTGCCACCGTTCTACTACAAAGATGTTACCGACGATGGTCTATTTGCCTACTACTCTGAAGTCATTCAAAAAGTTGGTGATGCCGGCTTGCAAGTTTATATTTACAACATTCCCCCGGTCACCAAAATTACTTTGAGCCTTTCCTTATTGGAGCGCCTCACAAAAGAGTATCCAAAAACAGTAGTTGGCATGAAAGATAGCTCGGGTGATTGGGCTTATACCGAATCCGTTATTAAATTGCTCGCCCCAGCAGGTTTCCGGGTGTACGCTGGTAGCGAAGTATTTTTGATGCGCACCTTACGCGCCGGTGGTGTTGGCTGCATTTCTGCTACCGCCAACATTAACCCCAAGGCAATTGCCGATCTCGCAGCAAATTGGCATGCTGCCGATGCAGATCAAAAGCAAGCTGAATTAGATAAAGTGCGTGCCGTCTTTGCGCAATATCAAATGATTGCTGGTATGAAAACTGCAGTGGCGCATTTCAGTAAAAATCCTGAGTGGCTACGAGTACGTCCACCGCTCATGCAATTAACCGCAGAACAGCAAGCCAAATTACTGAGCGAGTTACAAAAAATGAATTTCAGTATGCCCGACCTTTAATCAATATCAAGTCTATTGGAGATCAAGATGAGATTACTTAATATTATTGCCGTAGCGCTCAGCTTATTTTTGGGCTGCGCTCAAGCACAAAACATTTCTATTGCCACTGGCGGCACTGGTGGCGTTTACTACCCAATGGGCGGCGGCTTAGCCTCTGTACTATCCAGCAAAGTTCCCGGCATGTCTGCTACTGCTGAAGTTACCGGAGGCTCAGTTGACAATCTCAATCTGATTGGAACCGGCAAACCTTATATTGGTTTCTCCATGGCTGATGCCGCCAAAGATGCTCAAGTTGGCGACGGTAAATTTGCTGGCAAGAAAGTAGATCTGCGCACCCTCTTGGTTCTTTACCCCAACCTCATGCACGTTGTTACAGTCGATAGCACTGGCATCAAATCCATGAAAGATCTCAAAGGAAAACGCATTAGTACTGGCGCACCAGGAAGCGCTACCGAAGTGATGGCGTTCAGGCTACTTGAAGCCGCAGGCCTTGATAAGGATAAAGATGTTAAACGTGAGCGCTTAAGTGTTGCCGAATCGGTTAATGCCGTTAAAGATCGCAAGATTGATGCTTTCTTTTGGGTGGGTGGACTTCCCACTGCTGCCGTTACCGATCTGGCCAATAGCCCGGGTATGAAAATCGTTATGGTGGATACCAATGATGAAGTTGCAGTGATGAATAAGAAGTATGGCAACCTCTACTTCCCCACCGTCATTCCTAAGGCCACGTATAGCGGCATGACTAAAGATAATAAAGTGGCGGCCGTTGCGAACATCCTGGTCGTCAATGCCAATATGCCAGAAGCAGAAGCTTATAAGATTGTGAAGGCGGTTTTTGATAACAAGCTTGAGCTCGTGCGCACCCACCAGGAATACATGAATGTTTCACTCGAAAATCAAAAACAAAAATCCACTCCGATTGACTTTCATTCAGGCGCCCTGAAGTACTTCAAAGAAAAGAACGTCAAAGTCAACTAAGCCATACGCCAAGGGTCGGCATACCCACCCTTGGCACCCCTTTCAGCACCAATAAAAATATCAATAGGTTGAGACATGAACCAAAACGTGATCGATAATGAAACCCAGGAAAAATTAGACGCTCTCATCAAGCAAGAAGAGGGTGATGCTAATGCCTACAAAGGGATGCTCGCCAAATTCATTACCCTGGTAGCAGTGGCCATGTCCCTCTTTCATTTGTATGCTGCATACTCCATTGTCCCAACTCAGCAGCTACGCGTCATTCACGTTGCCTTAGTGCTCTTTTTGGTGTTCCTCAGCTTTCCTATCGCCATGCGTTTCAAAAATCGACTCATGTGGTGGGATATTCTCTTTGCGATTGGCTCGATACTCATTGCCTATTACATCTTGAGCGGTGGCGATGATTTCTCCGACAGAAACACGGCACCGAACCCAACAGATGTCATGGTTGGCATTGGCCTAATCCTGCTCATCCTAGAGAGCGTGCGCCGTACCAATGGCTTGATATTAGTGAGCGTTACCGTATTATTTTTACTCTACGCACTATTTGGTAATTACTTACCAGCACCATGGACTCATAAGGGTTACGGCTTAGATCGTTTGGTCGGCTATATGTATATGACCCTGGAAGGCATCTATGGCACTGCGGTAGATGTATCAGCCACCCTCATTATTTTATTTACGATCTTTGGGGCATTTCTGCAATTTACGGGTGCCGGGAAATTCTTTATTGATTTTTCATTTGCGGCAATGGGCGGAAAATCCTCCGGCGTTGGTAGAACTATCGTGATGTCCTCTTTCTTGTTGGGTGGACCATCAGGCTCTGGTGTTGCCACCACAGTAACAGTTGGATCAGTCGCGGCTCCGATGTTAGACAAAGTTGGCTATGAAAAAAATGCTGCTGGGGGTCTATTGGCGGCTGGCGGTTTGGGTGCCATCATTTCGCCGCCCGTGCTTGGCGCTGCAGCCTTTTTAATTGCGGATTTCTTAAAGATCTCTTACTTAGATGTGTTGCTCATGGCAACCATTCCGACAGTCCTGTTTTATCTTGGCCTCTTTGTCATGGTTGAGATTGATGTGCGCAAATATGGCATGAAAAATATTCATTTCCAAGCTACTGAAACTGCCTGGCAATTAACCAAAAAATATTGGTTCCATTTTTTCTCACTCATCTCCATTGTTGTATTCATGCTCTTTGGCTTCTCGCCTGTCATGTCCGTATTTTGGGCAACAGTTGTTTCAGCCCTATCCAGTATGTTGCGCGAGGACACTGCCATCATTCCTTGGTCTTGGTTCAAAGGTAAAGAGCCAATCTTAGGAGGCTTATACAACTCAAATTTAACGAAAGCATTGGCCTCTGGCTCCACTGGGGTACTTGCTATCGCAGCAACCTGCGCAGGCGCCGGACTGATTGTGGGTACGGTCACTCTCACTGGTCTTGGCCTTAAATTTAGTTCGATCGTGATTCAATATGCTGGTGGCTCACTCCTATTAACCGCCATCTTTACTGCTCTCGTAGTGTGGGTTGTAGGGCTCGCCGTGCCGGTCACGGCCTCCTACATCATCTGTGCCGTTATCGCTGCTCCCGCCCTCATTAACCTTGGTGTACCAGCGTTCGCAGCACACATGTTCATTTTTTATTACGCAGTGCTCTCAGAGGTCTCACCTCCAACTGCGCTCTCGCCCTTTGCCGCTGCAGCGATCTGCAAAGGCAATCCCTATAAAACTACTTTGCAAACTTGGAAATATGTAGCGCCAGCAATCTTGGTGCCCTTTATGTTCGTGCTGGATAAATCTGGAGTGAGCCTCTTGCTGATGGGCTCCACCGATGCGCTCGCACAAGCTGACTGGATGCAAATTGCCTGGATTTCTTTCACGGCTGTGGTCGGGATTATTTGCCTAGCGGGCGGCTTGCAGGGTTGGTTTATCGAAAAAACCAAAGTCTATGAGCGAATTTTAATGGTGGCATCTGGTGTAGCCTTAGCTTACCCTTCCACCGAGGCTGATTTGATTGGGTTTATCGGATTTGGATTGGTACTAATTACTCAAATCATGACGCACCTTAAATCACGTCCAACTACCGCCTAATGTATCAGCCAGTAGTTGGTCTATGCAATACAGAAATCAATCCAACTTAATATTGGACTTCTCCATCACTCGCTTCCAGCGGGTGATGTCTGAGAAATAGAGGTCACTAAAGCGTGCTTGATTGAGGGGGGCGATTTGCACTCCCGCTTTGACAAAGCGATCTTTCATTTCGGGGGTATCTAAAACCTTCAGAACACCAGCTGTTAAGGTATTCATCACTTCTTTGGGTGTGCCTGCGGGCACGAAGACGCCCTGCCATAACGCCATATCGTATTCCGTCACACCCGATTCCAATACAGTAGGCAACTCCGGTGTGCCACTAAAGCGCTGCTTGCTAGTTACCGCCAAGGCACGTACCTTATCCGCTTTATACAAAGGGTAGCCAACCGGCATTCCAGCAAAGTAAAAATCAATCTGACCGCCCAACACATCTGTTGCAGCCGGAGCGCCACCCTTATATGGCACATGAATAGCATGCGTATTTGTTAAAGATAAAAATAATTCGCCAGCCATGTGATCAGAATTCCCAATGCCTGAAGAAGCGAAGCTTCGCTTACCTGGATTGGCTTTTAAATCTGCAATCAGCTCGGCAACACTTTTGATAGGAGAGTTGTTATTCACAATCAAAATATGGGGCGTAGCCGAAACTCCAGCAACAGGAATCAAATCCTTCATGCCATTAAAAGGTAATTTTGGGTTTGAGGCGACCGTAATCGCTAGACCGTTTTGCGCAAACAAAATGGTATATCCATCCGGCGCAGCTTTAGCAACAGCATCAGCCGCAATACTACCGGCAGCGCCGCCACGATTCTCAACAATAATCGGTTGCTTAAGTAGCAGACTGAGATCTTGCGCAACCATACGCCCCACAATATCGGTTGAACTTCCAGGGGCATAGCCGATGAGCATCTTAATGGGCTTATCAGGATAAGCGGCACAAGCGCTGCCTGCGAATAGCGAGATGACAGCAGCGGCAGCAACACGTCGGCCAATGGCCTTAATAGTGAATAAATTCATGAAAGTCTCCTAGTGCTTTTTATAATTTTTAGCTCAACTGCTTTGGACCCAGCTTATCAGGTATTTACAAAGTTAAGGCGGGGACACCCCATTCTGCTGCGCACGCATTTAAACTTACCAAAAGCTCAGGCGAAACCGGAATACCCTCTTTGGTCCGCTTAGCTGCAGTTGCTGCTCCACCTTCACCAGGAATATGAATGCGATCAACCCCTGGCAACTTATTGGACTGGGCAATATCTTCAACCACCTTGGTAACCCGCTCTAAGAATAGATCAACATCGCCAAAAGCCGCAGGATCTACCGCAATCACTACTTGACCCGTGTTAGTCGTGAGATCGTGATGCGCATTGAAATCAATCGTCTCCTTACCAGCTGCAGCGCCATTGAGGGAGCCCGCCAAGAGGCTCACCATTAATGCCAAGCCATAACCTTTATAGTCGCCAATCGGCAACAAAGAGCCTTCGCTTGAGCGTTGTGGATCAGTCAAGGGTTGACCTTGCTTATCCATCATCCAACCTTCCGGCATTTGCTCGCCACGCTGCGCAGCTAACTTTACCTTGCCATAAGCTGCAACTGTCGTAGCCATATCAAGCAGCACTATCGGACGATTCTTGGCGGGAACGGCAATCGCAATTGGGTTGGTTGACAGCAACAAATCAATTCCACCCCAAGGTGCCATGTGATTGGCATTACCCACCGCCATATACAGACCAACCAAACCAGCTTCAGCAATCATCCGCACATAGACAGAAGCCGCTCCAGAATGATTGCCATGATGACTACCGATCCAAGCCACGCCAAATTTTTTGGCGCGCTCGATAGCAAGCTCAACCGCTTTGTCCATTACCAAATGACCAAGCGCGTTGTCTCCATTAAGTAATCCCGAGGCACCTCGATCTTTTTCTAACGCAATATTGGGATGAAGATTGGCGCCACCCGCCTTAATGCGTTTCATATAAGCAGGTAAGCGAAAAATACCATGTCCATCAGCACCAGCCAAATCAGAACGGATCATCAACTGACCTACTTTTTGAGCGTCTGGTACCGGCACCCCTGCAGCCTCAAGCACTTGAGCAATAAATGCCTCGGCCTTAGCTACGGAAATTGTCTTTACTGTTGTCATTGTTAAGCAACCTTAGTCCAAGCCGCTTTACCGGCATATTTTTTAATTGCAGCTTCATCAAATTCAAAACCAAGCCCAGGAGTTTGATGCAAAATCAAATCGCCATTCTTAAAGGTCAGTTGTTTATTGATTAAGCGACGGAAATTTAATACTTGATCATCTAAAAAGAATTCAACAAAGCGGGCATTGGGCGTGGCTGCAACTAGTGGCGCATGCAGATCATGAAACCAGTGAGGGCAAACCGTAATCCCCTTAACATCCGCATAAGCGGAAATGCGGCGCCACTCGGTGATACCCCCGCAGACTGCGGCATCCGACTGCAAAATCGCTGCACCGCCAGCTTCAATCAATTCCCTAAAGCGCCAACGACCTGCCTCCATTTCTCCAGTGGCCACATTGATGCTAGTTTGGCGTGCCAATGCTGCATGCAAGTCAATCGCATCTGGTGAAAAGGGTTCTTCGATCCAATAAGGGTTGTAAGCTTCAAAACGACGCACATATTCGAGCGCCGTTGGCAAATCACGCCAAGCATTATTCGCATCCAAAGTCAGCAACACATCATCGCCAATGGCTTTGCGAGCCGCTTTAACGCGGGCCTCTTCCTCACTTGGAGATAGGCGACCCACTTTCATTTTGACAGCCCTAAAGCCTTGCTTGACATAGGACTCCATTTCCTTGCCCAACTTCGCAGGAGTTTTACCCTCCAGGTAATAACCACCACTGGCATAAGCAGGTACACGATCATGAACGACTGCGCCAAGATACTGATGTAATGGAAGTTTGGCAGCGCGGGCATTGAGATCCCAGAGCGCTGTATCTAATATGGAAATACCCCGCATCACCGAGCCTGCGCGACCTTGCAAAATCGATTCGTTATACATCTCCATCCACAAACCTTCGCTACGATGACTATCTTGACCAAGCAACTTCGGTGCGAGCAACTGCTCAACCGCAACCTTGGCAATATCACCGCCAGCACTACCCACATAGCAAAAGCCAATGCCCTCATTACCATCCTTACCGCGCACTTTAACTAAGCAATAGTGGCGCTCGGATACGGTTCTCGTGGAAAAAGAGGTGACCTTATCTAGCGGCACCGCAACTGAGGCAACTTGTATGGACTCGATGATCGGCATATGCATTCCTTGGGCAAAAAAATATTGTAGCTAGAATTAAGTTCCTTGGAGCATTCCCAAATAAGGAATAATTCACTTTCAGCACAACTACGTTATTGGATGAACTATGAGCAAAGTCGTCATCATTGGCACAGGCATTATGGGCGTTGGTATTGCCGCTGGCTTTTTAGCCTGCGGAGCAAAAACCATTGTTCTTGGACGAGATCAACTCAAGGCTGAAAGCATCTTCAAGGCCGTGGAAACTTGTGCTGATGCAATTGACCCAGCTTGGCGCGCCAAAGGAGGAGTACTCATTGGTGGAGCGATTGCCACATGGAATGACTGGGCCGACACCGATTTTGTCATTGAAACTGTTTCAGAGCGTATGGATCTCAAACAAACTTTATTTGCGGACTTAGACAAGCGTGTCCCAGCGCATGTACCCATCGGCAGTAATAGCTCAGGCTTTCCGATTAGCGATATTGCCAAAGGTCTACCAACAGCACATCGCATGTTTAACGCGCACTACTTCATGCCCGCACACGTTGTCCCTCTTGTAGAGGTAGTACTAGGCGAGAAATCCGATCCAGCTCTAGCAGAGCAGGTATGCGCCTTCTATCGCGCGCATGGCAAAAAACCGGTCTTGGTAAAAAAAGATATTCCGGGGTTTTTAGCCAACCGCATTCAACATGCCTTAATGCGTGAAGCGCTGTCACTAGTTCAAGAAGGCATTGCTACGCCAGACGATATTGATACAGCGGTACGTTACAGCTTTGGCTTTCGCTATGCCGCAGTTGGCCCTATGACTCAAAAAGAAATCTCCGGCTGGGAGGGTATGACCTTGGCTGCTGAAGTGATTTATCCCTCCCTCTCCAATATCACGGCGCCGCCCGCATGCGTGATGGATCTAGTGAAGGCAGGAAAAAGCGGTATCGCTAAAGGCGAAGGCTTTAAAAAATGGCCAGCGGAAGAGGCCGCCAAAGTAAAAAAGAATTACGAGACTCGCCTCAAGGCGGCGTTTGAGGTTCTCAAGGTGGCGCCTGACGAAGGTTAATTCCAAGCGCGGCAATAAACCCGGATTCGTAGAGGGTATTTTGATATTCGAGAACAGGCCGCACCCTAGCGGCCCGAATTGCTGCAGTACAGCATCAATATCTCGGAATACCGACGCATTATTAGATAATTAGCCTGTGAAATTAAATCAACACCTCTTCAGCTCGCGCCAGCGAGGAAGACTCCTATTCATCGGCATTCTTTGGTTTGTTGCCACGCAATGGCCACCAATGACGCTCATCACAGCCAGCCAAGCGCAAACGAGTAAAGCTGCCGCTAAAAAACCAGCGCCAGCTCGCCCAAAGATCGTGATTCAAAATACCAAGTCCGTTGGATTTAAGGATTCGAGTGCCGGAAAATTTGCAAACTCTAATAGCCTCAATCCAGAACTTTTTCGCCGTAAAGACCCCAATGAATTTGTTGGCGACACCCTTGGCAATCTAGACTATCGGATACAACGAGGTTGTTATCGACGCAGTTTTAGCGAAAGCAACCTGCCAGCCAATATTGGCATTGAAAATCCACAATTCTCCGAGTTTTTTAAAAACCAAACCAAAGTCTTTTTTGATCGCATGCGTGGCAACTGCATTCCTTATGCGGTCGCTTTAGGCAATCGCAATCGCTTCGACTCTCTGAGCATCATGAATGGTCCGATTCAAGATCGCGATACTGAAGTTTGGACATTCACGCCATCAGCAGCAGGCGGCTTCTTGGTGCAACAAGATTACCTACGCGATAAGTCAAAGCGCTATACCGAAGTAGAAATCCCTCTCAGGGATGTTTTATATGACCCCCGTAAAGTGGGCGACAAGTTGCCAGTTGAGCTTGTCTGGGAGCTCAACTCACTGATCAAACAAATTTATCCTGAAGAAAGCAACTCCCTAGAAAACACCAACAGCGTGGTACGACTACTGGTTGATTTTGGCGATCGTGATCACTGGGCTCAAATTTGGGCTACGGAAATTCTAGATCCGACAAACAAAGAAATTTTCGCCAGTGCTTTCTGGTTAGAGCGTGACGATATTCCGGGTGGGTTTTTTACGGGCAATGGTGAGGCTATTGAGCGCGCATTCTGGACCAACCCATTGAGTTATCGACGCATTTCGCGAGGGGTTGGTAATGTCCCTGTGTCACGCAAAAAACCAGGCAAGATTGCCGCTAATACGAATGCCACTGTACCGGTAGCTGCCCCCAAGCAACGGTATCGCGCCCACATGGGAATCGACTATGCAGCACCGATTGGTACCCCTATCTTTAGCGTTGCCAATGGCAAGGTGGTACACATTGGCTTTAGCGGCGCATTCGGCAATCTCATCATCCTCGAGCACCCCGGGAACTATAGAACCTATTACGCCCACTTGAGCAATTACAACCCTGAACTTGATCTGGGTAACGAAGTGCGGCGTGGTCTTGAAATTGGTTACGTTGGATCTACTGGCCGATCCACTGGACCACACCTGCACTTTGAACTCAGAAAAGATGGGGTATATGTTGATCCGTACGCCTCTCGGATGCAATTGGACTTATGGTCAATGCGCGATAACGAGAGCGGTCAGCTCACGAGAGAAATTCTGCTACTTGGTAGCCCGCCGCAACTATAGATGCAAGGTATTCAAATAAAAATAGGGTCCACAAGGACCCTATTGATTTGGAGATGCTACTTTAATTAACCGAGAACCAAGACCGGTAATTTAGAGTGCACAATCACCTCATGTGTCTCACTACCAAGCAAGACACTCTTAATGCCAGTGCGCTTATGAGAAGCCATAACGATGACATCGGCTTTTGCCTTTTTAGCAGCGTCCAAAATACCTTCAGACAATACTGAATTGGCAATATGCAAGGACTTAGCATTAATACCAGCACCTAACTGTGTAGCTGCCTTCTTAAAGACATCTTTTGCATAAGCTTCGCAAACTTTTTTGTGATCTTTTGCGGAAATACCATAACCCATAGTGCTATCTGAGTACACCATTGGGGGCAATGGATCGGAAACATAAACCAAAGTAACCGCAGCACCGTCAGCCTTCGCAAGTTCGGCAACCTTTTTTAATGATTTTTTACTGACGTCTGAACCATCCACAGGCACTAATAAATGCTTAAACATATCCGCTCCCTTTAAATTGAACTGCTCACTAATTATTCCATCATAATACTTATTATCACGCTACAAAAGTGCAAAGGCTACCCCATTGCTTAGGTATATAACGGTTTATCTCACTTTCTTGCTGAGTCTGATCATTATCGATTTAATTTGGCTGCTTGGGCTGGCCAAGAACCTTTATCGCGATGAAATGGGCGACCTCATGGCAAGCGAACCCAAGCTGTTTGCTGGACTCGGTTTTTACCTACTATATGCGCTGGGGGCCTGCATCTTTGTCATTCTCCCCGCCCTTTCCAAGCAGTCCTGCTGGCATGCCATTGCCTATGGCGCACTCTTTGGACTATTTTGCTACATGACCTATGACCTCACCAACCTGGCAGTGATTCGTGACTTTCCAGCTCGCCTAGCATTGATCGATATTGTCTGGGGTGCTAGCGTTACAGCATTGGCGTCCTTTTTTGCCTACTGGGTGGGTAATCGCTTCTCTTGAAGACTCGACATTAATTCCATCAGATGTTTTTTCAACCAAGACTTCTCAGCTCCTTTAAGGGATATAACCGCGCCCTACTCACCAAAGATCTCTTTGCAGGTCTGACAGTAGGCGTTGTTGCCTTGCCCTTGGCCATGGCATTTGCCATTGCGAGCGGACTGAAACCGGAAGCGGGTATTTTTACCGCAATCATTGCCGGCGGACTGATTTCCTTACTGGGCGGCAGCCGCGTTCAAATTGGCGGTCCAGCAGGCGCCTTTATTGTGATTGTGTATGGCATTGTGGATCGCTATGGTGTCGCCAACCTATTAATTGCAACTGCAATGTCTGGCGTCTTCCTGTTTGCGATGGGCGTTTTCCGCCTTGGTACTTTGGTGCGCTTTATTCCGATTGCCGTGATCATTGGCTTTACTAATGGCATTGCCTTTTTAATTGGCCTCTCCCAAATGAAAGATTTTTTTGGTCTCGCCATTCCCAAAATGCCGGCTGATTTTTTTAGCAGTATTCAAGCGCTGTATTTAGCTGCTGATACCGTCAACTTCATGGCGGTAGCTATTGCTGTTGCCAGCCTTGGGATTCTGATTTTGTGGCGCCGCTACCAAAACCAGTTGGGGTGGCTAAAGCACCTGCCTGGTACTGTTATCGCCATGGTCTTGGCGACCATGAGTACCGCCATCTTTGACCTTCCCGTAGATACTATTGGAAGCCGTTTTGGCGGAATTCCTGCCGGTCTACCCCATTTTGAATGGCTCTCTATCAGCTGGAGCACGGCGCAATTTGTCATCATGCCGGCCCTGACCTTAGCTATTTTGGGTGCCATTGAATCCTTACTCTGCGCCCGGGTTGCCGATGGCATGATTCATGATCGCCACGAACCCAACCAAGAACTGATGGCTCAAGGAATTGCCAATTTTGTCAGTCCTTTTTTTGGGGGCATGCCAGCCACCGGCACCATCGCTCGAACAGTTACCAATGTCCAAAGTGGTGGAAGTACGCCGCTTTCTGGAATTGTCCATGCACTTACTCTGCTCCTCGTTATTCTATTTGCTGCGCCCTTAGCCAAACATGTACCGCTGGCTAGTCTGGCAGCCATTCTGATGTTTGTTGCGTGGAATATGGGAGAGTGGGCCAAGTTTTTTGATCTCAAGCAATTTCGCCTTGCCTACCGACTGACGATGCTGACGGTATTTGCTTTAACGATCATTTTGGATTTAACGGTTGCAGTTCAAGTAGGTCTACTGTTAGCCTTTATCACCTTTATTTATCGCATCTCTAGTCTGTCGCGTTGTGAAGCGGCACTTGCGGCAGACTTTCCAGCCTTGCAAAATCAAGCCGGAAGAATTGATGCTTACCGCATCTATGGTGCCATCTTTTTTGGGGCGGTACGTTTACTAGAAGCGATCGAAAAAAATCTACCGAGCGATACATTGTTGCTAGATTTAAAAAATGTCATCTACATTGATGCATCCGGCATGGACACCATCCTCGAACTTAAGCATCTATGCGATAGCGCACAGGTCAAACTGATAATCTGTGGACTAGCTCATCAACCCTATGATGTGGCAAAGCGCAGTGGGCTTCTTGAAACACTCGGCCCCGATTGCCAATATCCCGATCTTGCCGTAGGTATTCAAGCGGCAACGCACTCATCTACGTAAAACAAAAACCACCCTTTAGCAAAGCCTCCGGTAAAACCCAGGCACGGTATAAGCCAAATACACCAGCTCCAAAAAATAGTACTGCTGATAGGTAGCGTACCCAAGCGTAGTGCCCGAGCTGAGTTAGGGCCGCCGAAAACCGAGAAATCAACAGTAAATTGGGTAGAGTACCCAAACCAAAGGCTAGCATCAGAACCGCCCCTGTCCAAACATCGCCGGATAAAAAAGCCAAGGGTAGAACGCTATAGACCAACGTACAAGGCACCAAGCCCCACAGCA
>CANGEC010000011.1 GCA_947452625.1 Burkholderiaceae bacterium
CTCTACCAAGTGATTGGCAGGCTATTTTGAGGTCACCAAAATCACCGTTGGGGACTGCCGGGGCAATACTGGCCTGGGTTGAGCTCGACTTGGATAGTGGTTTGCGCTTTCAGAAAAGCCTGCTTTTATTGGCGGATCAAGGTTTGGTTTGGACGGATGGCGAGAATTTTGAAGCCTGGCCAGCCCGCGAAGGCGCGCATCTGGTTCATGGAGATCACGCTGGGGTGGGGCACCTAAAGCTGGAAACTGCGGACAATCTTTTAAGGGTTTGGCACTTCACCTTGGCGGTTAACCCCCAGGTTTTGAGGTTGGAGTCGGCTTATAAGCAGCTTGCTCATGGCAAGGCTAGTTCAAATCAAGAGCTTGAGGTGGGTGAGTATGACAGGCAGATTTGCCCGGTTTGCTTAAATCCAAAGCCAGCAAATTCTGACGCTTGTCCTAACTGCGATCCAGAGGATGACAAGCCGCCCTCAACTTGGACCCTGTTTAAGCTGTGGCGTTTTGCCCGTCCGTATAAAAAACAGTTATTGCTCGGATTTGTGTTAACCATGTTATCCACGGGCGCCACCTTAATTCCGCCTTATCTCACGATGCCTTTAATGGACCATGTCCTTATTCCTTATGAAAAGGGACAGCCGATTGATTTCCACCTGGCTAGTATGTATTTGCTTGCCCTGTTTGGCGCAGCGTTGGTGGCTTGGGGACTAGGCTGGTGGAAAACGTATTTATTGGCTTTGGTGAGTGAGCGTATTGGTGCTGATTTGCGCAACACCACATTTGAGCACCTACTAAAACTCTCGCTGGAATATTTCGGTGGGAAGCGTACCGGTGATTTAATTGCGCGCATTGGTGCGGAGACTGATCGTATTTGCGTATTTTTATCACTCTATGCGCTAGATTTTGCAACAGACGTTTTAATGCTCACCATGACAGCGGCTATCTTGGTGTCGATTGATCCATTGCTCGCTTTGGTTACTCTTGCGCCATTGCCGTTTATTGTTTGGATGATTCATGTGGTGCGTGATCGATTGCGTTTTGGTTTTGAAAAGATTGATCGCATTTGGTCTGAGGTGACCAATATCTTGGCCGATACCATTCCCGGGATACGGGTAGTGAAGGCTTTTGCGCAGGAAGACCGTGAGTTAAAGCGCTTTGTCGATTCCAACTTGCACAATCTCCAAATCAATGATCGCGTAAACCGAGTGTGGGGGTTATTTTCTCCTACGGTGACCTTGTTAACGGAGACTGGTTTATTGGTAGTTTGGGGTTTTGGTATTTGGCAAGTTGCGCATCAAAAGGTCACTGTGGGTGTCTTGATTGCCTTTTTGGCATACATCGGCCGCTTTTATATTCGGCTCGATTCGATGAGTCGCATTGTGTCCCATACCCAAAAAGCGGCTGCTGGGGCTAAACGTATTTTTGATATTTTGGATCATGTTTCCAGCGTTCCCGAGCCTATTAATCCAGCGCCATTGGCTGATGTCCAAGGCCGCATCTCCTTGCGAGGAGTGGGTTTTCGTTATGGCAATCGCGCGGTGTCAAAAGGAATTGATCTAGATATCGCTCCAGGCGAGATGATTGGTTTAGTAGGGCATAGCGGTTCTGGCAAAAGCACCTTAGTGAATTTGATTTGTCGTTTTTATGACGTCAGTTCGGGTTCCATTACCTTAGATGGAAGAGATATTCGTAGCATTGGTATCGCGGATTATCGTAAACGTATTGGACTAGTTCTACAGGAGCCATTTTTATTCTTTGGCACCATTGCAGAAAACATTGCCTACGGCAAACCTGATGCCACTCGCGAGGAAATTATCGAGGCTGCCAGAGCGGCTCATGCGCATGAGTTTATTTTGCGTCTACCTTTGGGCTACGACTCATTGGTCGGTGAGCGCGGCCAGTCTTTATCTGGTGGTGAGCGTCAGCGTATTTCAATTGCTCGCGCGCTATTAATTAATCCGAGTATTTTAATTTTGGATGAGGCCACATCTTCAGTAGACACTACGACTGAAAAAGAAATTCAGCGTGCTTTGGATAATTTGGTCAAGGGCCGCACCACTATTGCGATTGCGCATCGACTCTCTACCTTAAGAAAGGCTGATCGTTTGGTGGTACTCGACAAGGGTGAAATTGTGGAGATTGGTTCTCACGATCAATTGATGGAAGCGCAGGGCGCTTACTATGCCCTATATCAGGCACAGCTGCGTCATGCTGCTGAGTTGGTCGAGGGGGTTGCTATTGGCGAGAGTATTGATGAGGAGGCTCATGACTAATAGCAAAACCATTGCACAGTCGCACCAGCTTGAACGTGATACCTTGGGACGTTTGGTATTTATTGATGCAAAAGGTCAGCGTCATGTTGGCGTGCATCCAGTAAGAGCGTTTCCAATTACCGCTCCTGGTGCCGGCATTTGCTTGATGGACTCATCGGGTAAAGAATTATGCTGGTTTGCTGATGTCGCATCGGTACCGCAAGCTGAGTTGGCTCTGATGATGGAAGAGTTGGCTGCCCGTGAATTTATGCCCGTCATTCAGAAAATTGTTCGGGTATCAACCTTTGCCACGCCAAGTATTTGGGATCTTGAAACAGATCGGGGTCCGACGCGCATTCGCCTGAAAGGCGAGGAAGACATTCGACGGATATCGGGCAATATATTGTTGATTGCAGACTCTAATGGCCTGCAATTTCTGATTAAGGATGCCACTCAGCTTGATAAAGTCAGTAAAAAATTACTGGATCGCTTCCGTTAAAATAAGTCTTTCGCCGCTTTAGCTCAGTTGGTAGAGCAGTTCATTCGTAATGAAAAGGTCGCCAGTTCGATTCCGGCAAGCGGCACCAATATTCAATAAAATCAATTACTTGAAAGTTAATTATTGCTTACATGGCAATTATTTTAGGGTGTCCGTAATTATTGCATCGCAATAATATTAGGGTTACAATCTAGGTATTAACCCTTAAAGAGATTCAAATGACTCAGTTATTGAATGTGTTCAACCAGTTTTTTTCCGCAAACAAAGTTGCCTCAAAACAGCGTGCTCGTCACTACGATTTCGATGGCGCCTATCGCGGCATGTAATTTAAAGCAGTAGAAATGCCTACAAGCCACCTTCGGGTGGCTTTTTCTTTTATGCGAATATGGGGCGCATAGTGATCATGTACATCGATAGAGGGAGTAACAAAGGGTAATCACTAGTGCGGATTTAAATGAATCTTGATTATTGTCAAGACGCAAGCGGACTAAATGCTTAAAAATCAGTTACCCCATTTGAGAGGGTGCAGGATTTGTCTTAAAGCAAAACTAGGAGATGACTTAATGAGTAGCAATCAAACATCAGGACCTATCGGAGGTCGGTGGTTCCAGCTTTTAATCGGCGTAATTTGTATGTCGATGATTGCAAACTTGCAATATGGCTGGACGCTATTTGTAAACCCCATTGATGCGAAATTTGGCTGGGGCCGTGCGGCCATCCAGGTGGCCTTTACCATTTTCGTTTTGACTGAAACTTGGTTGGTTCCGATTGAGGGCTACCTAGTGGATAAGTTTGGTCCACGCCCCGTGGTTTTTGTTGGCGGTATTCTTTGCGGCCTTGGCTGGATGATGAATGCCCACGCTGATACATTGACGATGCTCTACATCGCCGCTGCTGTGAGCGGTGTTGGTGCTGGTGCGGTATATGGCACTTGCGTCGGTAATGCGCTCAAGTGGTTCCCAGATCGTCGCGGCTTGGCTGCCGGTATGACTGCCGCTGGTTTTGGTGCTGGTTCTGCTTTAACTGTAATTCCGATTGCCAAAATGATTGCCGAGCAAGGCTATCAAGAAGCTTTCTGGTTTTTTGGTATTGGGCAAGGCATCATCGTGGTGGTGTTAAGTCTCTTGTTGTCTAAGCCAATTAAGAGCGCTATTACTTCAGCAAAAGCAAGCGTTACGCAAACACGCAAAGACTTCCGCCCAATGGAGATGGTGAAGCAACCTGTCTTTTGGATTATGTATGTGATGTTTGTGATGGTAGCGGCTGGTGGTTTGATGGCTACTGCTCAATTGGCGCCAATCGCTAAAGACTTTAAGATCGCTGGTGTCACAGTGAGCTTGATGGGCTTGGCATTGCCTGCTTTGACTTTCGCCTTGACAATTGATCGTGTTTTGAATGGCTTAACCCGTCCTTTCTTTGGTTGGGTATCAGACAAAATTGGTCGCGAACAAACAATGACATTGTGCTTTACGTTCGAGTGTCTAGGTATTCTGGGTTTGTATTACCTCGGTCAAGATCCGGTAATGTTTGTACTCTTAACCGGCTTGGTATTTTTTGCATGGGGTGAGATTTATAGTTTGTTCCCATCAACCAATGCCGATACCTTTGGCTCTACTTATGCCGCAGGTAATGCTGGTTTGCTCTACACCGCAAAAGGTACCGCTTCATTGTTAGTACCTCTTTCGAGTGTCTTGGTAGCGACTACCGGTGGCTGGGAAGCAGTCTTCTGGGTTGCCAGTATCTTGAATGGCACTGCTGCATTCTTGGCTTGGTTTGTATTGCGCCCAATGCGCCGTAAGTTGATTGAGCGTTCTGCCTCAATGTAAACGCTTGTATCCTTGAAGAAGGGGCCTGCGGGCCCCTTTTTCTTTTCCTTGAAAGTTAGACGTCTTTGTGAGGGGGGGGAATCATTTAGAATGCTTGTGTTATGAAATTCTTCAAAAACCGCTTAGTTCATTGGATTGCAGCCGCTGCTGTGGCAATGAGCGCGCTTGCCCCGGCGGTTTCGCAAGCGGTTTCCTTGGCAAAAGGTGGTCATGGTTTTGCGATGGAAATTTGTTCAGTAGATGGCAGCAAAATGCAGCTCAATGTGCTCACGGATGCACAGGGTGACCAGGTTGAGGCTACCCAGTCTTGCCCATATTGCTTGACTCATAACGGCATTGCTCCAGCATTGAATACCACCCTCACATTTGAGGCCCCGCAATCTTTTGCGATGTTGCACCAGCTTTTTTATCAGTCACCCAAACCCCTTGCGGTTTGGACTACCCCTCCCTCAGCCGCCCCTCCAGCAAAAGCCTAAATCTGTTTAGGGCATAGCACTGCTATGCAATTGGCAAGTCTATTGCCGAAATCTTGCTTGGAGTATTTCATGAAGTTGAAAAAAGTGGTTACTGCGCTGGCCTTGGTGCTACCGAGTGCGAGTGTTTTCGCGTGTGCTAGTTGTGGCTGTAGTTTAAATACGGATATTGGTACTCAGGGTATGGGAATGACTGAGGGATGGACCTTAGATATTCGATATGACACCCTAAATCAAAATAAATTACGCTACGGCGCCAAGGGTATTTCTCAGGCTAATGCCGCTCTCACTCCTAATCCGAAAACAGGAGCCAATGCCGAGGTCGAGGGCTATACCCAAAATAATTATTTAACCGCATCGCTTGATTACAACGATGGAGAGAGTTGGGGTGTGACTGGGGTCTTGCCATACATTATGCGTAACCATGGCACTTTCGGAGTGTATGACGGTAGCGGCGATCTTCCTCCTACTCCTGGCGAAGGAGCTTACAGCTCCAAGACTGCTGGGATTGGCGATATGCGAATCATTGGCCGCTATTTTGGATTTGCTGAGCAGAAAGATTGGGGTTTGCAGTTTGGTGTGAAATTGCCAACTGGTGCCCGTAATCAAACCGGTACTTTAGTGGGTGGTGGTGCGGTTGCGGTTGATCCTGGCTTGCAAGCAGGTACTGGTTCTACTGATGTGATTGCGGGTATTTATAAGTTTGGCTTTATCAATGATTCTGAAAACTGGGGCTACTTTGCGCAGGCTCAGTATCAGGCAGCGGTAATGGTGCAATCCATTCCGGGCTCATTGGTTGGCGTTAATGGCAATCCTGGTGGTACCTATAGACCCGGCAACGCTGCGAATATCAATCTTGGCGTGAACTATCAAGGCTTTGAAAATTGGGTGCCCACATTGCAGTTAAATGTTCTGAATAAGACTACTGATAGTGGGACAGCTGCAGATACTTGGGCTACCGGTGGCACCTTGGCCTATCTGACTCCAGGCGTGCTGTATCGCTTAACGGAAAAAACTCAGGTGTATGCAAACGTTCAATTGCCGGTGTACCAGAATGTGAATGGTATTCAGCTCACCCCGTCATATATTGCATCAATGGGTGTGAGGGTTTTTTTCTAAGAGCTTAGAGCAGAGGAGTCACGGTTTCTTCTAAAACCTTGAGGTCAACCTTAGGGTCTCCGGTGAGACCGTTTTTTCGCAGAATACCTTGTTTATCAATGATGAAAGTTGTTGGTATGCGCCAGATTCTGCCGTAACCAGAGTAGTTCATTTGTTTTCTCTCAGCAGATAGAAAGGAATAGTTTTGCATGATCTTTTGGGCTTGTTCAAGATCGGCAGGTTTATCCATTGTGATGGCAAGAACTTCAAATCCCTGGGATTGATGTTTTTTAAGATAAGCCTCAATGATGGGCATCTCTTCTCTGCAGGGTTCGCACCAACTCGCCCAAAAGTTGATCAAAACTACCTTGCCTTTGTTGGCGCCCAGAGAAAAGGATTTGCCGTTGAGCAGTGTTCCCTCAATATTAGGCGCGACCTGTCCGAGTTCGACGCCGGCAAGAGCGAGATTACATGCGAGGTTGGTCAACAACGCAAACACAAGGGAGCGGTATTTAGACATTGCGATTAGTATTTAATGAAATGCATTCATAGGAGAAGGTAATGATAAATAGTAAAAAAGTTTTAGGTCAAAAAGTTTGGCCAAGTTTGTTGGTGGCGCTTTTGTCGCTCAGTTCGAGTGTGTACGCGCAAAGCGCTAAGATTGGCGGACTACAGATCGAGAATGCCTACACTCGGGCAACTGTTCCTGGTCAGCAGGTAGCAGGTGGCTTTATGAAAATTGAAAATAAAGGCGCGGCCGATCAACTGGTTTCTGCGAGCTCTCCGGT
Source organism: Burkholderiaceae bacterium (assembly GCA_947452625.1). GTDB lineage: Bacteria > Pseudomonadota > Gammaproteobacteria > Burkholderiales > Burkholderiaceae > Polynucleobacter. The sequence goes on from CANGEC010000011.1 coordinate 6,934, forward strand.
AGCTGGAGAGGTGCAACTACATGAAATGGCGATGGAAGGCAATGTCATGAAAATGCGCCAATTAAAAGATCTTGCCATTCCTGCGGGTGGTGCCGTGGAATTAAAACCGGGTGGCTACCACTTGATGTTCTTAAATCTGAAGGGGCCGCTTGCTGCAGGGCAGACTGTGCCTGTCAAACTCAAATTTGCTAAAGCGGGTGAAGTCGAGGTTCAGTTGCCTGTTAATCAAATGGGGGCACAACAGAGGCAGCATTAATTTCTTTCGCTGGCATTACGCCAGCGAAGGGAGATCATAAAAAAGCCCCTAGGAAATACTAGGGGCTTTTGCTTGCAGTCATGCTGAAACTGCGTGATTATTACAAGCCTAAATCTAAGTCTGTAACTGCGCCTTTGCTTGCAGTGCTTGCTAGTTTGGCGTATTTGGCAAGCAAGCCGCGCGTGTAACGTGGCTTAGGTTGCTTCCATGCTGCACGACGCTTAGCAATTTCCTCATCGCTCACGTTGAGTTGGATAAGGAGTTTGTGCGCATCGATCGTGACCGAATCACCTTCATGGATAAGGGCAATCGTGCCGCCTACATAAGCTTCTGGGGCGACGTGTCCAACAACCATGCCCCAGGTGCCGCCAGAGAAGCGACCGTCGGTAATAAGCCCTACAGTCTCTCCTAGACCTTGTCCTACTAATGCGGAGGTTGGGGCTAGCATCTCGCGCATTCCAGGCCCACCTTTAGGTCCTTCGTAACGAATCACAACCACATCACCATCTTTAATCTTTTGTTCCATGATGGCTGCCATTGCATCATCTTCGGAATCAAATACGCGGGCTGGGCCAGTAATAGAGGGGTTTTTGAGGCCAGTAATTTTGGCGACACAACCTTCAGGCGAAATATTGCCTTTCAGAATTGCCAGATGACCCTGTTTGTACATTGGGTTATCTAAGGTGCGAATCACTTTTTGATCGGGACTCGGTGCTGAAGGAACATCTTTTAATACCTCAGCAATGGTTTTGCCAGTGATGGTCATGCAGTCGCCATGTAATAGTCCGCCATCAAGCAAGATCTTCATCACTTGTGGAATGCCGCCGGCCTGATGCAAATCCGTTGCAAGATAAGTACCAGAGGGTTTCATATCGACAATGACGGGCACGCGTTTGCGAATTCGTTCAAAGTCATCAATAGTCCAATCAATCTCGGCGGCGCTCGTGATCGCGAGGTAATGCAGTACGGCATTGGTGGAGCCGCCGACCGCCATGATGACGCTCACCGCGTTCTCGATGGATTTTTTGGTAATGATGTCACGTGGACGCAGATTGTTTTTAATAGCCTCGACTAGCACTCGTGCGGATTCGGCGGCGCTGGCCACTTTTTCTGCATCTTCGTTGGCCATGGTTGAGGAGTAGGGCAGACTCATACCGAGGGCTTCAAATGAGGAGCTCATCGTGTTGGCGGTATACATGCCGCCACAAGAACCGCTACCAGGGCAGGCGTGCTGTTCTACGCCTTTGAGATCAGCTTCACTCATTCTGCCGGAGGTAAATTCACCGACCGCTTCAAACGCTGAAACAATATTCAGTTCTTTTCCCTTGAAATGACCGGGTTTGATGGTGCCGCCATAAACGTAAATTGCCGGTACATTGGTGCGAGCAATAGCCATCATTCCACCGGGCATATTTTTATCGCAGCCGCCAATGACAACAACACCGTCTTGCCAGAGTCCATTGACGCAAGTCTCAATACTGTCGGCAATGACTTCACGAGAGACGAGGGAATATTTCATGCCTTCGGTACCCATGCCAATGCCGTCAGATACTGTTGGTGTGCCAAACATCTGCGCTTTTGCGCCAGCTTCCTCAAGCGCCATGACTGCGGCATCACTTAATTTTTGTAAGCCGCTATTGCAGGGTGTGATGGTGGAATGACCATTGGCTACACCTACCATGGGCTTGGTGAAATCCTTTTCTTGATAGCCCATCGCGTAATACATTGAGCGATTGGGTGCGCGAGCAACTCCTTCGGTGACATTGCGCGAGCGTTCATTAAGGCGTTTCATGCTATTTACTCCAGAAAAGGGTGTTATCGAAAGGCTCTATTGTGCCGTGAGATGGGTTCTTGGTACTGCCCAGTGTTACAGGCATTTAGCGGTATTTATATTGCGATGCAGCAATCAAGCTTTGGAAATTGCTTGTTTGCTTGATATTTAAAGAGAAATATTAGCTTCATAGCTAATAGCCTAGGCAAATTTGATGCAGTACATTAGTTCATCTTTCTGCTTACCGATGAACTTCATGACGAAAACGCCTGGCCATATCTATTTGATTGATGATGATGAGTCTATGAGAACCTCGCTGACGAGAATGTTGCGTGAGGTCGGCTATATGGTTGAGGATTATGCGTCTGCAGTCACTTTTCTAGAAAAATCTATTCCTGTATCGCCGGCAGTCATTTTGCTTGATATGCAAATGCCGGATATGACAGGACTCGATTTACAAGAGAAGTTGCTGCAATTTGGCCGTAAAACACCGATTGTGTTTGTCAGTGGCCAGAGTCACCCTCACCAGATTGTCAGAGGCCTAAAGAAAGGGGCATTGGATTTTCTCTTTAAGCCATTTAATTTAGAAGATCTACTGAAAGCGGTTGCCGATGCTATTGAGTTGGATCGGCGCCAGCTAATGCGCGTTGCAAAAGATGTAGAAACTAAAAAAGATTACGCAACTTTAACGCCACGAGAAAAGGAAGTGTGCTCATGGCTAGTGAAGGGTCTCCTCAATAAAGATATCGCCGTTCAATTAGGTACGACAGATGCCACGATCAAAGTACATAAGGCTAGGGTAATGGAAAAAATGCATGCTGACTCTGTGCAAACCTTAGTGAAGAAGTTTTTGGAGTCTGGTTTAGATGGCTCATTGTTGGATTGATCATACGCCGTAGGGCTAATTGTGATATTAGTAGTTAACTACTAATATTGGTATTCGTATTAAGATGCCAATCTACGATAAAAATTCAAATAATTCAGATTATTTATTTTTGAGACTTAGTGTGTGAATTCAAGATCTAAACCGTCAGAGATTCATAAAGAGGCTTTCTCTAAAGCCAGAGAAAGTCTTGGCTTGAGTGTGAAAGATTTGGCGGGTAAGGCGTGTCTATCGGTTCGCCAAATTGAGCAAATTGAAGGTGGCGAAATAACTTCTTTTTATAGCGCTCACATTAAGCTGACTGCGGCCAAAAAAGTAGCCGATATTTTGGGTTTAAATGATGCCGAAGCCTTTGAATATTTTGAGTCGGTTATACCAACTAAAAACGAAGTAACCGCAAAAGTTGTAAATCAGGCGCATGAAGCTTCGACGAAGAAATTGTCTGTGACTGAGGATGTTAAATCTGCTCAAGTGCAATCTTCGATAAATGGGGAAAAACTCCAGACTGGTGACGCTCAGTCTAAGGGCGGATACCCAAAGACTGCTGCAAAAAAGAGTTTACTGGTTTGGGGTGGGTTGATTGCATCGATGATATTTTTGGGGCTTAACTTACGCCCTTTATTCTTTAAGGAACAGCCTGAAGAAATTATCGTGGTAAAGGAGGAGGCAATCGAGCCGCCTGTAGAGGTTCCCGCAGACTCAAAGGATGCTTCAGGTTCACCAGTAAGTGCAGCTGTACCAGTTGCAGTTCCTGCTTCGGTACCGACTACCAATACCTCTATAAATATTGAGTCCTGTCCAAGCGCTGATGCTGTAATTCCTAGCTACAAGCCTGCCTCGCCCAGAAAAGCGGGTGACATGGTGTATATGCAAGCCAAGAATAAGCAGGTAGTTTGTGTGATTGATAGATCAGGAAAGTCTCAAAGTAAAACAATCGAGCCAGGGCTCGGCACTTCTTTTTACGGTACGCCACCTTTTAAGGTGCTGACTTCAGATCTGGGGCAAGTCGATATCTACTTTCAAGGAGCTAAAGTTCGCCCAGAAAATAGCGCTGGTAAAACAATTTTGTTGGAGGCGGGAGATCTAAATCAACCCGCTGCCCCTTTAGACTCGCAGCTTAGATAGCAGCGATAGCGAAGTGCTTAAACTGCCGCTTCGTTGATCTCGCCAGTACGAATACGAATAGCCTGTTCAATTGGGCTGATAAAGATTTTGCCATCACCAATCTTGCCGGTGTGTGCAGCCTTTGTAATGGCTTCAATGGCAGCATCAACGCGATCGCTAGCGACTACAACTTCAACCTTTACCTTGGGTAAAAAATCTACTACGTATTCTGCGCCACGATAGAGTTCGGTATGACCCTTTTGACGGCCAAAACCTTTGACCTCGGTGACGGTCAAGCCGGTTACACCTACTTCAGCCAAGGCTTCGCGAACTTCGACAAGTTTGAATGGTTTAATGATTGATGTAATGAGTTTCATTTATTCCCCCTAATAGAGTAATCATACCTAGAACTGGAGCTGGTTGCCACAAAGATGGCCAACAGGAGCATTCTTTGGGGATCTCAAGCCCTAAATTTGGAAGTAATAGGGTAGCGCCAGTCACGCCCAAAGGCGCGCGTGGTGACCCTAACGCCGGGTGGTGCTTGACGCCGCTTGTATTCATTCAATTTGATCAAGCGCGTGACCTTTTCAACGCTCTCAGGATCAAATCCAGCGGAGATAATTTCTTTGATGGATTGATTTTGCTCCATATAGCGCTCCACAATGCCATCGAGCACTTCATAGGAAGGAAGGCTGTCTTGATCTTTTTGATCCGGCCGTAACTCAGCAGATGGGGCACGCGTCAGAATGCGCTCCGGAATAATAGGCGCAATACTATTGCGATAGGCGCAAAGCCGGTAGACCAATGTTTTAGCAATGTCTTTAATAACCGCAAAGCCGCCAGCCATATCGCCATAGAGTGTGCAGTAGCCAACCGCCATTTCACTCTTGTTGCCAGTGGTGAGCACGAGTCGCCCTGTTTTATTGGAGAGCGCCATCAGCAGGGTGCCGCGTACTCGAGCTTGAATATTCTCTTCAGTTGCATCGATTGGTAGGCCGGTAAACTGCTCTGCCAATGCAGCTTCAAATGCGTCAACGGTTTCACTAATCGGAATTTCATCGTATTGCACTTGGAGATTTTGTGCCATCTCTCTGGCATCTAGCCAAGAGATATCGGCGGTATAGCGCGAGGCCATCATCACTGCACGTACTTTATCGGCACCCAGTGCATCAACCGCAATCGCTAAGACCAGTGCGGAATCAACGCCTCCAGATAAGCCAATAATGACTCCTGGAAAGCCGTTTTTTTGCACATAATCACGCACACCCAGGACGAGGGCCTGATAAGCCTGCGCTTCAATGCTTTTTGGGGCACTGATCACGCCACTTTGTAATTCGCCATCACTGACGCTCACAAACCCGAGGGCACTTTCAAACTGCGGCATTGCCATAACAACCTGGCCCGCTCCATTTAGCGCGAAGGACCCGCCATCAAAAACTAATTCATCTTGTCCACCAATCGCATTGAGGTAGACCAAAGGCATCCCCGTCAGGGCAATATGTTGTCGCAGTACTTCAATGCGTAAAGATTCTTTTTCGAGGTGATAGGGTGAAGCGTTCAGAACCAGAAGAATTTGAGCGCCTGCTTGATGCGCTTGTTGCGCTGGACCGGCATGCCAAGCATCCTCACAAAGAATCAGACCGTACTGAATGCCATCACATTCAAAGACGCAGGGCGCATTTCCTGGAACGAAATAGCGAACTTCATCAAAGACTTCATGATTGGGTAATTCTTGTTTGGCGTAACTTGCAATGACTTTGCCATTGCGCAGGACGGAAGCAAAATTTTGTAAGCCATCAACAGTCTTTTTGGGGTGACCGACAATCACGGTCAGATCTTCAAGCTGTTTTAACTCCAGCAGCAATTGATCGAGTTGCTGTTGGGCCGCCTCAATAAAAGCAGGGCGGAGCAATAGATCTTCCGGTGGATAGCCCGTGAGCGAAAGCTCAGGGGTTAGTACCAGTTTTGCGCCTTGTGCAAAGGCTTCATGACAAGCCTGCAGAATGAGCTGGGCATTGCCTGCCAAATCACCCAGGAGTGGGTTGATTTGGGCTAGGGCAATTTTTTTTGTGCTCACTCCTGATTTCAAGATGCTGTGGACTTACTTATTATGTTCTTTGTTGTAGCGTTCGATGCCTTCCAAAATTTCTTGGTGTGCATCGGCAACTCCACCCCAACCCTGTACCTTGACCCATTTCCCTTTTTCAAGGTCTTTGTAATGTTCAAAGAAGTGCTGAATTTGATTTAAACGCAAAGGATTGATGTCCTCTGGTTTTTGCCAGTGGGTGTAGATCGGCAAAATCTTATCCTCAGGAACCGCCAATAACTTAGCATCTTGACCAGCTTCATCTTCCATCTTCAGAAGACCAATCGCGCGGCAGCTGACTACCACGCCAGGGATGAGCGGAAATGGTGTAATGACGAGCACATCAACAGGGTCGCCATCACCAGCAATCGTTTTATTGATATAGCCATAGTTGCAGGGATAGTGCATAGCAGTACCCATGAAGCGGTCAACGAAAATGGCACCACTTTCCTTATCCACTTCATACTTAATTGGATCGGCATTCATGGGGATTTCAATAATGACGTTAAAGCTCTCAGGGATCTTTTTGCCTGGTTTGACATTGTCAAGACTCATACATACTCCGAATAGTGATTAGTAGATACCCTGATCTTCATGAGGATGCAGAGTAGTGATTCTGTTACATACTGATACTGCTTATAAGCTCTAGTTTATAGCTTTCAGAAACCGGAACTGCATAGGCGCTAGAAACAAAACATTATAAAAATCAAATTTTAGGGAGTTCAAGCATGAGTAATGTCAATTTAGGCTTGTATTTTGCCTTGGTATGCGGTGTCCTAGCCGTGATTTACGGTTTTGTGATGCGCGGCTGGATTTTGCGGCAAAGTACCGGGAATGCCAAAATGCAAGAAATTGCGGAGGCAATCCAGCAGGGCGCGGCAGCCTATTTATCGCGCCAATATAAAACGATTGCTGTGGTTGGCATTGTTTTAACTGTCTTAATTGCACTCTTTCTAGACTTCGCTACCGCCATGGGCTTTGTGATTGGTTCGGTGCTTTCTGGGGCCTGCGGATTTATCGGCATGAATGTTTCCGTACGCGCAAACGTCCGTACTGCTGAAGCAGCCACCAAGGGTATGAACGAAGCCTTAAACGTGGCTTTTAAAGGCGGTGCAATTACTGGCATGCTCGTTGTTGGGCTCGGGCTACTCGGTGTTGGCCTCTTCTTTATGTTCCTGGTATCGATTGGCGCTGGTCAGGATCTTTCATCTGTTTTGCACCCACTCATTGGCTTGGCTTTTGGTTCCTCGCTGATTTCTATCTTTGCGCGCTTAGGGGGCGGTATCTTTACTAAGGGTGCTGACGTTGGTGCCGACTTGGTTGGTAAGGTTGAGGCTGGTATTCCGGAAGATGACCCGCGTAACCCTGCAGTGATTGCTGATAACGTTGGCGATAACGTCGGTGATTGCGCTGGTATGGCTGCCGACTTATTTGAAACCTACGCTGTGACTTTAATTGCAACCATGGTTCTGGGCGCGTTGATGGTGACTGGCGCACCGGTTGCGGCGATTGTGTATCCCTTGGTCTTAGGTGGGTTGTCTATCATCGCGTCGATTGTTGGCTGCTCCTTTGTTAAGGCAACGCCTGGCATGAAAAATGTGATGCCTGCTTTATATAAAGGCTTAATTGTTGCTGGCGGTCTTTCATTAATCGGCTTCTATTTCGCAACAAACTACATCATGCCTGATGATGCTTTGGGTATCCCGGGTAGTCAATGGCGTTTGTTTGGTGCAACCGTCGTTGGTCTAGTATTGACTGCTGCTTTAGTGTGGATTACTGAGTACTACACCGGCACTCAGTTCAAGCCTGTGCAGCATATTGCTGAAGCCTCCACTAAAGGTCATGGTACGAACATCATTGCTGGCTTGGGTATCTCGATGAAGTCGACTGCTTACCCAGTGTTATTTGTCTGCGCTGCAATTTATGCAGCATATTGGCTGGCAGGTATCTACGGCATTGCGATTGCAGCGACAGCGATGTTATCGATGGCGGGTATTGTGGTGGCGCTGGACGCTTATGGCCCCATTACTGATAACGCTGGCGGTATTGCGGAGATGGCTGGTTTGCCACAAGCAGTTCGCGACATCACTGACCCATTGGATGCGGTTGGCAATACGACCAAAGCAGTTACAAAGGGCTATGCGATTGGCTCTGCCGGTTTGGCTGCCTTGGTACTCTTTGCTGATTACACACACGCCTTGGAGTCGATCGGACAACAAGTATCCTTTGATCTATCGAATCACATGGTGATCATTGGCCTCTTTATTGGCGGCATGATTCCTTACTTGTTTGGTGCGATGGCGATGGAAGCAGTGGGTCGTTGTGCTGGTGCGGTGGTTGAAGAAGTGCGCCGTCAGTTCCGCGATATTCCTGGAATCATGGAAGGTACTGCTAAACCTGAATACGGTAAAGCAGTTGATATGCTGACTTCAGCTGCGATTAAGGAAATGATTGTGCCTTCATTGTTGCCAGTGGTTGCGCCGATTTTAGTGGGCCTGATTCTTGGACCTGCTGCATTGGGTGGCTTACTCATGGGTACCATTGTCACGGGCTTATTCGTGGCGATCTCAATGTGTACTGGTGGCGGTGCTTGGGACAATGCGAAGAAATATATCGAAGAGGGTAACTTCGGCGGTAAAGGTTCTGAAGCACACAAAGCTGCAGTTACTGGCGATACTGTAGGTGACCCCTATAAAGATACCGCTGGACCTGCCGTTAATCCGCTGATCAAGATCATCAATATCGTTGCGCTCTTGATCGTGCCATTGTTGCCGATGATGCGTTAAACCTTCATTGGAGGCAAGCTAAAACGCCTAGCATTGCTAGGCGTTTTTTATTCCCGCATCAATTTAAACTTAAGACAAGGACTCCAAATAGCGCTGTGCATCTAATGCAGCCATACAGCCTGTGCCTGCGCTTGTAATGGCTTGGCGATAGATATGGTCTTGTACGTCACCAGCTGCAAAGACACCAGGAATATTGGTGGCGGTGGCATTGCCCTCTAAACCAGAATGCGTTTTGAGGTAACCATTGTTCATATCGAGCTGACCAATGAATAATTCTGTATTGGGTTTATGACCAATTGCAATGAAAGCGCCGGTAACGGCGATATCTTCTGTACTGCCGTCTGCTTTCTTAATGCGCACTCCGGTGACACCTTTTTCATCGCCTAGGACTTCATCAAGGGTGGAGTTGAGCTTGAGCTCTACTTTACCTTCAGCAACTTTGGCCATTAAGCGATCATTCAAAATGGGTTCGGCGCGGAACTTATCGCGACGATGAATGACGGTCACTTTCTTGGCAATGCCGGTGAGGTAGAGCGCTTCTTCAACGGCCGTATTGCCACCACCCACTACGCAGACATCTTGGTTGCGGTAGAAAAAGCCATCGCAAGTAGCACAACCTGAAACACCGCGACCCATAAATGCTTCCTCGCTGGGCAAACCAATGTATTGTGCAGAGGCGCCGGTACAGATGATGAGGGCATCGCAGGTATAGGTACCAGAGTCACCTACCAGGCGAATCGGCTTCTCTGTAAGAGCTGCCGTGTGAATATGATCAAAAATGATTTCTGTATTGAAGTGCTCAGCATGCTTTAAAAAGCGATCCATGAGTTCTGGGCCTTGGACGCCATTGGGGTCAGCAGGCCAGTTTTCAACGTCCGTGGTGGTCATTAATTGGCCGCCCTGGGCAAGGCCCGTGATGAGGGTGGGCTTTAAATTGGCTCGGGCAGCATAAACAGCTGCTGTGTAGCCAGCAGGGCCGGATCCGAGGATAAGAACTTTGGAGTGTTTTGGGGTATTTGTAGTCATATCCAAATTATAGATTTGCTTGTTTACAATCGGAAGAACATGGCGAGAACCGTATACCCGAAGTCTAAGGCTCCACTGAGTCCCCAGCCACCCGAAAATAGCGGGCAGGGCAGGATGCCCCGCCTCCTCCTAGAGGCGCGCTGGTTTATCTCATTGGGGCTCTGCTTGGCTTTATTTGCCATTCTGATTACCTATTCCAAGGCCGACCCGGCTTGGTCACATGCCAGCTTTGAGACTCCCAAGAACTTGGGTGGCCGTTTTGGCGCCTATATTGCCGATTTAATGCTTTATATCTTTGGGATATCTGCTTTTTGGTGGGTAATCTTGTTTGGCCGTCGTGTTTTAAATGGTTGGCGAGAGCTTTGGAGTATTCCGCTCCCACCAGATCCAGAGGCAAAACCAGATTCATTGTTGATGCGTTGGTTGGGCTTTGGATTAACTTTGGTCAGCAGCATGGGTCTGGAGTCGATCCGCTTACATTCCTTAGGCTGGGAGTTGCCACGGCCTCCTGGTGGCATTTTGGGAGAATTGATTGGCGATCCACTGCAAATGTCCCTTGGCTTTACGGGCTCAACTTTGGTGCTGCTCTTTGGTTTATGTGCTGGCCTATCTTTATTCCTGCATTTTTCTTGGTTAGATGTTGCTGAAAAAGTAGGTCGTTCCCTCGAATTAATTTACTACCGCCTGCGGGAGCGTCGCGAAAGCGAAGAGGACCGCAAGCTTGGTGAGGCTGCTGCGGAAGAGCGAGAAGAATTTGTTGAGGAGTTTCGCGGGCGTGTCGAGGTTGCCGCTCCTGTACAAATCGTACGGGCGCCGGTTGAGATTCCGAAGAGCGCGCGGGTTGAGCGAGAAAAACAGCAACCGCTTTTTGTGGATATCCCGGATTCAGAGTTGCCACCTTTAGCATTGCTCGATCCCGTGCCAGAGGCAAAGGAAACAATCTCCGCGGATGTGCTGGAATTTACTTCCCGTTTAATTGAGCGCAAGTTAGCTGAGTTTGGTGTGCAGGTCACCGTCATCGCAGCGTACCCAGGTCCGGTAGTAACCCGCTATGAGATTGATCCGGCGGTCGGCGTTAAGGGTAGTCAGATTGTTAATCTCTCGCGCGACTTGGCGCGTTCGCTTGGTGTAGTAAGCATGCGGGTGGTTGAAACGATTCCCGGTAAGACATGTATGGCTTTGGAGTTGCCTAATCCAACACGTCAATCGGTATATTTGTCTGAGATCCTGACTTCGCAGGTCTATAACGACAACCATTCCTTATTGACCCTGGCTTTAGGCAAAGATATTTCTGGCAGCCCAATGGTGGCTGACTTAGCCAAGATGCCCCATTGCTTGGTTGCAGGTACTACCGGCGCCGGTAAGTCGGTTGGTATCAATGCCATGATCTTGTCATTGCTTTTCAAGGCCAAGCCTGATGAAGTGCGTCTGATCATGATCGATCCAAAAATGTTGGAAATGGCGATTTACGACAAGATCCCGCATTTGCTTTGCCCAGTTGTGACCGATATGAAGCAGGCCTATAACGCCCTGAATTGGGCGGTTAATGAGATGGAGCGCCGCTACAAACTGATGAGTAAGTTTGGGGTGCGCAATCTTGCAGGCTTTAATAAGAAGATTTTAGAAGCCGAAGAAAAGGGTGAGAAGTTAACCAATCCCTTTAGCTTGACTCCTGATGATCCTGAGCCAATTTATAAAGCGCCAGTGATTGTGATTGTGATCGATGAGCTAGCAGATTTAATGATGGTCTCTGGCAAGAAGATCGAAGAGCTGATTGCGCGGATTGCGCAAAAAGCCCGCGCTGCCGGAATTCATTTGGTGTTAGCGACACAGCGCCCGAGCGTGGATGTGATTACCGGTTTGATCAAAGCAAACGTACCAACGCGTATTTCGTTTCAGGTGAGCAGCAAGATTGATAGCCGGACGATTTTGGATCAACAGGGTGCAGAAGCTTTGTTGGGTATGGGCGATATGTTGTACATGGCGCCAGGTACCGGCTTACCAGTACGCGTTCACGGTGCTTTTGTATCTGATGATGAGGTTCACCGAGTTGTCGAATGGTTGAAGGAAAAAGGCGAGGCTAATTACATTGATGGTGTGCTCGAAGGTGTGGATGAATCCAATGGAGATGCTTTAACTGGTGATAGTGGTGGTGAAGCTGACCCACTCTATGATCAAGCGGTAGCGATTGTTCTGGAAAACAAGCGTCCTTCGATTTCTTTAGTGCAACGTCATTTGCGTATTGGCTATAACCGCGCAGCTCGCCTATTGGAAGATATGGAAAAGGCGGGTTTGGTATCAAAAATGGGGAATGGTGGTAATCGTGAAATTCTCCATCGTCCTTCTGAGTAGGATGAAAACTTTGCAACAATTTTTGCATCTGTTAGCACCAAGGTTGGCTTTGAGCATTGTGATTGCATTTGCAAGTTCAGGAGCATGGGCTACCGATGCTGATAGCGGGATGGAGCAACTGCGCCAATTTGTCAGAAATTCCAAGACCGCTGAGGGAGATTTTGTTCAACAACAGTTGCGCGCTCCCAAAGCCAATGAACCTCAAGACAAGGGTTTGAAAGTAGTACGACAAACTCAGGGGCATTTTGCCTTTCAAAGGCCGGGACGATTTGTCTGGGATACCCAAAAACCTTATGAGCAAAAACTCATTGCTGATGGTAAGCAGTTGATTTTGTGGGACAAGGATCTCAATCAAGCGACTTTTAGACCTGCCAGCCAAGCCTTGGCTGCTACGCCAGCCGCAATCCTATTTGGCGAATCTTCTTTGGATCAGCATTTTGAACTCATTGAAGGGGATGAGCGTCTGGGCATGAAATGGGTGGCACTGACACCTAAACAGAGCCCTAGTGCTAAGAATGGCGGTGATCTGCCCTACACCAAGATAGCAATCGGTATGGTCAATGGCTTGCCTAAAGCGCTTGAGCTCACTGATGGTCTAGGCGCTGTTGTATTAGTTACCCTGGATAAGATTGTGCTGAACGTCAATCTGCCAGCCAATCGTTTTACCTTTATTCCGCCTGCCGGCGCTGAAGTCTTGCGCTTAAACTAGCGTCAACTCATTACCTATCAGAGCAATATATGATTGATCCGCAATTACTCCGTAAAGATATCGCCGCCGTTGCTGCGCGTTTAGCTACTCGTAAATTTCAGTTAGATGTTGAGAAATTCAACGCCTTGGAGTCTGAGCGCAAGTCTTTGCAAACCAGTACCGAAGAGTTGCAAGCTAAGCGCAATCAATTGGCAAAAGCCATTGGTATGAAAAAAGGCAAAGGGGAGGATGCGAGCGCTGAGATGGCGCAGGCGAGTCAAATTAATGTGGATATGGAAGCGGGAGCTGCGCGCCTCTCTACTTTGCAGGCGCAGATTACAGATTTCTTGATGGGCATTCCAAATCTCCCGGATGAATCCGTACCCGCCGGTAAAGATGAAACCGAGAACAAAGAGATCAAACGTTGGGGCACAGAACCCATTTTTGATTTTGAGATCAAAGACCATGTAGACCTTGGTGGTCGATTGGGCCTAGATTTTGAAGTTGCAGCCAAGATTAGTGGTTCACGTTTTGTCGTCCTCAAAGGACCAATCGCGCGCTTACATCGTGCGCTGGCCCAATTCATGATTGACACACATACAACCAGCCATGATTATCAAGAGGTATATGCACCCTATATGGTGAATGCTGCTTCGATGCGCGGTACTGGCCAGTTACCCAAGTTTGAGGAAGATCTCTTTAAGGTGCCACGCCAAATGGGTGGTGAAGGCGAGAGCGGTGAAGCAAGAACCGAAAATTTCTATCTCATTCCTACAGCAGAAGTGCCAGTTACTAACTTAGTCAGGGATGAGATTGTCAATGCAGATAATCTGCCCATGAAATTTGTTGCTCATACACCGTGCTTTAGATCTGAAGCGGGAAGTTATGGTCGCGATGTCCGCGGCATGATTCGTCAACACCAGTTCGATAAAGTTGAATTGGTGCAAATCACTAAGCCTGAGCATTCCATGCAGGCTTTAGAGGAGCTTACGGCCCATGCGGAAAGAATTTTAGAGTTGCTAGAGTTGCCTTATCGAAAAGTATTGCTCTGCACTGGGGACATGGGTTTTGGCAGCACTAAGACTTATGACTTGGAAGTGTGGGTACCATCGCAAAAAGCGTATCGCGAGATTAGCTCCTGTTCTAGTATGGGTGACTTTCAAGCAAGACGAATGCAAGCCAGATTTAAAGCAGGACAAGGCAAACCAGAGTTGGTGCACACATTAAATGGTTCAGGCTTGGCAGTGGGTAGAGCATTGGTGGCATTGCTTGAGAACAAACAGCAACCGGATGGCACTATCGCTATACCGAAAGCCCTGCAGCCATATTTAGGTGGCTTGGAAGTGCTCAAGCCCGTCTAAGCGCCAATAAACCCAAACGCATACCCGAAAGCTATAATTGCCCTTCGGTTCGGAGAGGTGGCAGAGTGGTCGAATGTACCTGACTCGAAATCAGGCGTACTAGCAATAGTACCGAGGGTTCGAATCCCTCCCTCTCCGCCAAGTCAATAGGTATTACAAGGGTTGGCGGCAATAC
>CANGEC010000012.1 GCA_947452625.1 Burkholderiaceae bacterium
AACGATGCTGTAAAAAGGGCGCTTCTTAGAACCGCCGCGTGCCAGTCGAATGACGACCATACTTATTCCTTAAAAAATCTAAAATGAAAACAGGTTGATTACAACCCAATGAAATTTCTACAAAAAATCTTGGGCTCCAGCTCACCAACTAAACGTACAGTAGAGCGGAAAACCTCATATTCTAGACGAAAACCCCTACTTCTTCCACCTATTTAAGCGCCTAAGACAGTAGAATAGAAGACCGTAGTAAATAAAAAATATATATAAAACAATCACTTAGATGAATATCTCTCCAAAAATAGCGCCCCACTCCCTCTCTAAAGGGCTCTCTAGAGGCTTCGCAAATAGCCTATTTGTGGTGTTTTCATCTCTGGGCATCACCCTTTTGAGTGGATGCGCCAATGTCATTCCACCCTGCGGCGCAAAAACCAGCCCTCCTAGTAGCGAGCTACGTAATACCAAATGGGAGCTCACCCGCTGGAATTTACCCCCCAACAGCAATGGCGAAGTACGCACCCGCCAGATTCCGCAAGGTGATGCCAGCAACCCTATTCAACTCATATTTGATGCTAACGGTCAGCGCGTCAGTGGCTCAACCGGCTGTAATAAATTTACTGCACAGTTGGATGAAGATTCCCGGGGCTTTACCTTCACGAAAATTGCCAGCACCAAGATGGCATGCACGCCTCAACGTAATGAATTAGAAAATGACTTTCTGTATGAGCTCAACGACTATCGCAGCATTGTTCGCAATGGCGATCAGCTCCTAATGATTGGCGCCGATAGAGAAGTGCTTAGCTTTACACAGCGCTCCAACACCAGTAAATAAGAAGATAAAAGATTCATGAAAAACTCTAAACTGATTTTTTGCGCCCTCGGATTATTTTTTCCAGGTAGCGGTCTTAACTGCTTTTACTTACAAGGTCTCAAGTCATTTTGGGCGTGGGTGCAATTATTTGCATTGATTGGCGGCGTCGCTGGTTGGGCCATACTAAAAAATGCACACTTTCATTCCGCGCCAGGCTGGGTGCTGATCACCTTTGGTTTTATTGCCATTGAAGCAAGTTGGTTAACTACGATTGCATTTGGTCTGCGCCCAGATGAAAAGTGGGATGCGCAATTTAATCCCGACATTGAAGAGCAACGCCGCACTCGCTCTGGCTGGCCAGCTATTCTGACAGTGATCTTCTCGCTAGTATTTGGTGCTGGTGTGATGATGACTTTTTTAGCAGTCTCTTTTGAGCAATTCTTTATTTCTCAAATCCATGAAGCAAAAAAGCTATCCCAATAATTGCAGATAGCTTTTGTTGTTTGAGGACTGATTATTTTTCTAGAACTGCTCTACCTCTAGGGCATTGGTGGAGTGACCGCTTTCCACAATCGAAGTTGCTAAGGCACTGGCCTGAGGTAATAAATTTTCAGCAAAGAAACGTGCCGTAGCAATCTTGGCACTATAAAACGCAGGGTCGCCATCGCGCAAACGCTCTGCAGCCAAAAGGCTACGTGCCATTTGCCAACCACCTAACACTAAGCCGGACAAGCGCAGATAAGCGAAGCTGCCAGCATAGACCGCTTTAGCATCGCTTTTGGCATTTGCCACAATGTAAGCTACTGCTTCCTCAAATGCAGCGCGCCCGATGGCCAACTGCTTGAGCACCGCTTTAGCATCTGCCGAAGCACTTGTTGCCAATGCTTTTTCTGTTTCCGCAATCTTTTGTACGAATACTTTGGCAGTGGCACCACCATCACGTACAGTTTTTCTGCCAATCAAATCATTTGCCTGAATAGCGGTAGTCCCTTCATAAATCGTCAAGATACGCGCATCACGGTAATGCTGGGCAGCACCCGTCTCTTCAATAAAGCCCATACCGCCATGCACTTGCACACCTAGGCTAGCAACCTCAATCGACATCTCTGTAGAGAAGCCCTTCACAATCGGTACCAAGAACTCATAAACAGCTTGGCTAGATTTACGCTCTGCTTCATCAGGGGCTGCATGCTGTGCATCATAAGCAGCGGCAGCGTAATAAGCCAAGGCGCGAGAGGCTTCTGTATAGGCGCGCATTGTCATCAGCATGCGCTTCACGTCCGGTTGATGAATAATCGCTACAGGGCCAGCAGAACCAGCGAGATCTCGACTTTGCACCCGGTCTTTAGCGTATTGCACTGCTTTTTGGTAAGCGCGCTCTGCTACCGCAATACCTTGCATGCCGACTGCAAAGCGAGCAGCATTCATCATCACAAACATGTATTCGAGGCCGCGGTTTTCTTCACCAACAAGATAGCCGATTGCACCACCATGATCACCAAACTGCAGCACTGCTGTTGGGCTCGCTTTGATACCAAGCTTATGCTCAATCGATACACAGTGAACGTCGTTACGCTCACCTAGGGAACCATCTGCGTTCACTAAAAACTTAGGCACAACAAATAATGAGATTCCTTTAACGCCCTCTGGCGCATCAGGAGTTCTTGCCAGTACCAAATGGACAATATTCTTGGCCATGTCGTGCTCGCCATAGGTAATAAAAATCTTAGTACCAAAGATTTTGTAGGTGCTGTTACCTTCAGGTACTGCGCGGGCACGCACCATTGATAAATCTGAACCTGCTTGTGGCTCAGTCAAACACATGGAGCCAGTCCACTCACCCGAAATCATATTGGGCACGTATTGCTCTTGAATCTCTGGGCTTGCGGCTGTTAATAAAGCCTCAATTGCGCCATCAGTCAACATGGGACACAAAGCAAAGGACAAGCTTGCTGAGTGCACCATTTCAAAACAAGCAGTAGCAATCAATTTTGGCAGGCCTTGGCCACCAAACTCAGCAGGATGAACTACACCCTGCCAACCAGCAGCTGCAAATTGCTCGAATGCCTCCTTAAAGCCAGGGGTCGTTGTAACTACGCCATCTTTCCAAGAGCTTGGATTTTGATCACCAGGCCAGTTGAGTGGCGCAACCACGTCTTGGTTGAATTTTGCAGACTCTTCCAGAATTGCGGGTGCCAAATCAACATCGGCACCTGCCTCTGCATAAGAAGGATAGGCAACAACATCCGATAGCCCAGCGAGTTCATTCATCACAAACAACATGTCTTTTACTGGGGCTACGTATGGCATTACTACTCCTCTTTATTTAAATCCAATAATTCAACAGCTCTTAACTCAGCGCCTTAATTAACTCTGGAACTGCAGTATTAAGATCAGCAACCAGACCGTAATCAGCAACACTGAAGATCGGGGCTTCTGGATCTTTATTGATCGCAACAATCACCTTAGAGTCCTTCATGCCTGCTAAATGCTGAATCGCACCCGAGATACCCACCGCGATATAAAGCTGTGGCGCAACAATCTTGCCGGTTTGACCAACCTGGTAATCATTCGGAACATAACCTGCATCTACTGCGGCACGTGAAGCACCTAAAGCAGCGCCCAACTTGTCAGCCAATGGGGCAATCAGTTCTTGATACTTCTCGCCAGAGCCCAAACCACGACCACCAGAAACAATAATCTTGGCTGCAGTTAATTCTGGACGGTCAGACTTTGTTAGCTCGCGGCCAACAAATGAAGATGCAGATTTACTCTCAGCAACGGCTTGTTTTTCAATACTGGCTGAGCCGCCAGTAGCTGCCACCGGATCAAAACCAGTAGTACGCACTGTGATGACTTTGACTGGATCACCAGATTGCACGGTAGCAATCGCATTACCTGCATAGATAGGACGCTCAAATGTATCGGCACTGACTACTTTCGTGATGTCCGATAACTGGGCAACATCTAACTTAGCTGCAACACGTGGCATGACGTTCTTACCATTCGCCGTTGCAGGAGCAAGTAGATGGCTATAGTTACTTCCTATCGCCAGAATTTGGGCTGCTAAAGGTTCGGCCAATTGATCAGCAAGACTAGAGGCATCAACCTGAATGACCTTACGCACACCCGCAATTTGGGAGGCAGCAGTGGCAGCAGCATCGGCGCCACTACCAGCAACTAGTACGTCCACCTCAGGAGAGCACTGCAAAGCAGCGGCTACTGCATTCAGCGTTGCCGCTTTTAAAGATTGATTGTCGTGTTCAGCAATAACAAGAGCAGCCATTTAAATCACCTTCGCTTCATTTTTGAGTTTATCTACTAGAGCTGCTACGTCAGCAACCATCACGCCAGCGCTACGCTTAGGCGGCTCCTCGACCTTCAGGGTTTTAAGACGTGGGGCAATATCCACACCAAGCTCCTCGGGCTTTATGATGTCGATCGTCTTTTTCTTGGCCTTCATGATGTTTGGCAGAGTCACGTAGCGTGGCTCATTGAGACGCAAGTCAGTAGTGATGACTGCTGGTAATGTAAGTGCAATCGTTTCTAAGCCGCCATCCACTTCGCGAGTCACGGTAGCCTTACCATCAGCCACAACTACTTTAGAAGCAAAAGTGGCCTGTGGAATATCTAAAAGACTAGCCAACATCTGGCCAGTTTGATTGCTGTCATCATCTATCGCTTGCTTGCCGAGAATAATGATTTGTGCCTGTTCTTTTTCAGAGAGAGCTTTGAGAATCTTCGCAACTGCGAGTGGCTGCAAGTCAGCATCAGACTCAACCAAGATGGCGCGATCAGCACCAATCGCTAAGGCGGTACGTAGTGTTTCTTGACACTGAGTTACGCCCGCACTAACAACGACGACTTCAGTAGCAAGACCAGCCTCTTTTAAACGAACCGCCTCTTCAACGGCGATTTCATCAAAAGGATTCATACTCATTTTGACGTTAGCAAGATCCACGCCTGAACCGTCTGACTTCACCCGAATTTTGACGTTGTAATCAACGACTCGTTTTACTGCAACTAAGATCTTCATTTGGAATTCTCAATATTGATAAAAAATTTTCAACTATTTGTTTAACTTCTTATTTTATCCGTCCTGGCCGCCAGGAACTAGACATCAATAGCGGTGGCAGAGCCAGCCTGCTTGCGTAGTTCAAACTTCTGAATTTTGCCAGTTGAAGTCTTTGGCAACTCCCCAAACACAATCGCCTTGGGCACCTTAAATCCAGCCAAATGCTGTTTGCAATGGGCGATGATATCGGCCGGAGTTACCTCAACACCAGGCTTAATTTCTAAGAAAGCGCATGGAGTTTCTCCCCACTTTGGATCAGGCTTGGCAACTACCGCTGCAGCAATCACTGCGGGATGACGATAGAGCACATCCTCAACCTCAATAGAAGAAATATTTTCTCCACCAGAAATAATGATGTCCTTACTACGGTCTTTAATCTTTACATATCCATCAGGATTCATAACCGCTAAGTCGCCCGAATGAAACCAGCCGCCTTCAAAAGCCTCTTTAGTGGCTTTCTCGTTCTTAAGGTAACCCTTCATCGCGATGTTGCCCTTAAACATAATCTCGCCCATAGTTTCACCATCAGCAGGTACAGGTTTCATAGTTTCGGGATCAAGCACATCAATTGCTTGCTGCATGTGATAACGCACACCTTGACGCGCATTCAAGCGAGCCCGTTCGCCAATATCCAAATCATCCCATTCATCTTGCTTCACGCAAATTGCTGCTGGACCATACACCTCAGTCAAGCCGTAGACGTGCGTTAAGTCAAAGCCAAGTTTTTCCATACCTTCAATAATGGAAGCTGGCGGTGCAGCACCTGCAATAAGACCCTTCACGCCTGCTGGTACGCCCACCTTCATTTCATCCGGGGCATTTACCAAAAGGTTATGCACAATCGGCGCAGCACAGTAGTGAGTAACGCCATACTCTTTAATCGCTGCAAAGATATGCTGCGCATCGACGCGGCGCAAGCAAACATTAATACCAGCACGAGCCGCAACAGTCCATGGGAAGCACCAGCCATTGCAATGGAACATCGGTAGCGTCCATAAATACACTGGGTGCTTATTAATATCCCAATCGAGCACATTAGAAACCGCATTAATTGCAGCGCCACGGTGGTGGTAAACAACACCCTTAGGATTGCCAGTGGTACCAGAGGTGTAATTAAGACAAATTGCCTGCCACTCATCTGCAGGCACCTGCCATGCAAATTTTGGATCTCCCTCAGAGAGAAGTTGTTCATAGGTAAGCTTGCCCAACTTCTCACCCGCTACCTCGAATTCTTTTTCTTCAACATCAATTACCAAAATATCGCGGCCACTTTCTTTCTTGGCCATTTCGAGTGCTTTTTTCATCACACTGGAAAACTCTGGATCAATGATGACTACTTTTGCTTCACCATGATTCAACATGAAAGCAATAGACTCTGGATCTAAACGAGTGTTTAAAGCGTTTAATACTGCGCCCGCCATTGGAATACCAAAATGCGCCTCTACCATTGGCGGCGTATTAGGCAGCATCACGGCAACCGTGTCTCCTAAGCCAATGCCATGCTTTTGCAATGCGCTAGCAAGACGACGGCAACGCTCATACGTTTGCTGCCAAGTTTGCCGCAATTTCCCATGAATGATGGCCGTCTTATTGGGATAAATTTCAGCGGAGCGCTCCAAAAAAAGCAGCGGGGTAATCGGAGTAAAGTTCGCTGAATTGCGATCTAAACCTTGCTCATAAATATTAGCCATCATGTACTTTCAAAAACAGTTTTTAATTTCATTGGTGCAGCTTAAATATCAGCCAGCGCCTTTACGTGAGCCACTACGCTGCGACCTAAGGCAGAAAGGTTATAACCTCCCTCTAGACAGCTCACGATACGATTTTTTGCATATTCTTTTGCAATCTCTTTGAGACGTTTAGTAATCCAAACGTAATCATCCTCAATCAAACCCATTTGACCTAAGTCATCTTCACGATGCGCATCAAATCCAGCAGAAATAATAATGAGCTCAGGCTCAAAGTTACGTAGGGCTGGTAGCCAGCGCTCTTCCACAATCGAGCGCACTACATCGCCACGAGTCGATGCTGGCAATGGCACATTCACCATATTGTCCGAAGGATCTAACCCGCTGTATGGGTAGAAAGGATGCTGGAAGAAGCTGCACATCATGACATTGGGGTCGTTAAAGAATGCAGCCTCAGTGCCGTTGCCATGGTGCACATCAAAATCAATAATGGCAACGCGCTCAATGCCGTAGGCCTCTTGAGCGTAGCGAGCTGCGATAGCAACGTTATCAAACAAACAAAATCCCATAGAACGGGTTGGCTCAGCATGATGACCGGGCGGTCTTACGGCGCAAAATACGTTTTCAACTTCGCCCTTCATTACCGCATCAACGCCGGCAATGGCAGCGCCAGCAGCGCGTAAAGATGCTCTATAGGTATGAGGGTTCATAATAGTGTCACCATCTAGCATGAAGTAACCGCTCTCTGGGGCGCGGTCTCTAACAAATGCCACATGGTCGGGGCTGTGCACTAATTCCAATTGATCTTCAGTTGCCAAGGGGGCATCTAAATGATGAAGAAAGCGATCTACGCCACTGCGGATCAATTGATCATTGATCGCCTGAATTCGCTCGGGGCACTCTGGATGGTGACTTCCCATCTCATGTTTCAGAAAGTCTGGATGAGTTATGTATCCTGTTGTCATTACTCTAAATCCTCAATAGCAAAACTATAATTTTTATAATCTAATCAAACGTGTTTATCTCTCAAAAATCCATTACAGCGCGCATGAATCTTCGTATCTCCTGCTTACTACTGGCCTTGGTTCTTGCTGCTTGCTCAAGCACGTCAACCCCACCAACTAGGCCTGAGCAATCCATCGTAAACCAAGCTGATGATGCGGTAACTGAAGCACGATTTAGTCAAAACCTGAATGAATTGCTAAGCCAGGTTTCCCAAAGCCAGCAAATCCCTCTAGAAAGCCTAGAATCGGGCTTCCTAGATGCTAAAACGATTCCCTCAATACGCAAATTGGTATTACCCCCATCGGGTACTTTTAAGAAGAATTGGCTCGCCTACCGCAAGCGCTTTATTGAGCCAGTCCGCCTGAAGGCTGGAAAGGCCTTTTGGGAAGAAAATCAGGCCTTTTTAAGCCAAGTCGAACAAGATTCTGGTGTTCCTGCTGAAATCATCGTTGCCATTATTGGCATTGAGACCATTTACGGCCGCCAGACAGGTAATTTCCGAGTAAAAGATGTTCTATCTACCCTGGCCTTTAGTTACCCTGAGACCCCCAATAAACCCGCCAGAGAACAACTTTTTAAAGATCAACTCAAAGAACTTATTCTTTTGTGCTGGACAGAAGCTGGAGGAAGCTTGCCGGCGAAGAACAATGCCCAAGGCGTCAATAGCGCACGCTTTAGCATCTGCCTTAATCAAAATAGCTCCTATGCGGGTGCAATCGGCCTCCCCCAATTTATGCCTAGCAGTATTCGCAGCTTTGCGGTCGATGGCGATGGTGATGGAAAAATTGATTTAAAGCAGAGTCCAAAAGATGCAATTGCCAGTGTTGGTAACTTCATGAAAAAACATGGTTGGCAAAGTGGCATGCCAATCTCTTTTCCCGTGCAAGCCAATGCCATAGCAGCTGCTAAAGAATTGGCTGACGGTGAACCCCAGCTAAAACATACTGTTCAGAATCTAATTGAAAAAGGGATTTTGACCAAACAACAGGGCGACTTACAAAGTGGTGGCGTTGAGCCAAGTAGCAAAGCATTTATTGTGGATCTACCCTACCCAGATAAAGACGGCACAGATCAAGTGCAATACTTTGTCGGCTTAAATAACTTTCTAACGATTGTTCAATACAACCGTAGTTACTTCTATGCACAAAGTGTTGCTGAGTTTGCAGAAGCTATGGGATATAAGAATCAGAGTGTAGTGCCGGTAGAAAGCGCCAACAAAGCTACAAGCAGTAAAAGCACCAGTGAAAAGCCTAAGCCCAAAAAGTCTAGCGCTAAGAAAAAGTCTAAGACTAATTAAGCTGGAAACACGCCCGTAGATAAGTAGCGATCGCCGCGGTCGCAAACAATAAATACGATGGTCGCATTCTCAACCTGACGGGCAATGCGTAGGGCAACAACTAAAGCACCCCCAGCGGATATACCGCAGAAGATACCTTCTTCTGCCGCCAAACGGCGGGCCATCTCTTCTGCATCGGCTTGCGTAACATATTCAATGCGATCGACTTTGTCACCCTGATAAATCTTAGGCAAATACTCGGGAGCCCATTTACGAATCCCTGGAATTTGTGAACCCTCTTCAGGCTGTGCGCCAATAATCTGAATCTCAGGATTCATTGACTTGAGATAAGTCGAGACACCAGTAATGGTTCCAGTAGTTCCCATCGCAGAAACAAAATGGGTAATCTGACCATCAGTATCACGCCAAATCTCTGGCCCGGTAGTTTCAATATGAGCACGTGGATTATCGGGATTAGCAAATTGGTCCAGTAACCTACCTCGCCCTTCTCTCTGTAGCTGAAGCGCGTAATCTCGCGCAAACTCCATACCACCAGAAGCGGCTGTCAAAATCAATTCAGCCCCATAAGCAGCCATACTTTGGCGACGCTCAATACTTTGATTCTCCGGCATTACCAATACCATTTTGTAGCCCAGCATCGCAGCTGTCATAGCCAAAGCAATTCCAGTATTGCCGCTAGTTGCTTCAATCAGGGTGTCGCCCGGTTTAATTTCGCCACGCTCTTGTGCGCGCATGATCATCGACAGCGCAGGTCGGTCTTTCACCGACCCGGCTGGATTGTTGCCTTCTAACTTACCCAAAATCACATTATTGCGATTCGAATTCTCCAACCCCGGAATCCGTTGCAGTTGAACCAAAGGCGTATTGCCTACAGTTTGTGAAATAGTCAGGTAAGAAGGTTTGCTCATAAAGCCATTTTAGCCATAAGCTCGCCTACACGCGAAAGAGCTTAATTTCTGCGACCTGCTCCCGCACGCTCCGGCTGATTGCGATGACTATTCTGATTACGCGAATTGCGTCTGCTAGAGGCACCCCCTTCTTTCTTGGTCCGGCCATTAGGCTCCCGAAAAGAGCTTGGAGCCTCAATCGTTAGGCCGTTATCCACCATCTTTTCGACAGATTTCATGCCAATACCTCTTACCCGTTTTTGTAAGTCATTGGCATCTTGAAAATGGCCGCCATCCAAACGCTCAGCAATAATGGTTTTGGCTTTTGACGGGCCAATACCTTTAATACTCTCTAACTCGGATTGAGTGGCAGTATTGACATTAATAGGAGATGCAATAACTACTCCAAGAGAAGAGACTGCCAAGACTGCTGTAAGAGCAGCAGATCTAATTAAACCAGTTACAACGCCCACATTGAAATATCGACTCATACATTCTCCAGTAGTAAATAAAAAATCCACGGACACAAAGTGTGCGCGGATCGTTTACAACGAATAATATGAAGGGAAGTTGACTTAAAAATTAAGCAGTCAAATCAATCAGTAAAGTCCGACAGATAGAATGTCATTGGCTCAAGATAAATTGGGCAGCGCGCTTAATAAGCTCTGGTTCAGTTTGATTAAACCCGTGATAAGCAAAGGATTGGCAAATATCGCCCTCACTAATGCCGCCCTCTATTACCTCGAGGTGTGACACTGTATTTTTATCCCTTTCAGAAATTATTCGCTCTGGATTTGAAATGGGAGTTCCAGGACATTGGTCTAGCGCATGATGAATAGCTTCTACCGGAATTTTCACGCCATCTTCAAGATAGGCTGTTCTTACGGTGCCGGCGATAATAATCCCCTTAACTTGCCCTGACTCTTGGTTTAGTTGATTTACAAAACGTGTAGCAGTGGATGTACCCATGCTGTGACCAAAAATCCAAATAGGTAAATTGGTCTTCAGCCTATAAAAACTAACAACCTCCCCCACCCGCGTTAGATGATCACTAGCCCCTCTATGATCGCCCCTCTTTAAATCACCTAAATCATAGGGTGCATCCACTAACACAGCATCAATTCGATACTGAGCCCATAAATTACGCGAACGTACAAAAGTATGTTGATTCGTAGTAGAACCATCATCCTTGAGGTTTAATACGCCTCCACCGCCGGGAAATAATAAAACAAGAGCTTTGGGATTTTGTACGCCGATCAAAAGTGTACGTGTAGGTACATCTTGCGGATGCGGAACATCAAATACTTGCCCTTGAACGCTTAAGGATGCTTGGCACATGCACAGCGCCAATAAAAATCTAGCTACCAATGATTCCCTTAAGGCCGGTATAGATTGAAATAGCTGTAGTCCCCAATGCAACCACAGTGCCGCCATGCTCTTGCAGGGTTTTCATGATCCCAAAAACTCCCTGAATAGAAACACCACCCGCAGATTGGCTTGATGCCACCTTAATTAGCGCATTCATGATGCTTGCCTGACGACGTCTCTGCTTGCTTGCATAGGCAACTCCTCCTAGCAACATGCCAGTCAAGAAGCTAAAGGCAATACTCGCAGAGTATTCCAAAACTTCTTTCCATTCGAATAGGTTTTGAGGCCAAACCGGTGAGTGATCTACCAAGCTAGTAATCCAACTCATACCAATCACTGAAGCAATGGCTAAAAAGACTACGCCAACGAACCAGGGGAAAAGCTTGTGTGCATGACCCCTAAATAAGAAATAAGCAAAAGGAAGCGGAATAATCATGGAGATAATGCGCAGGTAAATCATCTTGGTGTCGTAAACAACTGCAATTAACCAATGCGCTAGCAACAACAAAAGCAAAGGCACGACCAGATACATGGCAACGTCTTTTACCCAAGTAAAAAAAGACCTATTTGAAAGTTTGCGATCTTGTTCATCCAGCAAATACTCAAGCTCTGCAATTCTTAACTCGTAAGCTTCCTGACTCGGAATTGCCGCTAACTGTCCTTCCAAACCAGCAATCTTCGCCATCATTGGTTTAAAGAGATAAAGATCACGACTACAGGTTTTGCAGACGTGGGCCTCCTCCGAAACTGCAGACAGGCAATATGGGCAATTCATTATTTGTTCACTACCAAATTCAGTACTGAATTTGTTTCACGTCCTTCACTATCTTTGACTGTTACTCGAATAGTGTGAGTTCCTGGAGGAACGTCAGCTTTTGCAAAATCAATGCCATTAGCGGAGATGGCGCTCTTTAAGCGAGGCGTTAAATCCACAAAAGGTGATTTCATGTAAACCACTTTTACTGAACTTGGGTCAATCTTTGCATCACCGCGTGGCTCAAAGCTCACCTTGAAATCAAATGGTGCCATCACAGGGGTATCTGCCTCTGGTGAATTTAACTTAATCGCTGGCCCACGAGAAATACCACGAGTGGCAAGTGTTCCAGCTGCTGGTGGTAAAGCAGCTTCTTTTGCACTGATCAAAGATGCAGCAAAACCCGCTTGCGCGGAAATAATTAGAGATGCAGCAAGTAATAAATGACTCAGTTTCATAAAAGCCTCAAATAATCAAAATAATCCAAAATTAGATCTTAAATCAATCTCCAACTACTACAAAGGGAGCCCAAAACAAGGGGTGGGCGTAGGAGTACTTCATACTGCCACCCTCACTCACACCACCTTGATCGACCTGATTCAGCATAGCTTGTCTTAGGAGCTCAGCCTTACTGGTGCCTTGAGCTTTTTGCTGATTTTTAAAGAGGTCAGTCATCATCGTTCTCGAAGCGACTGAGTCTACTGGCCAATTTGATACCAAGAGCGCTTTAGCGCCAGCAAAGAAGAAGGCCCTACCAAGGCCAGAGACTGCTTCAGATCCGGCACCCTCACCCGCAGCGGTATTGCACGCAGACAGCACAACCCAATCTGCATCAAGCTTTAAGGTCAACACTTTATCCATTGTTAGAAGACCATCATCTTTGTCGCCAGTGACATCGGGGGAAGATAAAGCCAATGCAGGTTGAGTTAAACCATTCAACTCTCCAGGAACCAGTCCATGAGTAGCAAACATGACCACCTTGCGATTAGATAGGTCGGTAGACATCACTTGTTTCACAGAGGCTTGACGATGTAAGAAGATATCACCATCACCCGCACCAACAGCTTTACCGATTTCTTCAAGCTCAGTGCTCGTATCCGGCAATCGCGGTAAGAGCGCCAACTCGGCAGAGCTAACACCCGAAGTCTTTGGAGCGCTTCGTAGATTAAGAGGCTTACCGCGGGTTGCCAATTGAGTAGCTTTTACCTGTTTATCTGCTTGTTGCTCTTGCTGCGCACTAAAGTAAGGATCGCCAAAGCCAATAAAACTCTTACGATTGGGATTGCCGGGAGGTAGCGAACGCAATGCAGTTAATGCAGTTACAGAGGGTACTTGAGCTACCGCGATTTCTCTTGTTAGCCAAGGTACTGATTTGTACCCAATAAATGGGGTTGCGCCACCCTTGGCTGGCTGAGCGGTCGGCTTAGTGACCAAGAGGGATAAAGGTAATTGACCAAGCTCAGCATGCGGCACAGTCAGCATTACTTTTTTACCTACAAAAGCACTTTGTACTGGTGCAAGCACTTGTTGATAAAGTTGATTGGCTAGCACTACATCAAAAGCCGGAATCTCATCAATTGTCGCAACACCAGGATCGAGCGCTTTACGTAATTGCGCCACTTCTTTTGCTACCTGAGAACGTCCTACTGAGAGCTGGGAAAATTGTGCAGGCTTATCTTTAGTAATCGCCCAGACATAACCAACATTATCACCAAAATACCAAGAGACTAGAACCTCATCGGGCTTAAGTGCTTTTTGGGTGCGCTCTACAGATGCGGGCTTAGGATCCATAAGCTCGGCATAGTCTGGGAACTTACGTTCAATTTCTTTTTTAAGATCTTCGCGTTGAGACTTAAAGCCGGTGATATCAGCACGGATCTTAGCTTGGACGGCAGGGAGTTGTTGATCTGGAGGGGCAGACAATAAACCAGTAAGCAACTCAGTTAATGTATTGATGCGCTGCTGCAGATCTTGCTCGCGGCGTGCCAGCGATGCTAATTGCGGGTCAGTGATATTGGCACGAGCGGCGCTTGATGTTAATGCGCGTTGCACCCCGCTACCCCTTGCCAAATCAGCAATTTGAAATGCCTCTGCTGCAGCCGCTCCAGAAGAATCGCCCTTTGCTTGCTGGGCAAGAGAGGCCAGGTAACTCTCAAGAATAAAAGTCATGCGCTGAGTTTGACGAATACTCTCTGTGGCATTTTCAGTATCATTTCGAGACTGATTAATCAAAATTGGTACAGATATTTTAAATTCAGCTAGAGCCTCAGAAAACTGCCCTGCTGCCTGCAAAGATGAGGCATTAAAGGCAGTTAGCATCGCTAGACGAGTTGACCCCTTTTCCATGCGGGAGCCGCTCTTGGCAAGCATTTCTTTTGTCATGGCCACCGCTTGCGATGCTTTACCAGTCTTAATTAATGCGAGCGCCCAATCTAAATCTTGCGAAGGATATTTTGCCGCTATCTCAGGATCGCCTTTTACGCCCTCTACCATCTCAGAAAATACTTTATCGGCTTGCGCATATTTGCCATCGGCCACTAAAGCTGAGGCCAACGTCTTGCGCGCTCCAGCAATCAAAATAGATCCTGGATAGTTTGTTGATTGTTGCGCTACTTTTAAAGCAGCATTGCCAAGTAAAACTGCTTCAGCGTTGCGACCTTGTTCTGCGACCACTCTAGTCAGCGTGAGCAATACCTGGGCTGTTCTTCCTGAATTTGGGCCAAATTGAGTAATTGCCAACATAGTTGCTTCACGAGACCAATACTCAGCATCCACCAACCTTCTTTGCCCTAAAAAAGCTCTAGCCATATCGTTCATAAGATATACACGCTGCGTATAAAAACCGCGTACATTGCTAGTGGAATCTTGCAATATCCGCTTTTCATTATCCAATGAATCTTTTCCTCTATCTTTAATACCATCAAGAATTTGCTGGTTTAAAGACAAAGACTTCCTCAAGCTTCGCTCTGATTCAAGGAACTTGCCTTCAACTAAAAAATATCTAGCGCGAGTTGCCTCATAATTAACTTCCCAACTCAAGCGAAATAAGTAGTTAGGATTTCTAGCGGTACTCATCAATGTACTGTAATTATTTTCTAAACTATTTAATGATGCTTTTGCACATTCAAAATCTCCAAGCGCCAAACAAAAACCTGTTACTTGGCGATCCATCGTCAACATCCAACCCCGGAGATTCTGGGGAATAATTGCCTTAACATCTTCAATTACTTTTTTGGCGGTCAGTGTGTTGCCACGCAATGCCTCTTGCTGGGCATAATGAAACATCTCATCAATACGCAGTTCAACATTCGCACTAGGATATTCAATAGCCGCTTTTTTAAGATTCTCTAACGCTCCCCTGCTATTCTCGAGGGCCTCCTCCGCATTTCCACGGCGGTAGTAATAGTGATTAAGAGTTTCTGGATCGGTGGTATTTGGAACCGGTAAGGCTAAAATTTTTGTTGCCTTTTCAATTAGAGTCTTATCAGCGCGAGACTGATTCAAGACCAATAAAATATCTTTTATATCTCTCGGTGGCGCTTTAATATTTTCTACATCAGCATCATCTTTGCTCGGCACCGCAAATGATTGTGAAGAAAACAATGTCATGCTGCAGCACAGCATTAATGCGGCAATGATTGAAAGTTTGCGCATAGGAATCCCCTAGTTTTTATAAGCAATATAGTAGCTCAGATCCGACATGGAGATGCTCAGTAGAGATACCTAGCTTTTTAATGAATTAGTACCTGTAAAAGATGCTTTTTATAGCCTAAAGTGGATTAGCTAGAAAACCAGAATTGGCCTCTAGCCATTCAATATAGCAGCCTACACCCTGCCCAACATCTAGGAAGGGCTCGGTATACCCTGCTGCACGAAGTTTCGTAAGGTCTGCTTGAGTAAAGCACTGGTATTTACCTCTGAGCGCATCCGGAAAAGGAATGTACTCGATAGCTTTTTCTTTTACTAATTCTTGCAGTGTTGCTGGCTTGGCTTTATCAAGCTTGCGCATTGCATTAGCCACTGCATGTGCAACATCATTAAATGGTTGCGCACGACCGCTACCTAAATTAAAGATGCCACTGATTTCTGGATGATCCAAGAAAAAGAGGTTCACTTTAACTACGTCTTCTACTGAAACAAAGTCGCGACTTTGTTCGCCAGGACCGTAACCACCATACTCACCGAAAAGTTTTACATGGCCGTTAGCCTTGTACTGGTGATATTGGTGAAATGCTACAGATGCCATACGGCCTTTATGCGATTCACGTGGACCATATACATTAAAGTAGCGGAAACCAACTACCTGCGCAGTATTTGTTTTTTCTGCAAAACGCTTACGCATCACCTGATCAAATAAGAACTTAGAGTAGCCATAGATATTGAGTGGCTTCTCATGCTCACGACTCTCGACAAACACATCAGAGCCACCATAGGTAGCCGCTGAAGATGCGTACAGGAGTTGCACCTTTTGCGCAGTACAGATATCCAGCAAGTCCATGGTATAGCGATAGTTGTTCGCCATCATGAAAATGCCATCAGTCTCCATCGTGTCAGAGCATGCGCCTTCATGGAATACTGCCTTTACTTTGCCAAACTTGCCGCTTCTAAAAGCTTCTAGAAATTCATCTTTGTCGAGATAATCAATAATGTCTAGATCAGCAAGATTGCGATACTTATCTGCAGGACGAAGATCATCCACGGCGATGATATTTTTTTCACCACGCGCATTGAGCGCTTGAACAATATTTGCACCAATAAAACCAGCGGCGCCAGTTACGATAATAGTCACTGTAATTCCTCTGAAGTAACAGTTGCAGTACCAAGCTTACCAACCACAATACCACCGGCACGATTTGCCAAGGCCATTGCTTTTTCTAATGGCCACTTCGCAGCCAATGCAACAGCTAAAGTTGCGATTACGGTGTCACCTGCACCAGATACATCAAATACCTCGCGCGCTTGCGCTTTTACATGACTGACACCAGCTTCGGTAAATAAACTCATACCCTCTTCAGAGCGGGTTAGTAACAGAGCTTGAAGATCTAAAGATTTTCTGAGGGCCTGCGCTTTATTAGTCAGATCTTCTTCACTGGTCCACTTGCCAACTACCTGGCGCAACTCACTACGGTTGGGCGTTAAGACAGTAGCACCGCGATACTTTTCATAGTCCTCGCCCTTGGGATCAACCAAGATGACTTTATTCTGCGCCCTAGCCTGCTCAATCATATGAGCCACTTGACCCAATGCACCCTTACCGTAATCCGACAGAATTACCACGTCGGCACTACCAACTAATTTTTCAAAACGCTCTAATTTATGGGCAAGCGCTTTTTCACTTGGGGTCTCTTCAAAATCAAGACGAATAAGTTGTTGCTGGCGTGCAATCACGCGCAACTTTACGATGGTCGGTACATCCTTATCTACCTCTAGTTGACTATCAACGCCGCCAGACTTGAGCAACTCACCCACACGCTTACCAGGTTCATCATTGCCAACAATACCGAGAATGGTTGTATTGGCACCCAAAGCTGCTACGTTACGCGCAACGTTAGCTGCGCCGCCTAAACGCTCGTCGATTTTGCCAACCTGCACTACTGGCACAGGCGCCTCAGGAGAAATGCGATTGGTATCCCCAAACCAGTAGCGATCAAGCATGACATCGCCAACCACTAGTAGGCGGGTTTTAGAAAACTGGTCTCGATTTGCTTTTTCCATAGGACTATTTTGCACTTACTTAATTATGTCGCCCAATGCCATAGTACTCAATCCCTAATTCCTGCATAGCACCCGGCTCATATAGATTACGGCCATCAAATATGATTGGGCGTGTGAGTTTTTGCATCACTTGATCAAAATCTGGACTACGGAAGGCCTTCCACTCAGTCACAATAACCAACGCATCGCAACCATCTAGGGCTGCCATTGGGTTATCCACCATAGAAACCTTCTTCAGACCTTCTGGATTGTCCTTGAAATCTGCTTCCAAGCAATGCTGAGCTTCCGGCATCGCTACTGGATCGTGCGCCACTACCAAGGCACCACGCTTTACTAATTCTTGAATGATGACGCGGCTTGGAGCTTCGCGCATATCGTCGGTATTAGGCTTAAATGCCAATCCCCAAAGTGCAAATTTCATGCCCTTGAGATCTTTACCGAAACGTTTTTCAATCTTCTCGACCAGGATGTATTTCTGGAGCTCATTCACCGCTTCCACAGCATCTAAAATCTTTAAATCCCTACCATGCTCTCTAGCGGTTTTAGAAAGGGCCGAAACATCCTTAGGGAAACAAGATCCACCATAACCAGTACCTGAGTACAAGAAACCATAACCAATGCGTGAGTCAGAGCCGATACCTTGACGTACAGCTTCAATATCAGCACCTACGAGATCAGCCAAGTTTGCTAACTCATTCATAAATGAAATACGGGTTGCCAGCATTGCATTAGCAGCGTACTTAGTTAATTCCGCACTCTTTACATCCATGTAATAGGTGCGCTCGTGGTGGCGATTAAAAGGTGCGTACAGTTTGCGCATTTGATCTTTTGCACGCAAGCCTGCTGGCGTATTTTCCGTGCCAATCACAATCCGGTCGGGACGCATAAAGTCTTCTACTGCTGCGCCTTCCTTTAAAAATTCTGGATTAGATACTACTGAACATAGGTCGGCTGGCTGCCCTCTTTTTTCTAGCTCTTCTTTGATGGCTGCTGATACTTTATCTGCAGTACCTACTGGCACAGTCGATTTATCAACAATAACCTTTGAAGTAGTTGCATGACGGCCAATATTGCGAGCTGCAGCGACTACATACTGCAAATCAGCAGAACCGTCCTCATCAGGGGGTGTGCCTACTGCAATAAATTGAATGTCGCCATGAGCTACTGATGCAGCGATATCAGTAGAGAACTGCAACCTACCTGCAGCCCGATTGCGCTCAATCATCTCTTTAAGGCCTGGCTCATAAATAGGAACGCCGCCGGAATTAAGAATCTCAATCTTCTTAGGGTCTAGATCTAGGCAGAAAATATTATTACCCTGCTCAGCCAAGCAAGCGCCTGTAACCAAACCTACGTAACCGCTGCCGATGATGGTGACCTTCAAATGAGCTCCTAAATAATCTTTAATCGATTCAAGACATTACATTGAAGGACCGCTTGGCGCAGCACCCTCAGTACGTCTTGGGGAGTATGCCTCCCAATTATTACAACCAGGACACTGCCAATAAAATCGACGCGCCCTAAAACCACAATTGCCACAAGTATATCTAGCCAAGCTAGTAGTGCGCTGACGCAAAATATTTAAGATCGACTGTAGCTCAATCACCCTCTCTGGGTGTGCACCATTCTCTTCGATCGCTAAACGCGTTTCAGCCAACTTTGACAAGGCGCTTAAGCTTGGGGAATGCTGAATAACCTCTGACAACATCACGTTAGCTGCTTGAGGGCCGCGAATTTTCATGAGCTGCCTGTGCGTGATATCTAAGAGCTCGCCCGATGCTTGCGTCTTTAATAGCTCACATAAACGATCAAGTCCCTCGTCAGTTGTTCCTAACTCGGTATGCGCCAACATCCAGCGATCAGCCAATAAATGCATATAGGCTGGATGTAGATTGGCAATCATGCTCCACGCCTCAATAGCCTGAGCTGGTCTCTCTGTTGCCATTAAGTAGTCGCCTTGCAAAATCAAAGCACGCGCATGATTCGGCACAGCTTGTAAAGCACGCTGAATGGACTGCTCAGCATCCTGAAAATCTTTACGGCGAAGAGCCTCTTGACCTAATTCACAATGAAACTGAGCAATCTCAGTTTGATGTGACTTACCTTGCAAAGTCTCAAGTTCATGCGCAGCGATGATCGCTTTTTTCCAGTCACGCTCAACTTGATACATCTCCAGCAAGCTTTCTTTTGCTGGAACTGCAAATTTACCTTCGCCAACGCGATTCAAAGATGCCTCAGCACGATCCAATAAGCCAGCACGCAGAAAGTCACGACCCAATTCATAAGCGGCATGGTCACGATCACGCGGCTTTAAGTCATCGCGATTAGCCAAGTGTTGGTGAACTTTAATCGCTCGCTCAGTTTCGCCGCGGCGACGGAATAAATTACCTAATGAAAAATGTAGCTCAACGGTTTCAGGATCTAGTTGTGCAATCTTCACGAGGGTTTCAATCGCCTGGTCAGGTTGCTCATTTAGAAGAAGACTTAAACCTTTAAAAGTTGAGCGCTGCTGACGCATACGCTCGCGTTCATCCATTCGATTCTCAAGACGCAGATCCCAACGCGCCGCTAACCAGCCAACACCAAACATGACTGGTAAGAGCAATAGCCAGGATGTCGCTATCTGAATCATGGTGTGCAGAAATTAAATAAAAAAATGGCCCGAATGGACCACTGAGGATGAGCCTGAATGTTAGGCACCAGAACCCTCTTTGGGGCCCGCCTGTTTCAATGGCTTGTAATCCACTCGTTCACGCAGCTCTTTGCCAGGCTTAAAATGCGGAACACGTTTTTCTGGAATCAAGACTTTATCACCAGACTTTGGATTGCGACCGGTGCGTGCAGGACGATGATGAAGTACAAAGCTTCCCACGCCGCGCAACTCAATACGCTTACCCTCAGCTAAAGCATGAGTCATAGTATCCAGCAAAGTTTTTACTGCTAGCTCGACGTCTCTAGGCAAGAGCTGCGGAAATTGTTCCGCGAGGCTCTCCACGAGTTCGGAGCGAGTAATGGCTTGTTGCTCTTGATCTGTCATGATCTATCAAAAAAAATCGCCGCCCTCCTGATGGAAAGCGGCGATATTGCCTTAACCCTGATTGTCCAATTTTGCTTTTAACAAAGCACCCAAATTGGTTGTGCCAGACTGCGCATCACCTTGGAGCTTGCTCATTGCATCTTGTTGATCAGAACTGTCTTTTGCTTTGATTGAAAGATTGATAACACGTGACTTACGATCAATATTGATGATCATTGCAGTAACGCTGTCGCCTTCTTTCAATACATTGCGTGCATCTTCAACGCGATCGGTTGAGATCTCAGAAGCGCGCAAGTAAGCTTCAACTTCATCAGCCAAGTGAATAGTTGCACCCTTAGCATCAACAGCCTTCACAGTACCAGTAACAAGGCTACCCTTGTCGCTTACGGATGTGTAGTTATTGAATGGGTCACCAGACAATTGCTTGATACCGAGAGAGATACGCTCTTTCTCAACATCAATTGCCAATACGGTGGCTTCAACTTCATCACCTTTTTTGTATTTCTTAAC
>CANGEC010000013.1 GCA_947452625.1 Burkholderiaceae bacterium
AAATTGAGCAGGTCTTCTCTGGTTTTACCAAAGCCCACTACTATCTTGGTAAGTTTGGTAACGGCATGCAAATGAAATTTATGGCTAATTTATTGGTGGCTATCCATAACGTCTCTACTGCAGAAGCACTTCTGTTTGGCGCAAATTGCGGCATCGACCCTGCTCTTGCTACCAAAGTTCTCTCAGACGGTGCCGGTGGCTCCAGAATGCTAGATGTTCGGGGTCCAGTCATGGCAAAAGGTAATTGGGAAGAAGCCACCATGAAAGTTTCTACCTGGCAAAAAGATATGAAACTGATTACAGAAGCGCTAGCTGCTAGCAACACCCCCGCACCGACTTTTGCTGCATGTCAGGGAATCTATAACGCTGCGATGGGTTCAGGCCATGCAGATCACGATACCGCTGCTGTATACGCCGTTTTGAAGCGGATGAGCTCCAAGAAGTAAATAATTAAAAGTTTGTGCTTCAGATCTACTGAGGCACAAACTGAATATCTTTGACCAACTTGCCATAACGGGCATAATCAGACGCTAATACTTGTGTAAAGAATTCTGGGGGCTCGGTAGTAATAATCATCCCCGCATTCGTCATTGCGTCAATGACTTCAGGCAACTTAAACGCACGGTTAATCTCCGCATTCCATAGCATCACAATTTCGCGTGGCAGGCCTGCTGGTCCCGCATAACCAAACCAACCCCCTGCGACCCATCCAGGAATGGTTTCGGCAACGATTGGGGTATCTGGCCATAGCGCCACTCGTTCCTTGCTGGTAATAGCAATTAAATTCACGGTGCCAGCACGAGCATGCGGTGCAAAGCTACTAATTCCAGCGATTCCCACCATCAATTGACCGCCTGCTAGGTCAGTTACAACCTGAGATGCCCCTTTATAAGGCACATGGGTAAATTTAATGTTGGCTGCAACACCCAAATGTTCAAACGTCATATGTGGAAAGCCGCCCTCGCCATTTGTACCAACTGTCAGCTTGCCAGGATTAGCCTTTGCCCATGCGATCATTTGTGGAAAAGTTTTAAATGGTGCATTCGGACTGGCAGCAATTGCCATGTAGTTAAAGGTAGATACGGCAATTAAAGAGAAATCTTTTAAGGGGTTGTAAGTGACGATCTTGGTGGTGTGGGGAAGTACCGCCATATTGCCACCTTGGGCCGCCACCAATGTATACCCATCAGGTTTAGACTTTGATACTAAATCCATCCCAATCACACCAGATGCACCAGGTCGGTTTTCTATCACAATAGGTTGACCTAAGCGCTCGCTGATCTTGGGGCCGATGATGCGAGTCATCATATCCAAGGTATCGCCAGGTGGAAAAGGGATAATAATTTTAATTGGGCGATTCGGATAGCTTTGTGCAAAAGCAGTCGCTCCAATGAGTACAGTAAAAATGACTGTGCAAACCTTGGCAAGAATTGGCTTCATATTATTTTGCTGGAATAACAGGTAATAAGAGTGCTGATGGATGATCTTTACCGGTATAAAGCTTCACCTTACCGTTAAAAATAGTAGGCGGCCGATCAGTCTCATCATCATGAACAAATGGACCACATCCCTTCATTGGATTTTTCATATTAGAGAGTGTAGCTGCCTCACCATCGTGTTCATAATCTTTTCCACGAATTGTTAATGCAATTCGATAACCAGGCGGAACCACAACACAACTTGGCCATACTTCAATATCAAATTCATAAATCTGATTTGGCTCTAAAGGCTGTTTCTCATCATGGGTGTGATATGGACGGTATGGCAGGGTTTTCTGCGCATCCAACTTGCGATGGGAGCCACGCAACCAACCTTGTGCAATTGGCGTATGTGGATCTAATGCGCCATGAAATGTCACTTCTTTATTATTGGGATCAAATACTCTCACAATAGCGAAGAAATCAATATCACTGGTTGAGGATGAAGCAAAGACCTTCAAAGCAATCGGCCCAGTAATTTCAATTGCGCTTAGTTGCGGTGGCAATGTAAAGGTTAGGCCCTCACCCATCATGTCGTAAGCAACCGATGCAGAGTCTCCAATCTTAACCGTAGAAAGGCTCAGATCAGGGCCATTCAAATAGCAAGAAGTCCATTGCGTCCGAGCAATAGGCCACTCATTCTCAAAACGTTGCTCAAATTTTTCGCCGGGATGACGAACCAGTAGCTGTACCGGTGGTTGTTTGTCCCAGCCATTCTTTTCATCTTTTAAAAAGTGATTAAAGAAGCGTTTTTGGAGAGATACGCCATAGTCAGTATAAAAAGGTGCCCAATGAGATCCGCCATGAACTTCCAGCCACTTTTGCTTTGAGCTTGAGTTCATAAAACCCTCAAAGTTTCCACGTGGGTGCAGGCCTTGACCACCCCAATTGGCTGCACTTAAGACGGGTACGCTGACTTTTGACAGGTCTGCAGATCGATCTTTATACCAAGCCCCGTCGAGCTCACGCTCAAGAACGGCCAACCAGATATCTTCTCGGTTTTTGAAAAGCTCCTCGTCACTCAATGTTTCTGGTCCGCAAACTGTATCGCCAGTGATGGGGTTACGCTTACCGCGATCACCAACACCATGTTGAACTGTTTTCACTTGCATTTCTTGCCAATTCTTTCTAAATGTACAAGCAATGCCGCCATGACGATGGGATTCACGATAAGCATCACTCCAGCCTTCCCACACACAAATAGCGGCTAAATGAGGCGGCGTGGTTGCGGCTACACGCCATTGGTTACTGGCGTAATACGAAATACCGTTCATGCCTACTTTGCCATTAGACCAAGGTTGGGCAGCTGCCCACTCTATAGACAAATGCATATCTTTTGTTTCGCGACCATTGTTGTGAGACAAGTACCCTGGAGATCGGCCTGCACCTCTAGAGTCAATACGAATACAAACATATCCATCTGGAACCCATTTTTCAGGGTCCACTACTTCCCAGTTTTGATATTTATTACTAGAACCAGCGAGCGCATCAGGATTATCACGAGACATTAAGTCCCAAGCTGTTTTATATCCCTCCTGAAATGGCAACCCCTTTCCATATGGGCCATAAGATAATATCGCCGGATATTTTCCATCAGCAATTGGACGAAAAATATCAGCACGTAGAATTAAGCCATCTTCCATTTCAATTGGAGCATCCCAATCAATCTGCATGCCATCACGAATTTCACTTTTTAACTGGTTCATGTCGATTTCGTTATCTTTTTAATTGTTATTAGTCGAATAAATCTTATTGAGGATCGCCATGATCAGCAATTAATCCCATCTGTTTAATTGCAGCAACCCCACAAATCTCATCATTAGATGAAGTATCGCCACTGATACCAACCGAACCAATAATCTGTCCGGCGTCATTGCGAATCAATATACCGCCTTGGACAGTCGGCATTTTTCCTTCACTCAATACTTGTAAGTTATTAAAAAAGAGGGGCACCTTAGATGCCCTTCTTTCAAGTTCACGCGCCCCTAAACCCATACCAAGAACACTCCATGCTTTTGCATGAGCTATTTCGAATCGCAACAGGCTTGAGCCGTCACTTGCTAGGTATGCTTTTAATGTTCCACGAACATCCAGCACCGCAACAGCTAACGGAGCCATTTTGGAAGTCTTACCATGCTCTAAGGTAAGTTGCGCAATCTTGAGTGCGGAATCTAATGAGATGGATTCGAGTGAGACTGTATGTGACATAAAAACCTTTTTTATTTAGCGTTTAACTTAGTTTGAGTCCATGATCATTTTGCTTAATCGATCTGGCGTGAATGGCAAATGACGTGGGCGCATTTGCAGGGCATGCGTCACTGCATTTGCAAGCGCAGCTGCAATGGGTCCTGCGGCCAACTCTCCACTACCCAAACCAGGCTCACCAGGGCGATCAATCAACTCGATTTCTACGGCGGGCACTTCATCAAAATTGAGAATTGGGTAGTCATCCCATGAAATCGTGGTGGAGCCAACTTCATTCCAGTGAACCTCTTCTTTAAGTGACCAGCTGAGGGCCTGAATAATGCCACCCTCCACCTGGTTTAAGAGCGCATCAAAGTGAACGATTTCCCCTGCATCAACAGCCATCCATACTTTATTGACCTTAACTGATTCAGCAACTTCAACTTCGATCACAACAGCGCAAAAAGCAGATTTATTTTTGTATCTACCAAAGCCAATGCCTAGGCCACGACCATCTTGAGCCTCAGAGAGTTCTTGACGATAGGCCTTCCAATTAGACATCTGCGCAGCTTTTTCTAAAACATCACGAGCACGCTGATCACTTTGATGTTTTAAACGAAATGCAATCGGATCCTGATTCGATAATTCTGCAAGCTCGTCCATGAAAGACTCAATGGCGAATGTATTTGCATAGGCGCCTAATGAACGTAGTGCAGAAACGCGGACTGGAGATTCTGAAATGAAATGATGCTTTACCTTAAGGCTAGGTAAGTCGTAATAGGGTTTGATATTTCTGAGCCCCCCTCCTGCTGGCAAAAACATATCAACCGGTTTTGGCTCGGGAACTGGCTTGGCCGTAGACCAGGCGCCCAGTAAATTAATGCCCTCACCCCAACCAGGACGAGCAATATGGGTATGACTCCAGACAGTCGCATCCCAGCTCACAATTGAGCCGCTATCGTCCAAGGAGGCATCGAGCTCCACCAAACTAGCAGCACCTACTGGACCGGCAGACATCTCATCAGAGCGCATCCACTGGACGCGTACTGGACGCTGTAATTCTTGTGCCAAAAATGCTGCATCAAAGGCCACATCATCTGCGCCATTATGTCCATAGCAACCAGGTCCAGATACATGAATAACGCGGACTTTTGGAGCAGGCATGTTCAGCGCCAATGCTAATTGATCGCGCAACTTATGAGGACCTTGTGTATGTGACCATACTGATAAAGAATCATCCTCTGTTGGCATTGCTAAAGCACATGAAGGACTGATTGAGGCATGAGCTATATAAGGCCTAGAGTACCGAGCAACATGCTTTACAGAACCTTGTTTGGGAGTTCCCTCAACAATGGGCTCAGATCTCACTGATGGCAAGCCAGTTAGAAATTCTTCCATACCCTTCTCTTGTGGCAAAACCGATTTGATGCGCCATGTAATCAGGGTTTGTGCTTTTTCATAAGCGGTAACCAGAGCAGATTCGTTTAGGCTGATGAGTGCAACAAATTGACCGCTTACAAAAACTTGATCTACTCCGACTAGCATCTTCAATTTATCTAAATGCCAATCGTCAGCAACAGCATGGGCATGCGGTCCACGCAAGATACGCGCATGAACCATATCCGGCAGGACTAAATCTTGTATGAATCCTTTGCCACCGATTTTTTCATGGAGATCATCTCTTGCAAAACCATCTAATGAAGACTTTTCACCCTTCAAGGAAAATGATTCACCGGTCCAGGCTTGATCAAGCTGGAAGGTCTTGTACTCAACGGATTTTTGCAAATCAAAGTAAGAGATGGACTGACCTTTAAAACTGAAGATGCCATTTGATAAAATAAGGTCAGATTCTTTGCAAGAGAGCGCTTTTGCAGCCGCAGCCTCAAAAAAACTTCTAAAATGTTTGCATGCAAAAGCCAATGAATGTCCACCCACCTCAATCGATTGGCTCCCTGCTGTGTACCATTCATCAGGGCATATTTGCGTATCGCCCGCTATGAAGTCCAATTGCGCAGGATTTAAGCCCAGTTGCAAAGTGGCAATTTTTTTAAGGCTAGCATTAATGCCCTGCCCAATTTCCACCTTACCACTGAGAACTCTCAGTGTGTTATTTGCGCCAAACTGAATCCAGCTACCCAATAGTGGATTTGCTTGAAGGCTTGTAGGTAAAGCGTTTTTTATATTTTGGCTCATGATGTTGATAACTGATGAATGACACGATCAATAGCGCGCAAGATTCTTAAATGGGTACCGCAGCGACACAAATGTCTGTTGAGACTCTCGTTAATCTGCTCTTTGTTAGGCTTAGTAGTTTTTTTCAACAAGGCCGTTACTGACATCAAAATACCGTTAATACAAAAACCACATTGGGCGGCCTGCTCTTCAATAAATGCATCAAGAACAAGTTTGCCAATAGCATCTTCCTTTAGTCCAGCAGCAGTGGTAACTTTTTTATCAGCAACCGCCCAGTTAGGAACTGTGCAGGATTGCTCAGGCATACCATCAATTAATACTGTACAAGCGCCGCAATTGCCAGCCCCACAACCAAAGCGCACCTCTTTAGCATCGCAATCATTTCGGATGGTGTACAGCAGTTTTGCATTGGGGTCGAGCTCTTGAGAGTGCGCTTGACCATCCAAATGAAATGAAATTATTTCTGACATGAATTCTCCAACCACCACGCAGCTAATTCTGTACCATCACCATCCCCCAAGCCTGCTGCTGAGGCTTCATTGAAGGATGACAG
Organism: Burkholderiaceae bacterium; assembly: GCA_947452625.1. GTDB lineage: Bacteria > Pseudomonadota > Gammaproteobacteria > Burkholderiales > Burkholderiaceae > Polynucleobacter. Next base: position 6,409 of record CANGEC010000013.1, read on the forward strand.
CGCTGCCGAAGTAACTGGTAATGCATATCCAGATGCGGCCGCCTCTTCAATCATGGTGCGTAAATCTTTGCGAATGGAATCAATATTGAAATGGGCTCCTGAGCTTGGCTGTCCTGATAAGGCCGCCAGTATTGCGGGGATCCGCATTTTTAAAATCATCGGGGCACCTGATGTATCCGACAAGATATCTAAAATTCTAGCCTTATCAATCTTCATTGACCCAACCAAAGCAAGCGCTTCTGCAAGAGACTGCCAGTAGACCAATAGCGGAAGATTAATAGCCAACTTCAAACTAGTACCAGCACCAATATCGCCAACGTGCTCAACACGACGACACATCTTCTCTAGTAAAGGTCTGACTTTTTCAACATCGCCATTTGCGCCACCAACTAAACCCAATAATTTGCCATCACGTGCTGGTGTGACTGTGCCACCTACAGGGCACTCAACCATCGCACCACCCTGCGCAGCAATTTTTTTCGCCAAGGAAATCTGCGTCTCTGGTCTAACGGTACTCATCTCAATGCAAATCTTGCCTGCTAATGCGCTACTAAGAACACCATTTGATCCAGTATAAGCTGCGTTAATTGCTGCAGCATCCGTCAATATAGAAATAATGACATCTGAAGCATTTGCAAGATCAGCTGGTGTTTTGGCCAATACTGCGCCTCGATCAACCAGTCCTTGAGCCTTTGCAGGTGTTCGGTTCCATACCGTTAAGACATAGCCCAAATCTAATAAATGTTCAGCGATGGCGAATCCCATCCGGCCTGTTCCGAGAATGCCCAGCTTCATACTATCTCCTGTTGTTCGAATGCGTAGCGCATTCTTTTTTAATTTTTGAAAAAAGCAATATTATCTAGAAAAAAGTATTTAACCATAAAGGCTGTATTGAGGAGACATATGCTAAAAAATAATTCCACAGTCCAAACAGAGCTTAGAGCAGGCATGAATATTGATTGGGATGTTCCGATCAAGATGGATGATGGACTCATTCTTCGCGCCGATGTCTTCCGCCCTGAAAAACCAGGCAAATATCCGGTGATATTAAGTTATGGCCCTTATGCGAAAGGTCTGGCATTTCAGGAAGGCTACCCAAGCGCTTGGCAAAAAATGATTACGGACCATCCTGATGTCCCCCATGGATCTAGCAACTTGTTCCAGAACTGGGAAGTAGTTGATCCTGAAAAATGGGTTCCGGAGGGCTATATTTGTGTTCGCGTTGATTCGCGAGGTTGCGGTAGATCTCCCGGCTTTATTGATCACTTCTCCCCTAGAGAAACCGATGATTTCTATCAGTGCATCGAGTGGTCAGGGATTCAGCCTTGGTCAAGCGGCAAAGTGGGTCTGTCTGGCGTCTCTTATTTTGGTATTAACCAATGGCAAGTTGCGAGCAGAAATCCTCCCCACCTTGCTGCAATGTGTATCTGGGAAGGTGCTGCAGACTGGTATCGAGATATGACCCACCACGGCGGCATCCTATCGACCTTTTGGGCTAACTGGTACGACATGCAAGTCAAAACTGTCCAATATGGATTAGGAGAGCGTGGCCCTAGAAGCCCTGCCACTGGTGCATTGGTATGTGGTGATGAAACATTCTCAGAGTCTGAATTAGCAAAAAACCGCTGTCAATTTGGTGATGACATCCTTTCACATCCTTTGGATGATGAATACCATCGCGCTCGCTCTGCCGCTTGGGACAAGATTACCGTGCCATTTCTCTCTGCAGGCAATTGGGGTGGACAAGGCCTGCATCTGCGCGGTAATTCAGAAAGCTTTATCAGGGCAGCCTCAAAGAATAAATGGCTGGAAATGCATGGCCTAGAACATTGGACACACTTTTATACCGATTACGGGGTAGCGCTACAAAAGCGATTTTTTGCCCACTTTTTAAAAGGTGAGGATAACGGCTGGGATAAAGAACAACCAGTTCGCCTGCAAATTCGGCACCCCAAGGGTTTTGTTGAGCGCCAGGAAAGCTCTTGGCCAATTGATAGAACCATTTGGCAAAAAATGTACCTGCAAGATAATGGCCAACTCAAAGAGATCAATCTCAGTAAAACAGCTTCATCTATTGCCTTTGCAGCCCAAGGGGATGGCCTTAGCTTCCTATCAGAGCCACTTCAGCAAGAAACTGAAATCACTGGGCCATTGGCACTCAAACTACTAATCTCCTCGGACACCTCGGATGCTGACTTATTTGCCGTACTCAGAGCATACACACCTGATTTAAGGGAAATTACTTTTGCCGGCGCTATAGATCCACACACTCCAATTGCGCAAGGATGGTTGCGCGCCTCCCACCGGGAGCTCGATGAGGTCCTCAGTAAACCCTATCGCCCTTATCACAAGCACCAAAAACGTCAAATGCTGAAACCGGGCGAAAAAGTCGCGTTAGATATTGAGCTCTGGCCCACTTCAATTGTCTTGCCAGTTGGATACCGCCTAGGGCTATCCATCCGCGGCAAGGACTATATTTTTGCGGAAAAAACAGGCTTGAAATTGTCGAACTTTAAGAATGAGTTACTAGGATGTGGGCCATTTTTACACAATGAGCCAAGAGATAGGGCCCCATTACTATATAACGGAAACACTACTATTCATTTGGATCCTAATCAACCAAGCTACCTAGTGTTACCAGTTATTCCTCGAAAATAGTGTAAGCTTTAACGAATAACAAAAGTAGTATCAAATAAAAATATCAATTAGGAGACAAAATGACAATCAATCGTCGCGATTTTTTGGTGGGTTCTGGTGCTGCAAGTCTTGGCCTAGCTGTCCCAACATTAGTGAATGCTCAAAAATCTAATGAGCCAATTAGGATTGGCCTACTCACAGTAAAGACTGGTCCTCTTGCCTCCGGCGGTATTGATATGGAGCGCGGCATCATGATGTATCTTAATGAGCGCAATAATATGATGGCTGGGCGCAAAGTTGAATTGGTTGTTGCAGATACTGGCGGAGTTCCAGCAAATACCAAAACCAAGGTTCAAGAACTGGTAGAGCGCGATAAGGTACAAGTGCTCATGGGCCCTTTGGCTGCATTTGAAGCGCTTGCTATTGACGACTACATTAAGACTCAAAAGATTCCAACCCTTTCGGTTGCTGCAGCTGAAGATATGACACAACGCAAACCAAACCCTTGGTTTGTTCGTGCTACATCCTCCTCAGCACAATGCTCCCACGTCATGGCCGACTACTGCGCCAAGATTATGAAATTCAAGCGTATGGTCATGATTGCAGATGACATTGCTTATGGCCATGAAATGAATGCTGGCTTCCAAAGGGTATTTGAGGAAAATGGTGGCAAGATTGTTCAAAAGTTGTTCCCACCTCTTACAGCGCCAGATTACGGTAGCTTTTTAGCCCAACTCAAAACAAACGTTGATGGTATCTTTTTAGGCTTTGCTGGATCAAACGGATTCCGCTTTGTGCGTCAATTTAACGAGTACGGTTTGCGCGGCAAAATGGCCATCATGGGCGGCATGACTGCACTCGATGAATCCGTACTCAAAAATATGGGTGACGAAGCGCTCGGTATTCAGACAGTGTGCTGGTATTCCGCAGAGCTGGATAATCCAATCAACCTAAAATTCGCCCCCGGCTTCCGCAAAACGTTTGGCTATGACCCTGGCTACTATGCAGCAGGTACTTATGTTAGCGGCGCAGTGTTAGAAAACGCTCTTAATGCTGTTAATGGTGACGCCAACAACAAAGACGCTCTGATGGCTGCTTTGAAGAAAACCAATATTCCTACCGCTAGAGGTCCAGTGAAGTTTGATCAATACGGCAATATTGTTGGCGATGTCTATATCCGCCAGGTTGAGAGAAAAGATAAACGATTGGTCAACGCCGTGCTACGTACATACACTAACGTAAGTCAGTTCTGGACATATGATCCTAAGTCTTTCTTGGGTCAACCGGTTTACACAAGAGACTATCCACCCGCGAAAAATCTTGAATCATAGGTCTTACTGAACATGCAGATATGGGCAATTCAGACCCTCAATAGCTTAGCTTTAGGGGGTCTTCTCTTTTTATTATCTTCCGGATTTGCACTCATCTTTGGTTTGATGCGGATCGCGAACTTAACGCACGGCGCTTTATTTATGCTGGGTGCTTATGTTGGTGCCACCGTTATTAGAGCTGGTTATGGGATGTTTACTGCTGCTGCTGCTGCGCTGATCGTGATTGCCATTGTTGGCGGCATTATTGAGCGCCTCATTTTGCGCAGACTCTCTGGCAACCCTCAAGGTCAAGTGCTCGCTACTCTAGGTCTTGCTTTTATCATTGCCGACTTTTGTTTGGTGATCTGGGGTGGTGATCCAATTCCAATTGAGACGCCTGCCATGTTTCAGTCACCGATACAGTTTTTGGGTATCAGCTTCCCAGCGTATCGACTTGTGATTTTGGTTATTTCTTGCATCATTGGTATTGCTCTTTATCTACTCCTCGAGAAAACCCGTTTGGGTGCCATGATTCGTGCTGGCGTTGATGACATGCAAATGGCCCGCGCTGTTGGCATCCCTGCTTCACAGCTTTTTACGATTGTTTTTTGTTTAGGTGCAGGCTTGGCTGGTTTAGGCGGCACATTAGGTGGCCCAATCTTCAATGCTTACCCAGGACTAGATGCTGACATGCTACCCCTGGCATTAATTGTCGTTATCTTGGGTGGTGTTGGTAGCTTGGTGGGCACCTTTATAGCCAGCTTCATTGTTGGATTCATCTACAGCTTTGGTATCGCGCTAGTGCCAGACCTTGCTTATGTGATTTTATTTTTACCGATGGTTGTCGTCATTGCGTTCAAGCCAACTGGACTTTTTGGAACGATTCGCACATGAAAAAACTTGCTGGATTTTTAACCATCATATTTCTGATTAGCATTCCTTTTTATAGCGGAGAGTACTACATCAACTTAGCTAGTCAGATGTTGATTGCTGCTATTTTTGCCTCAAGCCTAAATCTTCTGGTTGGTTATGGTGGATTAACTTCACTTGGACATGCGGTGTATTTAGGTCTATCTGCTTACATCACCGCTTGGCTTATCACCAAAATTGGCCTGAGTCACGGCGCAACTGCGGCAATAGCGCTCACGGCTACAACAGTCATGGGTATGTTGTTTGGCTGGATTGCATTGCGAGCTACTGGTCTTGGTTTTTTAATGCTCACCCTAGCTTTATCCCAGATATTTTGGGGATTAGCCTATCGATGGGTTGGAATGACCAACGGTGATAATGGTATTTCTGGCATTACTAGGCCAATGCCTTTTGATATCAACCTAGATCAAAGTAACTATTTTTACTGGTTTGTTTTAATTATTTTCCTAACGTGCATGCTCTTGATCACTAGATTAGTGCATTCACCCTTTGGAGCTTCCATTTGCGGCACAAGAGACCAGGCGAAGAGAATGACTGCTCTTGGATTCAATGTATGGCTCATTCGCTGGATTACCTTTGTCCTTGCCAGCTTCTTTGGTGCAGTAGCCGGACTTCTATATGTCTATTTCCATAAGTACATTCATCCAACGGTTATGTCGATTACTTCGTCAGCCGAAGCCTTGCTCTGTGTGATTGCGGGTGGTGCCGGTACATTAACGGGGCCTATTATTGGCGCATTCTTGGTCATGATTCTGAAGAATTATGTTTCGGGCTACGTTGAGAGATGGAATATGCTACTAGGCGCAGTCTTTGTCTTCATCGTGCTCTTTATGCCAAGCGGAATTACGCCATGGGTTGCAGATAAAATCAGTCGCTTGCGGAATACAACGAAATGAGTAACGCATTAGAAATTAAACACCTGAATAAGAGTTTTGGTGGCGTCAAAGTCACTCAAGACCTCAGCTTAACCGTCAAGCCAGGCGAGAGACGTCTCATCATTGGGCCAAACGGTGCCGGCAAGACCACCCTATTCAATCAAATCTCTGGGGAACTGGCTTCTGACAGCGGAACAATTGCCGTGTTTGGAAGAGACCTCACCAAAAGTCCAGCCCATCTTCGTGCTCACGTTGGCGTTAGCAGAACTTATCAAATTATTACCCTATTCCCAAAGAATACGCTGGCACACAATGTCGCCTTAGCAATGCTAGGAACTAGCAAACGCAAATGGGAGGCACTCAAAAAGCTACAACTAAATGATCCTATTTATCTCAGGGCATTAGAGTTGCTAGATCAAGTAGGTCTTAAACATCGCGCAGATATGCTTATTAGTGAGATTTCCTACGGCGAGCAAAGGCGTGTTGAGATTGCTTTAGCGATGTCGCAAAATCCATCACTTCTTTTGCTAGATGAGCCGCTGGCTGGCCTCTCTATTGATGAGCGGATGATTGTACGAGATTTAATTAGCGCCATTCCAAAGACGACCACCATCATCATGATTGAGCATGATATGGATGTAGCACTGAGCTTTGCAGAAACGATTTCAGTACTCCATTACGGTAGCCTCATTGTTGAAGGTGACAGAGATTTTGTAGTGAACCATCCGAGAACGCGTGAGGTATATCTTGGCCACTGACATCCTAACCTTAGACAAGGTTAATGCGCACTATGGCGATAGCCATGTGTTACATGACATCAGCTTTTCTTTAAAGCAAGGCCAGTTACTGACATTGCTAGGTCGTAATGGTGCCGGTAAAACCACCACAATGCTGACCTTGTCAGGCCTGCTGAAGGCAAGCGCTGGAAAAATTATTAGCAATGGGAAAGAAATTCAGAAGCTACAACCAGAATATATTGCACGCTCTGGCGTTCGCCTAGTACCACAAGGTCGCAGAGTATTTGCCAATCTCAGTGTTTACGAAAATCTCATCATTGCAGCCCAGAAACGCAAGATCACCCATCCATGGTCAGTAGAAAGAGTTTATGAACTCTTCCCACAACTCAAGGATCACCAGCATCAAAGAGCTGGCACCCTTTCAGGTGGCGAGCAGCAAATGCTAGTAATTGGTCGCGCACTCATGGGCAATCCTGACGTTTTACTACTAGATGAGCCGTCTGAAGGCCTTGCACCGCTGATCGTGCATGAAGTGAGCAAAGGGATTTCCAAACTCAAAGAAGAAGGTCTGTCCATTATCTTGGTGGAGCAGAACTTTAGCATTGCCATGGATCTGGCTGATTATTTTGTCGTTCTCAATACTGGCTACGTTGCTTACCAGGGAGAATCAAGTGAGGTTCGAGCCAATCCCGAGCTTGTTACACAACATTTAGGCGTATTCTAATTTTTATCAAGGAAATATATGTTTTTTACATGCACACCGCTCTGTAGCGACCCAACTCATAGTCATGACCAGTCTCAATCTTATGCAGAACAATCTGCGGATGAATTTATTGCCGGCCTAAAACAGGGATCAAAGCAGAAAACAGTGAGCAAGAAAGTTGCTGGCTCTGTAAGCAAGCCTGTGGCAAAGAAAGTAGCTTCAAGCCTCAAGAAAACGATTGTTAAGGATAAGAAAGGTCGTTCAAAGGTGATTGATATTCATTGTCATTACCTCAACCCTGTAGTTGCAGCTCACACAGAGCACTTGCAAGCTGGCAAATATGACACTTCAATTATTTTTGCCAACGACCTCACACGCCAAGTCAATGTTAAACAAATGCGTGATCGCCATCCCAAACTGATTGGAATTGAAGAACGTATCAAAGATATGGATAAGATGGGCGTTGATATTCAAGCCGTTTGTCCTGCTCCATTTCAATATTTTTATTTCACTGAACCTGATCTTGGAGCAAGTCTAGCTCGTGAGGTGAACGAAGGTATTGCCTCTTTGGTCGCTCAGCATCCAGACCGCTTTGTAGGTATGGGTTCAGTCCCACTTCAGAATGCAAAATTAGCCGTTCAAGAGTTAGAGTATGCCGTAAAAAAACTGGGCTTGCGCGGCGTAGAAATCAACACCAACGTCAATGGTAAAAACCTTACCGATCCTAGTCTAGGTCTTGAAAAGTTTTTTGCTAAGGCTGAGGAACTAGGTATTGTCATTTTCTTGCACCCAGTGGGAACAACGCAAGCTGATCGCTATGTGAATCACTATTTCAACAATGTTATTGGTAACCCAATCGATACTACCATCGCATTAAGCCATTTGATTTTTGATGGTGTGATGGCAAGACACCCAAAACTAAAAGTGGTGGCTCCCCATGGTGGCGGCTACCTAGCTCACTATTGGGCTCGCATGGATCATGCATGGCGCGCACGGCCTGATTGCCGAACTGTCATCAAGAAAAAGCCTTCAGACTATTTGAAGAAAATGTATTTTGATACCATCACATTTGATCCAACTATGCTCGGCCACATGGTTGAGCAGTATGGTGCTGATCATGTACTGCTGGGTACTGATTACCCTTACGACATGGGTGAGGTTGACCCACTCGGCTTGATTCGCTCTGTAAAGAAACTCAGCAAAGATCAACGCCAACAAATTGAAGGCTTAAACGCAGCCAAATTACTCAAAATTAAACTGTAATATTGAGTTAAACCCTGTTAGTAGCCCAATCAAGCATTTGACTACTAACAGCGGATCGCACTATTCTCGAGATTTCTCGGACTGCTGGCAAATGCGCATTATCAGTTCGTGAGGCGAGCACTAATTCTCGATGAAGACCATCGACCTCTAATGTCAGCACATCTAGCTCATTTTTATTGAGTTCAACGAAGAACGCAGTAGATGGGGCAATCGTCACACCCTCGCCCGCCTTCACCAAACTCCGAATTGTTTCGATCGATTCAATCTCGGCAACCACGTTCAATTTTAATTTTTTTCTAGCCTGAAAACGATCAACAAGAAATAGCATACCTGGCGTCAGTATTAGTGGCATTTTTTCCAGCACCTCTAAATCGGTTGCGCGACCCTTGGGAAGTTGGTTGGCAATGCCAATAAGACACAATGACTCTGTAATTAGGGGTGTTAAATGCAACTTGTATGAAGGCAGTGGATTAGTCAATATGGCCATGTCTAATACACCGGTTAGCAAGGAATCATATAAACGAATACTGCGGCCTTCGATCAGCTTCAGATTGATGTCTGGCAATTCATGTAAAGAGTCTGCCACCACCCTAGGCATTAAGATAGTCGAGATAGTTGGACTAGCGCCAAAAACCAGGGATCCCGCAGGATTTATGCCTTGGCCCGTAATCTCATGTTTGGCTTGAGCCACTTCAGCTTGGATACGGTTGGCATATTCCAAAAACTCCCTTCCTGATGCGGTTAGCTGGACCCCACGTGCAAGGCGGTTTAATAAAGTGGTATTAAGCTCTTCCTCTAGTTGCTTAATATGCCTCGTCAGGGCTGGCTGAGCTATCCCTAGCTTTTTGGCTGCACCTGATATGTTCCCCAACTCGGCTATGGCAACAAAGTACTTAATGCTGCGTAATTCCATCTTTTAAACCCCAACTTTTAGTTACCCATAACAATTTGTTATAGCTTAACCCATAAAAAAGGTATTTGTATAGCCCTGAGGAATGGATTCAAATAGGCCCATAACAAAATAAACATTAAAAATAACATTTCGTGGAGGAGACACCCATGCTGAGCTTTCATAAGCTAATAGCAACATTTGTTATTTTTTTGAGTACTAGCGGTATAAGCTGGGCTCAAATTTCAGGAAACTACCCCAATCGCCCCATCACCGTAATTGTTCCGATGTCGGCAGGAGGCACCGCTGACTTAATCGCCCGCAACCTTGCTCCTGTTTTGACTGAAAAATTAGGGCAAAGTGTTGTGGTTGATAACCGCGTAGGTGCAAATGGTGCCATCGGGGAAGAATACTTTTCTCGCGCTAAACCAGATGGCTATACGTTAATGATTGAGTCGACCTCAGTTGTCACAAATCCTTGGATGAGCACGCTAACTTACGATGCTAAGAAAGCCTTCATTCCAGTTATTCAGATTGCATCGGTACCCTTAGTTCTGGTTGTCAACACTAGCAAGGTCAACTCACAAACTACCAAGGAATTTATTGCTTTAGCCAAGAAAAATCCTGGTCAACTGAATTACGCATCTTGGGGTAATGGTGGTATTGGACATTTTGGTGGCGAGATTTTTAAAAACGTCACTAAGACTGATATTGCGCATGTGCCCTATAAATCGACTGCTCAAGCCTTAAGTGACACTTTGGCAGGCCAAGTAGATGCAATGTTCCCAACTCTACCCTTAGCCATGCAACATCTAGGCGGAGGTAAGATCCGAGCACTAGCACTTACCTCCTCAGTAAGATCGCCAATGGCTCCCGATATTCCTACTATGGCAGAAGCAGGTGCACCTGGTGTCGAGGTTGAAACTTGGTTTGGAATTTTCTTACCGGCTGGCACTCATCCTGACATCATCAACAAAATAAATCAAACTACGCAAGCGATCCTGACAAGCCCAAGCTTTAAAGCACAATTTGAAAAGCAAGGATTTAGAGTGATTGGTGGCACACAAGCAGAGTTTTCAAAGTTTTATTTTGCTGAAATGGAACGCTACGGTCGCGTTGTAAAAGAAGCTAACCTCAAATCAGGGGATTGAATGAATCCTAATCAAATTTTTGCAAATGATTCAGTTGAGGAGGTAATTTCCAAGACAGGTGTTGCTCGAGCTTGGCTTAATACCGATAGCGAAGATCTCAGCATCAAGCCAGATGCCATTACCCTCAAAATCAGTGCCCACATCCCTGGTGACTCGCCAGCTGTTAAGGATGTATTTGAGCCTGCATTTAAGAGGCTGATTGCCATGACCAAAGGATCCGTAAAGGTCGAGGGTTATTGGGGCGGTAGCCTTCATAAAGAGCGTGATGGCATAGAAGCTTTGATTAGTGGAAAAACCGACATGTGCCCAGTATATTCAGCATGGGATGCATCTGCCTTTCCTGCTGCACAGAGCCTCAGCCTCCCCTTTATTTTTCCAAGTGCCGAGGTTGCAACAGCCGTTTCGGAAGAGTTGTATCACGAATACTTCAAGCATGACTTTGAAAAATGCCAAATTCTGATGGGTCGTTTGGTAGCGACTAGTGAATACAATTTATTTAGTCGCCAACCGATATCCTGCCTCGAAGATCTACAGGGTAAAAAAATTGCCTGCAGCGATGGCATGGAATTTGATATTTATAAAGCGCTTGGAGCAATACCAGTTAGATGCAGCACACCTGAAGCTAAACAGCGTTTTGCCAATCAAGAAGTAGAAGCTGTTTCTATTTCTGATAGCGCTGCGCATACTGCAGGAATCTATAAAGATGCTCACTACCGAGCCTCTGCAAATTTAGTCAGGGTTAATTTAGAGTACGGGCTCTCACACCACTTCTGGAATAAGCTCTCTCCTGAATTAAAGCTAATAGTCAATCAGTGGCTCAGGGGCCTTGCTCAAGCAGGCGCCCAACTCTTTTATGGTCTAGCTGGTGCAAGAGCGCGTTTAGCTTTTAAAGAATCTGGCATGACCTTCATCGACATCTCTGGTGATGAGATCAATCAATGGAAAGATAAACTGGCCGGTGTTGAAGCCAGCTTTTGTCAGCGGATGGAGTCTCTTTCATATCCTTCCTCGGCCATGATCAAAGCTATTGATGATTCGAGTAAAAAATATTCCAAGCTATCTGCAGATGAGCTCATGAATCAATCTCTAGCAAACCCCTTTACTAACATTACACCGCTGAATTAAATGATGGGTGATAGTAAAAAAATTGGTATTGTTGGCTTAGGCCTGATGGGTCAAGCTTTTGCAAAAAGACTGGAATTCCATCAGCTTTCAATCTTAGGTTTTGATATCAACGAAGAACGATGCGCCGAGTTTGGGGCATTAAGAACCTGCAAAACACCAAACGAATTAGCAAAACTGTGTGAAACCCTCATCCTCTGTTTATTCGATGGCAAGCAAATCAAAAGCCTACTCCTGGGTCCAAATGGATTGTTGAAGGATGCTGATCGTATTACAGACAATCTAATTTGTACCAGCACCTGCGAACCTGATGAAATCATTGAGATCGCAGAGGCCTGTGAGCAACACGGCGTGCGCTTTCTCGAAATGCCAATTTCTGGCACTAGTAAGCAAGTCAGCAATGGTGACTCATTAGGCTTAATGGGGGGTAATGAAGGCCTAATCGAGGAATTAGCGCCTATCCTGAGCGCTATGTGTGAAAAGAAAATGCATGTGGGCCCTATTGGAACGGCTAGCAAATCCAAGTTAGCAGTCAATTTAGTCCTAGGATTGCATAGAGCCGCGCTTGCAGAGGGCCTAGTCTTTGGAAGTCGTATTGGCTTAGATCCAAATAAGCTGTTGGAGATTTTACAAAACTCAGCGGCAGCATCTAGCGTGATGAAGATTAAAGGCCCGCTAATGGCCAGCCAAGATTACGACAACCCACAAAGTCGTGTAGATCAGAGCTTAAAAGATTTTGGCCTGATACAAAAATTGGCTAATCAAGCAAAGCAAGCCCTCCCCTTCGCTACTCAATATATTGCACTACTAGAGTCATGCATTGATGCGGGTGAAGGCAAGAAAGATAACGCCATTATTGCTGAAGCAATTCGCCGAACTGAACTGAAATAGAAATGAATCCAACCAACATACGCTATGCCAATGCCTTTGCCTTAAAGGTTCCCCTCATCAAGCCGATGTTAATGTCTGGCACACGCATTACCCATGCTGAAACACTGATTGTCAGAATTGAGGCCAACAATGGTGTGATTGGCTGGGGAGAAACCACAGCAGCTCCAAGCCACGGCGGACAGAGTCTCGAAGAGATGCACCGGATGTTTGCTGTTGACCTCAGAGAGAATCTTATTGGGAAAGATATTCTCAAGCTATCCGGCATTACCCAAGAACTCTGCTTGCGTTACCCTAAAGCGAGTGGCCCTGTAGCTGCTATTGATATCGCCTTATATGACGCTCTTGGAAAGCACCTGCATATTCCCTCATATACCTTAATGGGCGGCAAGAGGCGGGATGAAATCGCCCCGCTGTATCTAGTGGGTACAAATACGGTTGAGTCTGATATTGCTGATGCCAAGAAATATTTTAGTCAAGGCTATCGATTTTTCAAACTCAAACTCGCCGTCAAAACTCCTGAGGAAGATATTCAGTCTGCCATTAGCATCAGAGCAGCAATTGGGCCAGAAGCAAAAATTTGTGCTGATGCAAATACCGGCTATTCGACCGAGGAAGCGGTAGCATTTTTACAAAAAACTCAAGATGCCCACATTGAATTTTTAGAGCAGCCACTTGCGAAAAACAATCTAGATGGACTTGAAAAAATCTGTAGCCTTAAGATCGCGCCTATTGGCCTAGATGAATCGATCACCAGCGTTCAAGACATCATCAAGTGCACCCGCTATGGGATTTCAGGGGTCTCTCTCAAGACTTTGAAACTAGGCGGCATTACAGGGGTTTTACGAAGTGCCAATATTTGCGAGGCCTTTAATTTAGAAATTAATCTCGCTGGAAAGATAGCTGAAACATCAATAGCATCAGCTGCTGTTCTTCATTTGAGTGCAGCCTTAAATTATGTGAACTGGGGCGTTAGTCCAAGCCACCTTTACCTATCTGAAGATGTAGTGACTACACCACCACAGCCAATAAATGGCATGTACACCATTTCGAATCGTCCTGGTCTAGGCATTGATGTCGACGAATCGCGACTAAAACGTTTCCATATTCCAGGATAAATAGCAAATGAAAAGGCAGGTAAAAGTAGCATTAATTGGATTTGGTTGGTGGGGAAAAAATCTGGCTAAGGCCATAGAAGACTCCTCCAAAATCCATCTTGAGATGATTGTTAGTAAAGATCTGGAAGATACCGAAGCTTATGGTCAATCTCATCAGATTAAAGTCAGTGATAAATTTGTTGACGCACTATCAAACTCTACAATTGAGGCAATCATACTAGCAACACCTCATTCGCTTCATGCTGAGCAAATTATTGCAGCCGCTAATGCCGGAAAACATATTTTTTGTGAAAAGCCTCTGGCCCTCACACACCATGATGCAAAAATGGCTATTGCGGCATGCGCTAAAAATAACGTTGTGTTGGGAGTCGGTCAAAATAAACGGTTTTGGCCTTCAATGCAAAAATTACGAGAAGTGGTTGCGACTGGTGCCCTTGGAAACATGATGCATATTGAAGGTCACTATAGCAATGAACATTCCACTAAATTCTTTTCTGAATGGCGCGATAAACCCACTGAGTCGCCTGCAGGCGGTTTAACTGGAACCGGTATTCATATTATTGATGCCTTAGTGAATTTAGCCGGTAATGCCAGTGAAGTCTCAGCCCATGTGGCTAGCTTTAGGTCAGGCAAAGATCCACGCGATGCAAGCTCGGTCAATGTGCGTTTTGATAATGGCATTAGCGCCTACTTTGCCATGATCAGGGCCACCCCCTTTTTTTGGCGCATTCATGTATTCGGTGATGCGGGATCTGTAGAGGCCAT
>CANGEC010000014.1 GCA_947452625.1 Burkholderiaceae bacterium
TGACCAGCACCAGCGACTTCGTAATGATCTTTATTTGTCTTGGGGATACCAACGCATAAGCCATGGGCTGAGCGAGTTTGGCCGCTGCCAGAGATATCGTCTAGCTCGCCTTCTACGGTGAGAAGTGCGGTCTGTTTAATATCTTGTGGCTTGACGAGTACACCGGCAACTTCCCATTTGCCATTAGGCAAAGCATAGTCTTGGAAAACGGTTTTGATGGTATCCAAATAGAACTTGGCATCCATATCTAACACGGCGTTGTACTCATCGTAGAAGCGGATGTGAGATTCAGCATCTTGTTCATCACCGCGCACGAGGTTTTGGAAATAATCCCAGTGTGATTGCAAATGATTTTGCGGGTTCATTGCAATAAAGCCAGTGTGCTGTAAGAAGCCTGGGTATACCTTGCGGCCAGCGCCTGGGTAGGTCGGTGGTACTTTGTAAATCACATGACTCTCAAACCACTCATAGGATTTTTGATCGGCAAGATTATTAACGGCAGTAGGTGATTTGCGTGCATCAATTGGGCCACCCATCATGATCATGGATGCTGGTGTGGCTTCTCCTGCAGAGGCCATCAAAGAAATAGCGCCTAAAGTCGGCACTGTTGGTTGGCAGACGGAGATCACATGCAAATCTTTGGCACCAATTGTTCTGATGAAGTCTTGGATATAGTGCACATAGTCATCCAGTCCAAAATCACCATCTTCTGTGGGCACAAGGCGCGCATCGATCCAGTCGGTGATGTAGACCTTGTGATCTTGCAAGAGGGTGCGAACTGTATCGCGCAACAAAGTGGAATGGTGTCCTGAGAGTGGTGCCACTATCAATACGACAGGATCATCTTTGAGTTTTTTAATGACCTCGATATCATCAGAAAAACGCTTAAAACGAATCAATTTGCAGAATGGCTTAGCGAGCGTCACCATTTCATGAATGGCCACTTCACGACCGTGCGCTGGAACAGAGCGAATGCCAAACTCTGGTTTTTTGTAATTCTTACCTAAGCGATAGAGTAGTTCATAGCTGGCTGCTAAGCGCTCTGAGCCGGGAACCATTGAGGCAGGATTTGAGGCATTAATAAAAGCCTCAGAAGCGGCGCGAGCCCATGAACTAACGGGTTGAAGTAATGCTTTTTGAAACTCGTGCAATTGATATAGCATGCTGCCTCCTGTAAAACAATGTAACTGCTGATTACGCTAAAACGCGGGCGATAGCTTTGGCCACCTTGTCAATATTTTTAGTATTGAGGGCAGCAACACAAATGCGTCCTGTGGATAAGGCATAAATGCCATCTTCTTTTTGTAAGCGTTCAACTTGTTCAGCGGTTAAGCCAGAGTAAGAGAACATGCCTCGCTGAGCTTCAATAAAAGCGAAATCTTGCTTGACACCTGCCGCCGCGAGTTTTGCAACAAGGGCTTGGCGCATTGCTTTGATGCGATCACGCATCTGAGCCAACTCATCTTCCCAAAGCTGTCTGAGCTCAGGAGAATTCAGGACGGTTGCAGCAATGGCTGCGCCATGGGTGGGTGGATTGGAGTAGTTGGTGCGGATCACGCGCTTTAATTGAGATAGAACGCGAGCGGATTCGTCCTTGCTTTGGGTCACGATCGAGAGTGCGCCAACACGCTCACCATAGAGTGAGAATGATTTTGAGAATGAACTTGAAACAAAGAAAGACATGCCGGATTCCGCAAAGAGGCGGACCGCAAGACCATCTTGCTCAATGCCAGCAGCAAAGCCTTGATAAGCCATATCTAAAAACGGAATAAATTCTTTGGCTTTGCAGATCTCAATCACTTGACGCCATTGCGCTTCAGTAATGTCAGCGCCTGTTGGGTTATGGCAGCAAGCATGCAAGAGAATGGTGGTGTTTTTCGGGAAAGACTCAAGTGACTTCACCATCCCTGCAAAATCAACACCACGCGTTTGGCCGTCGAAGTAGGTGTACTCAACCACTTCAAAGTCAGCGGATTCAAAAATACCGCGATGGTTTTCCCAGGTGGGGCTGCTGATCGCTGCAGGTGCATTTAAATTGAGTCGTTTAATAAAGTCAGCGCCAACACGTAGCGCACCAGTGCCGCCAAGGCATTCTGCCGTAACAACGCGCCCGTCTTTAATGAGGGCAGAGTCCACCCCAAACAGGAGGTTCTGAACTGCGCTGTTGTAAGGGTTTGGACCTTCAATCGGGATATAGCTGCGGGGGGAGTGTTTGGCAACAATCCCTTCTTCCGCCTTAATGACCGCCTTGAGAAGAGGCACTTTGCCCTCGTCTGTGTAATACACGCCAACCCCTAAATTGACTTTATCGGGGCGTTGATCGGCTACATATGCTTCAGTAAGGCCAAAAATTGGATCTTTAGGGGCTAATTGGACGGAGGCAAACAGGGTCATTTGGAGGTCAGGGAGGTAATTAAATAGATGTTTTGGTGGTAATTGACGTTAAATTCAGCTTAATTTGGTTTAAATGGCCAGTTTTGAGGCTAGACCCAACTTTTTTCCAATAAAAACGGCAAAATCATTGTTTGTACAAAATTCGCTGTGAACAAATGTCACAGGTGAAATGATAGCTGAGATGCCCCCTAAGTCCCCCAAAACTGTCACAAAAATTCCAGCGGCTGAAAGCCAGAAACCCCCTGCGGTTGATCCATTGGGTGAGGTTGGTCATGATCTAGATCCCGCAAAGTTCGTTTCTTTCCCGAATTCCCCATTTCAGCTCTATCAGCCATTTCCGCCGGCAGGCGACCAGCCGGCTGCTATCGATGCTTTGGTGGCCGGAATTGATGATGGTTTGACCTTCCAGACCCTGTTAGGGGTCACTGGTTCGGGTAAGACTTTTACGATGGCCAATGTGATTGCTCGCACTGGGCGCCCAGCCATCATTTTTGCCCCGAATAAAACGTTAGCTGCACAGCTCTACAGTGAGTTTCGGGAATTTTTTCCACGCAATGCGGTCGAGTATTTCGTGAGTTATTACGATTACTACCAGCCAGAGGCGTATGTGCCACAGCGTGATTTATTCATCGAAAAAGATTCTTCGATTAATGAGCATATTGAGCAGATGCGTTTGTCGGCAACCAAGAGTCTGTTGGAGCGGCGTGACGTCATTATTGTGGCCACTGTTTCAGCCATTTACGGTATTGGTAATCCGGGTGACTATCACAGTATGGTGATGACCTTGCGACCTGGCGACAAGATGAGTCAGCGCGATATTTTGATGCGCCTGATCGCAATGCAATATGACCGCAACGAAACTGATTTTAAGCGCGGCGTATTTCGGGTGCGTGGCGATACCATTGATATTTTTCCTGCGGAACATAATGAGTTGGCAGTAAGGGTTGAATTGTTTGATGATGAAGTGGAGAGCCTGCAATTTTTTGATCCCTTGACTGGCAAGATTCGACAAAAGATTCCACGCTTTACGGTGTATCCAAGTTCTCACTACGTAACACCACGAGAGACCGTCCTTAAAGCAATTGAAACGATTAAGGCCGAATTGCGTATTCGTCTGGATGAGTTTGTGAAAGAGGGTAAGTTGGTTGAGGCGCAACGCCTAGAACAGCGCACCCGCTTTGATCTTGAGATGCTTAATGAGTTGGGTTTTTGTAAAGGCATTGAGAACTATTCACGCCATCTGTCTGGGGCGTTACCCGGAGAGGCTCCGCCGACCTTGGTGGACTATTTGCCAAATGATGCGCTGATGTTTTTGGATGAGAGTCATGTACTGATTGGTCAGCTCAACGCGATGTATAACGGTGATAAATCGCGCAAACATACCTTGGTGGAGTTTGGTTTCCGCTTACCTTCGGCAATGGATAACCGCCCATTAAAGTTTATTGAGTTTGAAACCAAAATGCGTCAGACCATTTTTGTTTCAGCAACACCTGCTGATTATGAGAACGAGCATACCGGTCAGGTAGTAGAGCAAGTGGCTAGACCAACAGGTTTGGTTGATCCTGAAATTGAAGTCTTGCCCGCAAGTTCTCAAGTTGATGACTTATTAAGTCAGATTCATGAACGTGTCAAAGTGGGTGAGCGGGTATTGGTCACGGTGTTGACAAAGCGTATGGCTGAGCAATTAACGGATTACCTTTCCGATAACGGTGTGAAGGTGCGCTATGTGCACTCGGATATTGATACAGTCGAGCGGGTTGAAATTCTGCGAGATCTGCGCCTAGGTGTTTTTGATGTGCTGGTGGGTATTAATTTATTGCGTGAGGGTCTCGATATCCCAGAGGTTTCTTTGGTAGCGATTTTGGATGCTGATAAAGAAGGTTTCTTGCGTTCGGAACGCAGTTTGATTCAGACCATTGGCCGTGCCGCCCGAAATGTTCGGGGTAAGGCTATTTTGTATGCTGATCGCATTACCGATTCCATGAAGCGCGCGATGGGGGAGACAGAACGTCGCAGGACCAAGCAGATTGCCTTTAATAAGCTCAATGGTATTGAGCCAAGAGGAGTTCAGAAGCGCATTAAGGACATTATTGATGGGGTCTATGACGTCAAGGAGAAGCGTTCTGAGATGCAAGTGGCCGAGGAGCGGGCGCGCTATGAGGATAT
Source organism: Burkholderiaceae bacterium (assembly GCA_947452625.1). Classification (GTDB taxonomy): domain Bacteria; phylum Pseudomonadota; class Gammaproteobacteria; order Burkholderiales; family Burkholderiaceae; genus Polynucleobacter. The sequence goes on from CANGEC010000014.1 coordinate 4,561, forward strand.
GAGTGAAAAAGACCTGGCAGCCGAAATTAAGCGTCTAGAGAAGCAAATGAATGCCGAGGCCAAGAATTTAGAGTTTGAGAAGGCTGCAGCTACCCGGGACCGCTTGACTAAGGTGAAGGAAATGGCTTTTGGGGCGAGTTCTCGCGATGGTCTTTAGTTTTTTGGGATAATTCCCGAGCGGATTGGTTGGGTATATGGTATAGTTGAGCGGAATGGTCGGGTATTACCCGCCTGACTGTTAGCTGTCCATAACAATCCATTACCAAGGTGACATATGAGACTTACCACTAAAGGCCGTTTTGCTGTAACTGCAATGATCGATCTAGCTCTGCGTGAAACGCATGGGCCAGTCACGCTGGCTGGTATCAGCCAAAGACAAAAAATTTCACTTTCCTATCTGGAGCAATTGTTCGGCAAATTGCGCCGTTTCAATATTGTTGAGAGTACCCGTGGGCCCGGTGGCGGCTATACCCTAGCGCGCAAGGCCGAGGAAATCAGTGTTGCTGACATCATTGTTGCCGTTGATGAGCCTTTGGATGCAACCCAATGTGGTGGCAAAGGCAATTGTCATAGTGATGAAGAAAATCATGGCCGCTGCATGACGCATGACTTATGGGCAAATCTCAATTCCAAAATGGTTGAGTACCTTAGTTCTGTCAATCTGCGGGATTTGGTTCAACAGCAAGAAGGGCGCGGTATTGTTTTACATGACTTGCGTCACAAGAAAATCAAAATTGAAGGCGTGAAGTCGGAGAAGACTGCGCCAGTTGTAGCTGTCAAAAAAGAGATCGCACCGAAGCGACCCCTCATTAATTCTGTTTTTAATCTGGCTCAGCAAGGTTAATTCTCGCTAGTCTATTTATCGATAAGTCCATCATGAACGCACCACAAGACATTCCAGTACAGCCGGTCCCCATGTTTAGCCCTAAGCATTTTCCGGTGTACATGGATTATTCCGCTACCACTCCAATTGATCCACGCGTGGTCGATAAGATGTTGCCGTATTTGCGCGAGCAATTTGGCAATGCGGCATCACGCAGTCATGCCTATGGTTGGGCTGCAGAAGAGGCTGTCGAGTGGGCGCGTTCAGAAGTGGCCCAGCTAGTTCATGCCGATCCACGTGAGATTGTGTGGACCAGCGGCGCTACCGAAAGTATTAATCTGGCCTTAAAAGGTGCCGCTCATTTCTACAAAGATAAGGGCAAGCACATCATCACTGTAAAGACGGAGCACAAGGCAACCTTGGATACTTGTCGTGAACTTGAGCGCGAAGGTTATGAGGTTACTTATTTGGATGTATTACCCAACGGCATGATCGATCTTGATCAGCTAGAAAAGGCTATGACGCCCGGTACGATTTTGGTATCCGTCATGTTTGTGAATAATGAAATTGGTGTAGTACAAGATATTCCTCGCATTGGCGAGTTGTGCCGTTCACGTGGCGTGATTTTCCATGTGGATGCCGCGCAGGCTACCGGTAAGGTAGAAATTAATTTAGAGAAACTCAAAGTTGATTTAATGAGCTTCTCTGCCCATAAGACTTATGGTCCAAAAGGCGTTGGCGCTTTATTTGTGCGTCGTAAGCCGCGTATTCGTATTGAGGCCCAGATTCATGGGGGCGGTCATGAGCGCGGTATGCGATCCGGCACCTTAGCAGTTCATCAAATTGTTGGGATGGGCGAGGCTTTCCGTATTGCCCGTATTGAGATGGTCGAGGAAAATCAGCGCATCCGTGCTTTGCGGGATCGCTTGTTGACTGGCTTGAAAGACATTGAAGAGGTGTATGTCAATGGAGATATGGATCATCGCGTTCCCCATAACCTGAACATCAGCTTTAATTATGTTGAGGGCGAGTCGATGTTGATGGCTCTCAAGGATTTGGCGATCTCTTCTGGCTCAGCCTGTACCTCTGCCTCCTTAGAGCCTTCCTATGTGCTGCGTGCGCTTGGGCGCAATGATGAATTGGCTCATAGTTCAATTCGTTTTACTTTGGGACGCTTTACAACTGAAGAGGAAGTGGATTTCACGATCAAGCTCGTTAAGGAGAAGATTGCGAAATTACGTGAGCTTTCACCATTATGGGAAATGTTTAAAGACGGAATCGACTTGAGCACGATTCAGTGGGCTGCACATTAAGAATATTGAAAAGTTAAAGAGGAAATACCATGGCATATAGCGATAAAGTCATCGATCATTATGAAAACCCCCGCAATGTAGGTTCATTTGCTAAGGGTGATGAAAACGTGGGAACCGGTATGGTTGGTGCTCCTGCTTGCGGCGATGTAATGAAATTGCAAATCCGCGTGAATGATCAGGGCGTCATTGAAGATGCGAAGTTTAAGACTTATGGTTGTGGTTCAGCCATTGCCTCTTCTTCTCTGGTGACGGAATGGGTAAAGGGCAAGACCTTAGATCAAGCTTTAGAAATTAAGAACTCCTTAATTGCTGAAGAGTTGGCTTTGCCACCGGTCAAGATTCATTGCTCGATTTTGGCTGAAGATGCGATTAAGGCGGCAGTTGCCGACTACAAAGACAAGCACCCAGCAAAGTAATCGCAAGATTGGAAAATTATGGCAATTACCTTAACTGAAAAAGCAGCAGCCCATGTGAACCGCAATCTTGAGAAGCGCGGTAAAGGTTGTGGATTGCGTTTAGGCGTTCGCACCACTGGCTGTTCTGGTTTGGCCTATCAGCTTGAGTATGTCGATGAAGCGGCCCCTGAAGATACGATGTTTGAGTCTAATGGCATCAAGGTGTTTGTTGATCCGAAGAGCTTGGCTTATTTGGATGGTACAGAGCTGGATTTTGTACGTGAGGGTTTGAACGAAGGATTTAAGTTTCAAAATCCCAACGTAAAGGATGAGTGTGGTTGTGGCGAATCCTTCCGCGTCTGACGATTACTTTCGTTTTTTTGGTTTAAGTCAGCAATTCAAGATCGATTTGCCTGCTCTTGATCAGGCATACCTAGCGATTCAGAAGGAAGTCCATCCAGACCGCCATGCGCGGGGTAGTGAAACCGAACAACGTTTGGCAATGCAGATGGCAACCTTTGCCAATACGGCATTTCAGACCTTAAAAAATCCTATTCAGCGTGGGCTTTATTTGTGCAAGCTTCATGGAGTTGATGCGCGCTTGGAAACGAATACTGCGATGCCAGCGGCTTTTTTAATGAAGCAGATGGATTGGCGCGAAAGTTTAGATGAGCAGGCCGAGGACATTGTTGCTCTTGAGGCGCTGATGGATGAAGTAGCGCAGGCTAAGCAGGCAACACTTGCTGAAATTGCTCAAGCCCTAGACGACGCTCAGAATTATGAGCGGGGTGCCGAGTTATTAAGGGGCTTATTATTTATCGACAAGTTTGCCATTGAGCTTGAAGATGCCATCTCTGCCTTGGTATAGCTTTAAACTGACGACCCATGGCCCTATTACAAATCTCTGAACCCGGTAAGTCGCTTGCACCACATCAGCGACGCATTGCCGTTGGCATTGATTTAGGTACCACTAATTCTTTGGTGGCGCTCGTACGAGATGCTTTGCCTAAAGTACTGCCTGATGCTCAGGGTCGAGAATTGCTCCCTTCGGTAGTGCGTTATTTGCCGAATGGTAGAACGCAGGCTGGCTTTGAAGCTTTAGAGAGCATTGTGGCCGACCCAAAAAATACGATTGTGTCGGTTAAACGTTTCATGGGGCGCGGCTTGTTGGATGTGGAGCATATTGAAAGTGCTCCCTATGATTTTGTAGATGAGCCCGGCATGTTGAAACTCCGCACTGTTGCAGGAGATAAAAGTCCGATTGAGGTTTCAGCAGAGATTTTGGCGCGCTTGCGCCAGCTGGCCGAAGACTCGGTATCTGACGATATTGTTGGCGCAGTCATTACTGTGCCCGCCTACTTCGATGATGCGCAACGTCAGGCTACTAAGGATGCGGCCAAGCTTGCCGGCATTGAAGTTCTGCGCTTATTGAATGAGCCAACTGCTGCTGCGATTGCTTATGGTTTAGATAATGCCTCTGAAGGTATTTATGCAGTTTATGACCTAGGTGGTGGCACCTTTGATATCTCCATCTTGCGCATGAGTCGCGGTGTGTTTGAGGTGCTGGCTACCGGCGGAGACTCTGCTCTGGGTGGAGACGATTTTGATCATCGCTTGTATTGCTGGGTGATTGAGCAAGCCAAACTTCCTCCCTTATCGGTCCATGACCATCGCACCCTTTTGCAGGCCTGTAAACATGCCAAAGAGTTGTTAAGTCACAATCCTTTGGCGCGAGTGCATGAGACCTTATCGGATGGTACGGTAGTGAACGTGGGCGTGAGTCAGGCCCAATTTTTTGAGATTACCCAAAACCTGGTTCATAAAACCTTGATGGCCGTGAAAAAAGCTTTACGTGATGCCGGTCTTAAGGCTGATGAAGTAAAGGGTGTGGTGATGGTTGGTGGTGCTACCCGTATGCCCAATGTGCAGCGGGCAGTTGGCGAGCTATTTGGCAGCAAACCTTTAAATAATTTAAATCCAGATCAAGTAGTCGCTTTGGGTGCTGCCATGCAAGCAGACTTGTTGGCTGGCAATCAAAGCAAGGATGATGAGTGGTTATTGCTCGATGTCATCCCCTTATCGCTTGGTATTGAAACAATGGGTGGTTTAGTAGAGAAAATCATTCCGCGCAATACGCCAATTCCTGTCGCTCGGGCGCAAGATTTCACAACCTTTAAAGATGGTCAGACTGCATTGGCGATTCAGGTAGTACAAGGTGAACGTGAGCTGGCGCAAGATTGTCGTTCTTTAGGAAGATTTGAGTTACGCGGTATTCCGCCGATGGCGGCTGGCGCTGCAAGAATTCGTGTGACCTTTCAGGTAGATGCTGATGGTTTGCTGTCGGTTAGCGCGACCGAACAAGGTTCAGGAATTCATGCATCGATTGATATCAAGCCTTCTTATGGTTTAACGGACGCCGAAATTACCCGCATGTTGCAAGATGGCTTTGCATCAGCTAAAGAGGATTTGCTCTCAAGATCATTGCGTGAAGAGCAAGTCAATGCGCAGCGTCTATTGGATGCTGTGCAAACTGCACTACAAAGTGATAGAGCGTTATTAAGTTCAGAAGAGCAGCTGGCGATTGATGCGGAAATGGCGCTCCTGCAAAAGATTTTGAATGAAGAAAAAGACAGTGCGGTAGTGCGTAAGGCGGTTGATAAGGCTGCTAAAGCTACCGATGAATTTGCTCAAAAACGCATGAACGCTAGTATTCAGAGAGCGCTTGCCGGCAAGAATGTTGCAGAAATTTAATTAGAAACCTATTTATGACCCAGCTTGTTGTTCTCCCTCATAGTGAATATTGTCCTGATGGCGCCGTGGTAGAGGTAGCCCCAGGCACATCTATTTGTGAAGCCTTACTTGAGAACGATATTCCCATCGAACATGCTTGCGATATGGTCTGCGCTTGTACGACTTGCCATGTCATCGTGAAGGAGGGGTTTAATAGTCTGAATCCCCCGGATGAGAATGAGGAAGATATGCTTGATCGCGCCTGGGGCTTAAATCCCCAGTCACGCTTGTCTTGTCAGGCGATTGTGGCTCGGGAAGATTTGGTGATTGAGATTCCAAAGTATTCGATTAATCACGCTAAGGAAAATCACTAAATTTTGGACATTCATGCATTCATTTGGTGCATAAAGCCTAGAATAGCGATATTGGTGGGAATACTATAAAACTGTAGTTCATTCTTTAGGCAGTACCTCCATAGATTTATTTTTAAGCCATTCCTTTTGGGGTGGCTTTTTCTTTGTCAAATCATAAACAATATGCTAAATTATATAATGTAATTATGCATATTAACTACCGGAGGATTTATGAAATGCAATGTTGGTGGTATTGATCGAGTATTGCGTACTGTTGTTGGTCTGGCGCTGGTTGGTATGGCGGCGAGCAACATTATTGGAGTGTGGGGCTGGATCGGAATTATCCCCTTGGCTACTGGTTTGTTTAGATTTTGTCCGATGTATTCCATTGCGAAGATTAACTCTTGTGGAAAAGATTGTGATGACCGAACATGCTGTAAGTAGGCTTGAGTAAGCGCAGACATCATTCTCAAACTGCGTGCCTCTTAAAGCAGAAAAGCCTCGCAGTGCGAGGCTTTTTACTGAGCATCTAATAACGTTACTGCGCAACTGCCTCACGAATCATTCCGGCAGCCACAGTGTGATTGGTAGCTTCATCAATCAAGATAAAAGCGCCAGTGCGCTGAGACTGATCAAAGGTGTCGGCAACAATCGGTTTCTGCAAAACAAAATCAATGCGCCCAATCTCATTGGTGGTTAAGGGATGGGTATCACTCGCATGAGATAGTGTATGAACATCTAAGACTTGTTGAATCGCTTTGACTTTAGCGCCAACCGTATTGGTGGTGTGGCGTAGTGCATATTTACGACTTAGTGAGAGCGGTTCGCTATCTAACCAGCAAAGATCGGCAGAGATTTGTTTGCTTAAGATTGGTGGACTGGCATCAGCCGCACCCACAAAGAGGCAGCCCCTGGATACATCGATATCTTCAAGCAGTCTTATGGCAACCGCTTCACCGGTTTGGGCAGACTCTACAGCATTATCGGAGTGGGCTTGATCACGGTTGGAGCGATTACCAAGATAAATTTCTGCGACAGTCGCTTCCATGTTTCCGGGTAGCACTTTAATCTTTTGGCCCTTGTGGATGGCGCCAGATTCAATTTGGCCTAAGTAGCCACGGAAGTCATCGGATGCGCTGCCATCTTGGCGAGCTACGTACTGAACTGGAAAGCGTAACTCGGTCTTCTCTGATTGCGGGCTGGTATCGAGGCCTTCTAACCATGTCAATAGGGTAGGGCCTTGATACCATGGAGTATCGATGCTGGCGCTCACCACATTAGCACCGAGCAGTGCCGAGATCGGTATTAGAGTGGGAGTAGGTAAACCAATTTTCTGTGCAAGATCTTCAATAGCAACTTTGATCGCGTTGAAAATAGTTTGATCAAAATTGAATAAATCCATTTTGTTGATCGCAAAGACTACATGACGTAGGCCCAATAAATGCACAATGGCGGCATGACGTTTTGTCTGTGCCAATAGTGTCGCGGGGGTGGTGCTCAGATCAACACGACTTGCATCAACCAAAATGACTGCGACATCGGATTGAGATGCACCAGTAACAAGGTTGCGCGTGTATTGCTCATGGCCAGGCGCATCCGCAACAATGAATTTGCGTTTTGGGGTTGAAAAATAGCGATAGGCGACATCGATGGTAATTCCTTGCTCCCGCTCAGCTTCAAGGCCGTCGGTGAGCAGCGCCAAATCCACTCCGGCATCAGAAGAGGTGACACGTGCGTGCTTGGTTTTGGAGAGGGACTCTAGTTGATCGACCAAAATAGATTTAGTGTCATAGAGCAAACGTCCAATCAGGGTGCTTTTGCCATCATCAACACTTCCAGCGGTAATAAAGCGCACCACATTTTGATGGGTGGCGTGGTTATTGGCTTGAGTCATTAGAAGTAACCTTCTTTCTTGCGGCGCTCCATGGAGGCCTCATTGGTTTGATCATCCATACGCGTTGCGCCGCGCTCGGTAATTTCAGTAATGGCGGTTTCAGCAATGATGTCTAAGGGGTTGGCTGCGGTGCTTAATACCGGGCAGGTGCAGCTAATATCGCCCACGGTTCTAAAGCGTACATCCAAGACTTCACTCACATCACCGGGGGCCTTAGGTGTAATGTCGGTGACTGGAACGAGCAAGCTATTCTTTCTGACCACTTCACGTTGGTGGGTGTAGTAAATGCTGGGAAGCTCTAATTTTTCACGGGCAATGTATTGCCAGATATCAAGCTCCGTCCAATTGGAGATTGGAAAAACGCGCATATTCTCGCCTTTAGCAATACGGGCGTTATAGAGGTTCCAGAGTTCGGGGCGTTGCGCTTTCGGATCCCACTGACCAAAGTCATCGCGAAAGGAGAAGATGCGTTCTTTAGCGCGGGCTTTTTCTTCATCGCGGCGTGCACCACCCATCAGGGCATCAAATTCATATTCGGCAATTGCCTCTAATAAAGTGACAGCTTGAGCGGCGTTGCGTGAGTCTGTTTCTTTGCGCAACCGCACTGTGCCTTTTTTGATGGAGTCTTCAACATGCCCCACGATTAATTTGACACCGGTTTTTTCTACCACTGCATCACGATAGGCAATGACTTCAGGGTAGTTGTGCCCGGTATCAATATGCAAGATCGGAAAGGGCAACTTGACGGGGCGATCGCCAAACTGAAATGCCTTACGAGCCAAATGAAACATCACGATTGAGTCTTTACCACCAGAAAAAAGCATGGCGGGATTAGAGCACTGCGCTACGACTTCGCGAATGATGTAAATAGATTCAGCTTCGAGCCAATCCAAATGATCATCTAGTAATTGATTTTCTTGCATGCTGTACTTCGTTCTTCTTGAGGGTAAATTATTGATTAACGTGCAGACCGCATTCTTTACTGTCACTTTGTAGCCACCACCAGCGACCTGCTCGAATATCTTCGCCTTTTTTAACCTGACGAGTGCAGGGTTCGCAACCAATACTGGGGTAGCCTTTGAGATGCAGGGGATGAATAGGTACATTCTCTTGTTTGATGTATGCCCAGATATCAGCTTCAGACCAATCAAAGAGTGGGTTGAATTTAGCAATACCACGGGCATCATCATGTTCTTCAAAGTCGAGCTCGACACGAGTGGTCGATTGCTCTCGTCTTTGGCCAGTGAGCCACGCATCAGCGCCAAGCAGTGCGGCATTCAGAGGTTTAATTTTTCTGGCGCCACAGCAGGATTTTTTGGCAATCTCACCATCATAGAAGCCATTCATGCCGTATTGATCTATAAAGGCTTGAATATCAGACTCTTCCGGGTAGACCTTGGCAATCGGAATGCCATAACGATCTTCGGTAGTCTTAATCATCTCTAGGGTTTCTGGATGAAGGCGTCCAGTAGCGAGTGTGAATAAGGCAATCTTTGCTTGAGATTGTGCGATGGCATCGGTGATCACCATATCTTCAGCAGCAAGGCTGGTGGCAAAGCGGACGTCTGCGAATTTTTCGGTAATACTCAACAACCTTTTTTTGAGGGCGGCAGTTTTCTCAGCCAGTTCAGCGGCAGTGAGGGTGCTCACTGGTATAGACCAAAAAGTCGGTTTTTCGAGGGGATTTTGTAGATTCTGCTGATTCATTCAAGTTATTCCTGGTGGAGCACCATGCGCGCCCCAACACTGAGTCAGCAGTTTATTGACTATTCTTATAACTTACAAATATATATAAGTCATCTTTTTATACTCAAAAGTAATGGTTTTATACTATTTCTACCTGATTTAGTCTAAATCAAGGTCTGATTCCGGCTTAAGTGCTGCCCTGATCTTGGCTTCATCAAGTTTGGGTGAGCATAACTCGATGAATTCATAAGCAAATCCACGCAAAAAGTAGCCTTTGCGTAAGGCAATACGGGTGGTGTTGGTTTCAAAAAGAGCGCCAACATCGAGCAGGGTGAGCTTAGTATCACGTTCAGCTTGATATGCCATGGAAGCAATAATGCCGATACCAAGCCCAAGTTCAACATAGGTTTTGATCACATCAGCATCAAGCGCGGACATCACAATATCTGGCGTGATGCCCGATTTCAAAAAAGTTTCATCGACGGATTTGCGGCCGGTAAATCCTTCGTGATAAGTCACGATCGGATACTCGGCGATTTCTTCAAGCGTGATATTTTTCTTGCCATCAAGTGGGTGCCCCTTTGGCACCACGACTGTATGGTGCCAACTGTAATAAGGGAAGGTAACTAGTTCAGGGTATTGGTCAAGCGCTTCAGTTGCGATGCCAATATCTGCCCGTCCCTCTAGTAGCATTTCAACGATTTCGTGGGGACTTCCTTGATGTAGGGCTAAATGCACTTTCGGAAAGCGTTGTTTAAATTGGCTTACAACATTCGGTAGCGCATAGCGTGCTTGAGTGTGCGTAGTAGCTATCGTCAACTGACCTTTATCGCTTTGGCTAAATTGCTCGCCTAATTGCTTAATATTTTTTGCATCGAGGAGCATTCTTTCTACGATTGTGAGCAATTCCTTGCCTGGCTCGGTAAGTCCAAGCAAGCGCTTGCCTTTGCGTACAAAGAGTTCGATGCCTAGCTCATCTTCCAAGTCAAGGATGTGCTTGCTTACCCCAGACTGCGAGGTGGCAAGTGCATTACCAACTTCAGTGAGGTTGAAATTGCGTCGTACGGTTTCACGAATAATGCGGAGCTGTTGAAAGTTCATCTTGAAATTATCTATCGTTTATCTAGTGGTGAGCAAAGTTGTCGCTTTGGCGCTCTCAAAAACCCGTAATTGGGATGGAATGATGCGAACCTGCTGGCCTTCTGTTAGCCCCCGTATAGCAATTTCAGAGCGCGGCAACTCCACTTCATAAAATTGTGAGCTAGATTTTGTATCGGTATTGGTAATCGCAGAAAGTTCGATGCGGGCATTTAAACCAAAAGAGAGAATCCGATCAATTTTCGCTATAACGCCATCATTGCTGGCGTTTTCAGGAACAATCTCGAGTTCATGGGGTCTTGCAAATGCCAATACAGCAGCGCCTTGGGCAATTGAATCAGATTGGTCGTGTTTGAGTTGATGGCTACCAACCTGAATACCTTGGCCTTCAACTCGCCCATGAAATAAATTCACATTCCCAAGAAAGCCATAAACAAAAGGTGTAGCGGGGTGATCGTAGACTTCGTCGGGGCTACCAATTTGTTCTACATGACCATGATTCATGAGGACGATGCGGTCTGCAACTTCCAAGGCCTCTTCTTGATCATGTGTGACAAAAATGGAGGTAATGTGTAGTTCATCATGTAAATTGCGTAACCAGCGTCTTAGCTCTTTACGAACCTTCGCATCGAGTGCACCAAAAGGTTCATCTAGCAGTAACACCTTTGGCTCAACCGCTAAAGTACGGGCTAAGGCAATGCGTTGACGTTGACCCCCTGATAATTGGGCTGGAAAGCGATCATGTAGCCAATCGAGCTGAACTAACTTTAAAAGCTCATGCACTTTATGAGCAATGTCATCTTTGCTAGGGCGCTCTTTACGATTCTTCACATTTAAGCCAAAGGCGACGTTATCAAACACGGTCATATGCTTGAATAGAGCATAGTGCTGAAATACAAACCCCACCTGACGATCTCGGATGGGTGTTAGAGAAGTGTCTGTGCCATCCAAAATAATATGACCGCTATCTGGAGTTTCTAGCCCCGCAATAATGCGGAGTAGAGTGGTCTTACCACAACCAGATGGTCCAAGTAAGGCAACCAATTCGCCGGAAGGAAAATCCAGGGAAACATTGTTTAAGGCGACAAAGTCACCAAATGATTTGTTGATGTTTTTGACTTCGATACTCATAATGGTCCTTCAATTGCGGGAGCTGCATTTGTTTCAGTTTTGAGGCGCCACTCAACATAGGTCTTGGCAGCTAGAGTGAGTAAAGCCAATAGCGCAAGTAATGAAGCGACTGCGAATGCGGCGACATAGTTGTATTCGTTATAGAGAATTTCAACTTGCAGTGGAATCGTGTTGGTGTACCCACGAATATGACCAGAAACTACTGAGACAGCACCGAATTCCCCCATGGCGCGGGCATTGCAAAGAATGACGCCATAGAGCAGCCCCCATTTAATATTTGGTAGGGTGACATGCCAGAAGGTCTGCCAACCGCTGGCACCTAGAACAGTTGCAGCTTCTTCCTCTTCGCGACCTTGGGCTTCCATGAGTGGAATGAGTTCACGTGCAACAAATGGAAAAGTAACAAAGATGGTTGCCAGAATAATCCCTGGAACTGCAAAAATAATCTTAATATCGTGGTCCGATAGCCATGAGCCAAACCAACCTTGCGCCCCAAATACCAAGACAAAGACTAGGCCAGCAATCACTGGGGATACGGAAAAAGGAATATCAATCAAGGTGATGAGTAGGTGCTTCCCTCTAAAATCAAATTTCGCTATCGCCCAGGAGGCGGCAATACCAAATACGAGGTTTAAAGGGACGGCAATAGCAGCGGCAAGTAGCGTGAGCTTAATAGCCGACCAGGTATCCGGTTCTGCAATTGCTTTGAAGTAATACACCCAACCCTTATGCAGGGCTTCAGTAAAAACAGAAAATAAAGGTAAAAGTAGGAATACGCCAAAGAAGCTCAGCGATAAAAATAAAATCAGGGCCTTAACCAGTGGAGAGTCTTTGGTTGCCGAACTTATTTCAAAACGCGTGGTAGTTTTCATTAGCGCGCCCTACCAGTTCTTTGAGCAGTCCATGCCTGCAGGCCATTAATCGCGAGCAAGAGCAATAAAGAAATGAGGAGCATGACTGAGGCGATGGCGGTCGCGCCCGCATAGTCGTATTGTTCTAGTTTGGTGATAATCATCAGCGGGGTGATTTCAGAAACCATGGGAATATTGCCGGCAATAAAAATGACTGAGCCATACTCCCCAACTGCTCTAGCAAACGCTAGCGCAAAGCCGGTTATGAGAGCTGGCAAGAGAATAGGAATAACTACTCTTCTAAAGGTTTGCCAGCGACTAGCTCCTAGGCTGGCAGATGCCTCTTCGAGTTCGATTTCAATCTCTTCCAAAATGGGCTGAACTGTTCTAACGACAAACGGCAACCCAATAAAAATGAGTGCGACCAGCACTCCCCAGGGAGTAAAGGCAATCTTGATACCTAGGGGTTCGATATATTGACCAATCCAACCATTTTTTGAATACAGTGCTGCTAAGGCAATTCCGGTTACTGCTGTCGGTAGGGCAAATGGTAGATCCACGAGAGCGTCTACTAAATTTTTTCCAATAAAGGTATAGCGCACTAATGCCCATGCAAGTAATAGGCCAAAGAAAGTGTTGATCAAACCAGCAAATAAGGCCATCCCAAAGCTGAGACGGTATGAAGCTAAGACACGAGGCGATGCTACTGCGTCAATAAATGCTGGAAAAGTGAGGCTTGTTGTTTTGAGAACAACTGCTGATAGGGGGATGAGGACGATCAGGGATAGATAAACAATGGTGTAACCAAGAGATAAACCAAAACCTGGAAAGATGTTATTTTTCTTTGTAAGCGACATCTTTGCAGTCTAGGATTAGCTCGAATAAAAGGGAAACAAGAAAAGTTTATTAACTTATATGCAAAATGAATATAAGCAGTAAGGTGGAAAGTAAAACAGCCTGGAGTTAGGGTTCCAGGCTGTTTTGAATTCAGATACTCAATGTGGATGAATGTTTATTTGATAATAATTTCATCGAAAACGCCCCCGTCATTAAAGTGGGTCTTTTGCGCTTTTTGCCAACCACCAAAGATTTGATCAATCGTGACTAACTTCACTTTTGCAAACTGATTGGCATATTTGGCTGCTACCTTAGGATCGCGAGGGCGATAGTAGTTTTGGGCAGCAATCTCTTGTCCTTCGGTGCTATAGAGATTTTGTAAATAAGTAGTGGCCACCTTGCGAGTCCCTTTTTTATCGACTACTTTATCCACTACGGCAACCGGTGGTTCGGCCAAGATAGAAATTGAAGGTGTGACAATCTCAAATTTTTCAGGCCCCAATTCTTTCACGGCCAAGAATGCTTCATTTTCCCATGCAATTAAGACGTCGCCGATGCCGCGCTCTGTAAATGTCGTAGTTGCTCCACGAGCGCCTGAGTCTAAGACTTTTACGTTGGCGTAAATTTTTTTCACAAATTCCTTGGCTTTGAGATCATTGCCACCCGGTTGTTTTAAAGCATATGCCCAGGCTGCCAAATAATTCCAGCGCGCGCCGCCAGAAGTTTTGGGATTGGGGGTAATCACTTCAATCCCGGGTTTGGTTAAATCATTCCAGTCTTTGATGCCCTTGGGATTGCCTTTGCGTACCAAGAACACAATCGTAGAAGTGTACGGGGAGGAGTTGTCCTTAAACTTCTTTTGCCAATCTTTTGCAACTAAGCCTTTTTCAGCCAGTACGTCGATGTCATAAGCCAATGCAAGAGTAACAACATCCGCATCTAAGCCATCTAATACTGCGCGCGCTTGCTTGCCTGAGCCGCCATGTGACTGCTTAATGGAGATATCTTCACCAACTTTTTTCTTCCAATCTGCAGTAAATACCTTGTCGTAGTCTTGATAAAGCTCGCGAGTGGGGTCATAGGATACGTTCAGTATCGTTTGCTGCGCATAGACCGTAGAAACGACCCCAATGCTTAAAAGTAGTGTTGTAACAAATTTTGATAAACCAATGCGCTTCATGAGAATTCCTTTCAGTAGATAAAAGTAATTTAGAGAAAAGCCACTAAGCTGTGAAGCAAGAAAAAGTGGATTGTTTATCGTTAAATAGAATTAAGAATAAAAAATAGCCACGTAATCGTGGCTAATCTTTGAAGGGCTTAATGACGGTGTTTAGTTAAAAGACTCTTCAAATTCAGAGAACTTAATCGTGTTCATCAGAAATAGAATGCGACGCTGAAAGCTTTTACGCTCCTCAACTTGGTCATGACCGAGTTGATCGTGTTCGCGAAGCAACTGGGTAATTACGGGGTTGTATTGCTCTCTAACGGGTGACATGGTCTTTTTTCCATATTTCTCGGGTGGTTTAGAGAACTGTACAACCCATTTTTGCCTGTAACAAGCAATCTTTTGTGATATCGATATGTCTCTGAGGAATATACGTCCCTTGATGCTTCATTCCAGAAACTGATATGGATAGCAATATTTCTTGGTTCGCAGAGTAACCGGTGATCCATATGCTGAACAAATATTCACACGGAGGTCAAGATGGCAACTCAGCACCAAGAATCGGGAGGATTGCTCTTATCCTTAATCAGCGCCTTATTTGGCGTAGGTTTGCTAGGCCCATCCATTCACTTGGCAGCTAGGGATGATTTTTTAGCAAAGCTTTTCTTGAGTGGCGGAGGATTTGCAGACTATGGCTACCTCACATTACTCGTGCTGGGTTTTGGAAGCGGGATTGTTTTAATTGCTCGACATCTTGCTGAAGAGGGCGTTGCCGAAAACTTCTACGAACACACCCCTTATTGAGTAGGGGTGAAGTAGCTTGGAGTTTAAGCGCTGACTAGCTTAATCCCAACTAGTAGTAGTGTGATTGCTAAGGCGCTACGCGTAAATTTCTCGGGAAGGGTGCTTGAGAGTTTGGCGCCCAACCAGATGGCCGGCACAGATCCCACTAGTAGACCAAATAAAAGCCCAAAGTCAACGTTGCCAAGCCACCAATGGCCAAGTCCTGCAAGCGCAGTGAGTGGTACGGCATAGGCAATATCGGTGCCAGCAACTTCGGCGGTTTTGAGGTGTGGATACAGCATGAGGATGAGTGTTGCTCCAATTGCGCCCGCACCAATCGAGGAGATCGTGACGAGGATGCCGATTGCGCCACCAATCAACACTGTTGCGATCTTTAGGCCGACGCCATGAGGCATTTTTTTCGGATTCCTCTTTACCCATTCCAAGATCTTGCTACGGACGGTTAGTGATAGCGCCGTTAGAAGAACGGAGACTCCGATGGAGAAGGTGATCAGATGCACCCAATCTTTAGAGATTGGACCAATTTGCTTCAGGATAAGAATGGAGGCGGTAGCGGTTGTCAGGCTACCAACGCATAGTAAGCCAACAATAGGCCATTTGACATTGCCATGGAGACGGTGCGCTGCTGTGCCAATCCCTTTTGTTAGTGCGGCAAATGCAAGGTCGGTGCCTACAGCGGTAGTTGGAGCTACGCCAAAAATCAAAGTCAGAATTGGCGTCATTAAAGAGCCGCCGCCAACCCCGGTGAGCCCTACTAGGAGACCAACTAAGGCGCCAGAAAAGATAAAGTGCAGAGATCCCTGCAAAAGCTCAATCATGCTTATGCATTACTTCTCTACGAATGCGCGTTCGAAGACGTAATCGCCTAGTTGCCCAAGACTTGGAGACACCTTAAAGCCCTTGGCATCAAGCATTTCGGAGGTTTCTTTGAGCATAGAAGGACTGCCACAAATCATTGCACGATCAACCGCTGGATCTAATGGGGGCAATCCAATATCTTTAAAGAGTTGCCCA
>CANGEC010000015.1 GCA_947452625.1 Burkholderiaceae bacterium
AAGAATTACTTCTTACGCTTGTTAACTGAATCTTTAAATGCTTTACCAGCAGAAAACTTAACAGTTTTAGCAGCAGCGATTTTGAGTGGCTCACCAGTTTTTGGATTGCGGCCCATACGTGCAGCACGCTTGCCAGATGCGAATGTACCGAAACCGATCAGTTGTACTGAGTCGCCTTTAGTAACAGCTTTGATGATTGTGTCAATTGCAGAATTCAATGCGAATTCAGCTTTGGCTTTAGAAATCTCCGCGTCGTCAGCAATCGCTGCGATTAGTTCGGCTTTGTTCAAGTGAAGCTCCTTATAGATATTGATGTCAGCGCACATTACGCTTACATGATTTTAACCACAAAAAATTACAAAAATAAAGCTGCGTTACAGCAATTTTTTACTACCACTACAAATTAGTCTTCCAATACGACTATATCGGAAACAAAATATTCTGTATCTCCAAAACAGTTAGTTGGCAAGCCAATGTGCTGTTCGTATTTTAGAGCTACTTTTTTACCTAGATTAGCATTGATTTTTTGCGCTACAGCATCTTCACGCACCGTAAAGAGGAATTTTTCTGACATAGTTCCAGGCATCGAAACCATGGCTAACTCTCCTTCCCAAGTTTTGCAAATATAGCCGCGATTGGAGAATTTCTGCACATATCCAGCGCGCTCTCCATTTCCATAGCTCCAAGTGAGCATCGCCCACGTATATGCGGAAATACCCACTAACCCAATTAAAACAAGGCTTAAGAGCCACTTTATAAAGCCATTCATACGATCTTCCTTGATCAATCTCCACATAAACCCTAACCGGGCACCTGAATCTATCTCCACCAAGTATATGAGCATCCCCGCATAAGAAATAGTCATTCAAGAGCTCGTAGACAAATTAAAATGTTAGTAGTTACCTCACTTTGGCAAGTTCCATGCAAATTCGTCATATCGTCTTTTTTATTTTTATAGCCTCCGCTATTTATGTTTATTTCAGAGGTAGGGTCCGCTTTGGGGTGGTGAGATCGCTAATGGACTATCAGGTACTTTTAGCACCCATTAATACACTTTTATATTTATTTTCAAAGGTAAAAGCGAGTGCTTTTATTCCAGTAAGTCAGTTTCCTGAAATGAAGCCCTTGCAAGACAACTGGGAAATTATTCGTCAAGAGGCACTTTCACTGAATGCTGATGGCGCTATTGCAGCGGCAACGGGCTATAACGATATTGGCTTTAATTCCTTCTTTAGGACTGGCTGGAAGCGTTTTCACCTCTATTGGTATGGCAAAGACCTGCCCTCTGCGCAGGCTAACTGCCCAAAAACTGTGGCCCTACTCAAATCCATTCCCTCCGTTAAGGCAGCTATGTTTGCGTCTTTGCCTCCTGGAGCGACCCTAGTACGTCACCGCGACCCTTATGCTGGCTCGCTGCGCTATCACATCGGACTAGTGACGCCAAACGACCCAAAGTGCTTTATTGAGGTCGATGGAGAACGTTATTTTTGGAAAGATGGCGAACCAGTCATGTTTGATGAGACATATATTCACTTTGCTGCAAATGAAACCGATCATCAACGCATTGTTCTATTTTGCGATGTGGAACGCCCTGTTTATACAAAAGTAGTGCAATGGATCAATCGCTGGTTTGGTCGATATGTGATGAGCGCTGCTGCATCCCAAAACGTTGAGGGCGAAAAGGTTGGTTTTGTAAATGTTTTGTTTAAATACTTTTATCATCTTAGAGCGCAGGCTAAAAAGCTAAAAGCCTCACATCGCAGCATTTATTACATCTCCAAGTGGGTCTTAATTCTCGGCATTTTGTGGGCGATCTTTTGGTGATTTAAGGCGCTAAGGCCTGAACAATTTGCTCTAGGCTAATGGGGCCCCAGACCTCGACCTGCTTCTTACGGCTATTTTGCCCAGAAATGAACTGAATCTGCTTTTGAGGGACTTTTAACTGCTTCGAAAGCCAAGCTAGCAGCAGCTCATTTGCCTTATTTTCAACGGCAGGGGCCTGAAGAGAAATCTTCAGACAGCCATCATGCAAGCCCACCACTTTTGTAACTTTTGCACCTGGCTGGCAATGTAGGTTTAACGTAATTCCGTTAGGGGTTTGTTTTAACCAAATAGGCGTCATTAAAGTACTTTAAACTTAAACCATGATTATGAAGAGCTCCAAAACGCTAGATCACCTATTTGCAAGCAATCGCGACTGGGCTGAAGGGATGATCGCCAAAGATCCTGACTTCTTTAAGCGCTTAGTGAATCAACAAGCTCCAGAATACCTCTGGATTGGTTGTGCCGATAGTCGTGTGCCAGCAAATGAAATTGTTGATCTTTTGCCGGGCGAGCTATTTGTTCATCGCAACGTGGCGAACGTTGTTGTGCATACTGACCTCAATTGCTTATCTGTTATTCAGTTTGCCATTGACTTACTGAAAGTAAAGCACATCTTGGTTGTTGGTCACTATGGTTGTGCGGGTGTCCATGCAGCATTAAGCGATCGACGCGTTGGTCTTGCTGATAATTGGTTGCGACATGTGAAAGATGTACACCAAAAACATGAGCGCTACCTAGGTGATGTGTTACCCACACCCAAACGCCAAGACCGCCTATGCGAACTCAATGTGATTGAACAGGTAGTTAACGTATGTGAAACTACTATTGTTCAAGATGCCTGGGCTCGCGGCCAAGACCTTACTGTACATGGTTGGGCGTATCGCCTTGACACAGGTCTTGTCAAAGATTTAGGAATGTCATGCAGCTCAATTGACGAGATGGAAGTTCGTTACAAAAAAACATTAACTCGTTACGACGCTGAGTAAATCTCACTTGCTCAAATCTTTTTCTAATCACGTAGTAGTTACTTTTCTTAAGCTCCTTTCCCTTTTGCCCTATAAGCTATTGGTGTCTATTGGCTATGGCTTAGGCTATATTGCCGCTCGCATTCCGGGCGATAGAAATCAAGTTGTCAAAACAAATTTGCACATGTGCTTTCCAAAACTCAATGCCGATGAAATTGATCGGCTGAGCAAGCAGCATTGGAGACTGCTTGGCCGGAGCCTTGTTGAAAAAAGCATCATTTGGTTAGGTAGTAGAAAACAGCTAAGCGAAATGATTGAAGTGAAGTCTGCCGTTGATCTCGCAAGTAAAAAGCCACGAATTCTGGTCAATATGCATTTCACAGGCATTGAAGGCAGCATTATTTTGAGCGCCCTCGCAAAGCAAGAGCATTGGCCACGGACATCTGGGTTTTTTCAGAGAATGAAAAATCCGTTTTTTAATAAAAAGATTATTGACTGGCGTAATCGCTTTGGCGGCAACTCCATTGATCGCCAAGGAAACTCGAAAGAAATTATTCGAGAAATTCGAAACGGTGATTTCATCATCATTGCCCCAGATATTGATCTGGGTATAAAAGACTCTGAGTTTGTTCCTTTTTTTGGCATTGAGACAAATACGATTACCGCTGTATCGCGTTTGGCCAAAATTACAGGGGCCGATGTTTGCATGATGACAACGACCTTAAAAGCAGATGAATCTGGATATCTTTGTGAAATTAGCAAGCCTCTAGAAGACTTCCCTGGGCCCGACCCCAAAGCAGATACAGCGCGCCTAAACCAATATTTTGAAAAAGAAATTCGCCTTCGTCCCGCTGAATACTACTGGGTTCATAAGCGCTTTAAAAATCCTCCAGGCAACCAAGCTAACCCCTATAACCCTTCTATCTAAAGGTCTTTTGACCTATCATTGAGGGATGACAGAACGTATTGGGCTATTCGCCGATCTTCATAGCAATCTAGAGGCCTATGAGGCCTGTATGGCTAAAGCTGATGAGCTTGGTATTACTCGCATGGTCTTTTTAGGTGATCTTGTTGGCTACAACGCAGATCCTGCTGCAGTCATTGACCGCATTGCTGATCTAGTGGATGCAAAAAAAGCAATTGCTATATTAGGCAACCACGATGAGGCCGTATTTAAAGATCGCCGTAATCAAATGAATGCAAGTGCAAACGCTGCCATTGAATGGACCAAAACTCAACTCAAAGAAAGTCATATTGAATTTCTAAAAAGTTTGCCTCTGATGGTGAATGAGGAAAAAATTTGCTTTGTACATGCTTCCGCTCATAATCCTGCCGATTGGAATTACATCACGGACAGCATGAGTGCCTGGCGATGCGTACAAAACTCAGGGAAGACCTATACCTTTGTAGGCCATGCGCATGAGCAAGCACTTTTTTATCAAAGCGCTGTTGGTAAGCTCATTCGATTTGCGCCCCATCCGGGCGATGAAATTCCAGTCTTACAACATCGTCAATGGGTTGGTGTGGTTGGCTCTCTTGGTCAACCTAGAGATGGAAATCCAGAGGCATGCTTTGCAGTTTTTGAACCTGAAACTGAAGTGCTGACATTTCACCGTGTCCCGTACGATCATTTCGCGGCGGCAGATAAAGTTAGACGCGCTGGCTTGCCAGAAGACTTGGCCAATCGTTTAATTACCGGCAAATAAATGCCCATCAATACTGATATTGAGGCTGTTGACGATATTTTCCAAGAAGGCAAAATCGTTGATGGTTTTGTATTGGGAAAAGAAGTTCACCGCGGCGGCATGGCTAGCTTGTTTACTGCCACCAAAGAAGGAATTGATGTTCCCATCCTTCTAAAAATTCCAAGAGTAGGCCGAGATCAGCCTGTTGAGAGCTTAATTGGCTTTGAAACCGAGCTTACTATTCTCCGCTCTTTAAAGAGCCCCTATGTTCCAAAGTTTTTAGGTGCAGGCAATATGGCAACCCGCCCTTATATTGCAATGGAAAGAATTGAGGGGCGACCACTAGAAGACTTTATCAAAGAAGGTAAGGTATTTTCGATTGATGAAGTAATCAAGATTGGTGCAGATCTAGCACAAGCAGTTCAATCGCTCCACTCACAAGATGCAATTCATTTAGATATCAAGCCAGAAAATATTCTGATCGATAGCAAAGGTAAGTTAACGCTAATCGATTTTGGCTTGTCACATCACGCGCGTTACCCGGATTTACTGGCTGAAGAAATGCGTAAAGGTGTTGGCTCAGCTCCCTATATTTCGCCAGAGCAAGTAACCGGAATTCGCTCCGACTCTCGTAGCGATATTTATTCCATCGGCGTCATCATGTATGAGTTGCTGACTAGTGAGCTGCCTTTTGGTAATCCACAAACTATGAGCGGCCTAAGAAGGAGGATGTGGGCTGAGCCCTTTCCACCTCGAGCCATTCGCCGAGAAATTCCTCGTTGGCTACAAGAGGTTGTCTTGAGATGTTTGGAGCCACGAGCAGCCAATCGCTACCAAAGTGCTGCGCGCCTACGCCAGGTATTGCGTGACCCTGAAGGCGTTACCTTAACCGAAAGAGCAGACCGAGTGGAGCCGCCGAGTTTTTGGCAAAACCTCAAAGGGATGTTCAAAGCCGCTGGCTACGAACCCTCTCCAAGCCCTCGTCCAAGTATGGGCAACTATGATGCACCATTGATGATTGCTGCAATTGATACCAGACAATCTGATGAAGATTTGCGTGAGCGCATGCAACTCACTGCCAAAAACTTATTACTGGCTTATCCAGAAAGTCGTTTAGTTTGCTTGAGTACGATTAGCAGTACGCCCACCTTTGAGGGCAATCAAGAAAACGAGACCGCTAGCGGTATTGTGCGCGGTCACCTGGTTCAATTGATGGATTGGGCCAAGCCCTTAAAGCTCCCTCCGGAGCGGATCTCCTATCACGTGCTTGAAGCCATGGATCCTGCATCACGGATTGTTGAGTTTGCAAAAGACAATGATGCGTCCCTCATTTTGATTGGCGCATCACATAAGCTTCCTAACAAAGTAACGCCCTGGAGAACTTCCATGACAAAAATTGTCGAGGAAGCCCCTTGCAGCGTTCACATTGTTCGCACCTAACTTAGTGCATTTTGTCTTGTTTCTGGTCTAGCAATATTTCAGGCTCCTGAGCCTCCATCCAATTATCTTTATTAAGTACTGAAGTTAATTGTTTTTCATCAAGCTCACCAGTCCACTTTGCAACAACGATCGTAGCAACGCCATTACCAACCAAATTAGTTAGGGCACGCGCTTCGGACATAAAGCGATCAATACCCAAGATGATCGCCAGACCGGCCACAGGAACATTACCAACCGCTGAGAGCGTTGCTGCCAAAACAATAAAGCCGCTGCCCGTGATGCCTGCTGCCCCCTTAGACGTTAACAACAAAACTAGCAGCAAGGTAATTTGCTGCATGATGGTCATGGGCGTGTCAGTTGCTTGAGCAATAAAAACAGCCGCCATAGTTAAATAAATGGATGTACCATCCAAGTTAAAAGAATATCCCGTTGGTATAACTAGACCTACGCAGCTTTTCTTGGCGCCTAATAACTCCATCTTTTCCATCATGCGTGGCAAAACAGATTCGGAGGAAGACGTACCCAGAACGATTAAAAGCTCTTCTTTAATGTAGCGTACGAATTTAAAAATATTGAAGCCATTCAGACGAGCAATCAGTCCGAGCACAACGAAAACAAAAAGTAGGCAAGTAATATAAAAAGCGCCCATCAGTTTTCCTAAAGAGAAAAGTGAGCCAACTCCATACTTACCAATAGTGAAAGCCATTGCACCAAAGGCGCCAATCGGCGCAAATTTCATGATGATGCCAATGATGTCGAAAAGAACGTGTGATGATTTTTCGATTAAATCAAACACCAATGTTCCGCGCCCGCCGAATCTATGTAAAGCAAAGCCAAACAAAACTGCAATAAATAGAACTTGTAAAATTTCACCTTTAGCAAAAGCATCAACCGCAGTGTTTGGAATGATGTTAAGCAAAAATTCTGTAGTGCTGGCCATTTTTCCTGGGCCAGTGTAAGCAGCTATGCCTTTGGCATCTAAACTTGCTGGGTCAATATTCATGCCAGCGCCAGGTTGGAGCACGTTCACTACAACAAGCCCAACAATTAATGCGATGGTGCTAACAATTTCAAAATAAAGAAGGGCAAGACCGCCTGTTTTGCCCACTTTCTTCATATCTTCCATGCCAGCAATACCAACTACAACCGTACAGAAAATAATAGGGGCAATCAACATCTTGATGCCTTTAATAAAAGCATCGCCAAAGGGTTTCATTTCCACTCCAATAGAGGGGTAAAAGTTGCCTAGCAAAACTCCAATCAAAACAGCCATAAGTACTTGAAAGTAAAGAATTTTATAAATTGGTGGCTTTTTCAAGTTGGCAGTCATTTTGTTTTCCCCTATTTAGTATTCGTGACTCATGCAGTTTAGCCAATCCGCAATACTGCTCTGCACCATTTAAAGTCGGCCTTTAACGGATAATGCAAGCATGGAAGAAAAAGTACGCGTTTCGAAACTGCTGTCTGAACTCGGGCTATGCTCACGCCGCGAAGCAGACTCTTATATTGAGCAGGGCTTGGTGACGGTTGACGGTGAAGTAGTCAATGAACTAGGTGTGCGCGCCTTTCGACATCAAAAAATTGAATTGCAATCTGGTGCTAAAGCCCAACAAGCCTCTCGCATCACCGTCATCTTGAATAAGCCTGTTGGCTATATCTCTCACTACGATGACGAGCAAGAGTACCAACCAGCAGCTTCCTTAATTACGCCTGAGAACTACTTTGGCAGCCCCCTTGATAAAGGCCGCAATCCTCGCTTCAACACCAAAGGATTGGCGCCAGCAGGCCGGCTTGATATTGACTCCACCGGAATGCTGGTGCTCACCCAGGACGGTCGTATCGCTAAATTATTAATTGGTGAAAATAGTCCCATTGAAAAAGAATATTTAGTCCGTGTTGAAGGGGCGCTTTCTTTCGAAGATCTAGATCGCCTTAAACATGGCTTATCTTTGGATGGGGTTGCGCTCAAACCGGCGCAAGTGAGTTGGCAAAATGAAGACCAATTACGCTTTGTATTACGCGAGGGGCGCAAGCGTCAAATTCGAAGAATGTGTGAAATGGTTGGACTCAAGGTCATTGGGCTCAAGCGGGTACGAATGGGGCGTATTTCACTAGGCCCTCTGCCGCCAGGGCAATGGCGATTTGTAAGGCCGGAAGAGCAATTCTAGATAAGCTCACCCGCTTATAATTGCGTCCAAACTAGATTAATAAGCGCAGAATTACCATCGATACCACCACCCCCAGTACTCCGGCCGCGGAAGTATTAAGACGTCGCAGCTTTGCCATCATCTCTCACCCTGATGCTGGCAAGACAACGCTTACTGAAAAGCTATTGCTTTACGCTGGCGCAATCCAAATTGCAGGAAGCGTTAAGGCTCGCAAAGCCAGTCGACATGCAACCTCTGACTGGATGGAAATTGAGAAGCAGCGCGGTATCTCCGTAGCAAGCTCAGTGATGCAGATGGAATATCGAGACTGCATCATCAATCTCTTAGATACCCCAGGCCACCAAGATTTTTCTGAAGATACTTACCGCGTATTAACCGCAGTGGACTCTGCCTTAATGGTGATTGACGCTGCCAATGGTGTCGAATCACAAACCTTGCGCCTACTAGAAGTATGTCGGGCTCGCAATACACCTATCGTTACATTCATCAATAAGATGGATCGTGAAGTGAAGCCTCCCATGGAATTGATGGATGAGATTGAGACGGCCTTAGGTATTGAAGTCGTTCCATTTACCTGGCCAGTGGGCATGGGTAAATCATTTGCTGGTGTGATTGATATCGCCAATATGCGTATGCGCATGTTTAAAGCAGGTGAAGATCGCGTTACCGAGGACTCGCATGCTGTAGTAGATATAAATGATCCAGCACTCAAAGCTCGCCTTGGCACTGATTTAGAAAATGCCCTTGCAGAGGTAGAACTCATCAAGGAAGCTATGCCTGCATTTGATCGGGAAGCCTTTTTAGCAGGTCGTCAATCCCCGGTATTCTTTGGTTCAGCAATCAATAATTTCGGCGTACGGGAAATTTTAAATACCTTAGTTGAATTAGCGCCGTCACCAGGATCGCGCAAAGCACTTCAACGTGAAGTCAGTCCCGCTGAAAATAAATTCTCTGCAGTTGTATTTAAGATTCAGGCCAATATGGATCCCGCACATCGTGATCGCGTAGCATTTTTGCGTATCTGCTCAGGACACTTTCAGCGCGGCATGAAATTAAAGATTTGCCGCAATAATAAAGAGGTGCGCACCAACAATGCCTTGTCCTTTCTTTCACAAAGACGTGACATTTTGGATGAAGCATTTCCAGGTGACATTATTGGACTGCCAAATCATGGCTTACTCCGTTTAGGAGACACCCTTACCGAAGGCGAGCAGTTGCAATTTACTGGCCTGCCATTTTTTGCCCCTGAAATTTTTCTCATGGTTGAATCTGCAGATCCATTACGCTCCAAACAACTAAGAACCGGCCTAATGCAGCTGGGGGAAGAAGGTGCCATTCAGGTCTTTCGCCCCATGGCTGGCGGCACGATGCTCTTAGGGGCTTTTGGTCAGCTGCAATTTGAGGTTGTGAGTCATCGCCTGCAAACGGAATATGGCGCTGAAGTGCGCCTGCTGCCTGCGCGCTACAGCCTAGCTCGCTGGGTCAGCTCCGATGATCCTGTCGCCCTGAAAAAATTTACCCAAGAAAATATTCATCGCATGGCAGAAGACGTTGTGGGCGCATCAGTATTCCTTGCTTCGCATAAGTCAGAGCTTGATGTTGCACAACAGCGCTGGGAATCAATTCAATTCCATGCCCTAAGAGAGCATGCTGGTCTAATTTATCAATCCGATCTAGCCGGTTAATTATTTGCTCTGAGGTAGCTTGCAGTCAAAAACTGCAACGAGTTGAGTGTCGCTACTTTTAAAAGTGGCCGTCTTACCGTATTGCGCACAATAGTCGCTTGCCTTCTTGGTTAACTGCTCAATCGACTCGCCGCTGCTATTTAAAAAAGTAACGTGATTCGCATCAGATGCATCTGTATAGACTGCTGCGCAAGCACTCAATGCAATTAAACAAAACGCGCTGGAGATATAAGTCTTCATAAAAATGTTCCTGGTTATTAGCTGCTAGATAGATTTAATCTTCTCAATAATTTTGTCAGTTAGCTTGGTGGCAAATGGCCTATAGGCCAAAATGCAAATAATGGCGACAGGATAGGCCACCAACCAAACCTCTAACCATATAGAAAAGAAGTTTGCTGCAGGTCCAATCCGCACAAAAGTGGCAGCAAGCGTAATGCTTAAGGACATCAAGAGACCCATAACTAAGGCAAAGATGAAGTTTGGGAGATTAATCATGACCTAATCATAGCGCCTGTACTTTTAAGCTGTTATTCTGAATTGTGATCACTATTGTGCGCCCTAGATAGGGGGATCTCTTGAGCATCCCTCTTGAATTCATCATTTCATAACTCTAGGAAAATTCATGGCTGTAGGCCAAAATCAAAGAAACAGAAAAAACGATCCCATGCTCACCAAAACAGGCAAACCGCGCCTTGGGCCACTCAACGCTACTCAGCTTAATAAGCTACTTGAGGCAAGCACTAAGCCAAAAGAGAAAAGTAAGATTTTACGAGCAATTAGCAAACATGCTGTTGCTGCATAAATACCAAGCCCCGATATTTCGGGGCTTGTTTATTGAGAATAAAAAATTATTTACCCTCTCTTGATTAACATCCTCTTTCCTAAAATAACTGTAGAGACTACCAAGAAGGCAAAAACTAAATTCATTACTGTGAGCGAATCCCCGAGTAGGATGCTGGCCGCCAAAAGTGTGCAAAAGGGTTGAGTAAGCTGCACTTGACTCACACGCGCAATCCCGCCAATCGCCAGTCCTTCGTACCAAAAGAAGAATCCGATGTACATCGAAAACAAACTTAAATAAAGAAAACTAGTCCAAGCTATAGGGCCGGCATGAATATATTGCTCACTAAATGTGACATAGCCCATCACAATATTAATAGGCAAAGAAATCACTAGCGCCCAAGAAATCACTGAGCGTGGATTCATTTTTTTAGAAAGCTCAGCGCCCTCGACATATCCCACGCAAGCACAAATACCCCCGAACACCAGCAGGCCATCTATGTACGTGAAGCTTCCCGAGCTTTTAAGCAGGGCATAAACCACAACTAATGCGGCACCCAATAAAGAAACAAGCCAGAAACCTAATGATGGCCTTTCTTTAAAGCGAATAACCCCGATTACTGTTGTAGCCAAAGGCATCATGCCCAGAATGACTGCGCCGTGTGAAGACGATCCCTCGGTCATGGCAACGGTAGTAAAAATTGGAAAGCCGAAAACTACCCCTAAAGCGATTACTACAAACTTAAGGAAATCGGCTTTGGATGGCAGGATTTCTTTTTTATATGAGAGGTAGGTTAAAGCAACCATGCCTGCAAGCATCGCCCTTCCAAACGCAATGAAGTATGGGTCGAAACTCAGAACCGCAATCTTACTCACCGGCAAAGTCAAGCTGAAAATCAAAATGCCAACAAAGCCGATTAGCATCCCCTTAGTTTCTTTATTCACTATCGCCCTTTGTCTATATGAATCCATTGTATTGACAAACCCATAACTCAGTTTGAGCGATCCAAAAATCATTAGCCCTTATTATTGCTGGATGACTACGACTCGATTCTGCTTAGTGCGCCACGGAGAAACTGATTGGAATGCCGAGCGCCGCCTGCAAGGACATACAGACATTGAACTCAATGCCCGCGGCCTAGCTCAAGCAACCCAGATGGCAAAGGCTCTTAAAAAGATCGATTTTCAATTTGATGTTCTCTATACCAGTGACTTGCTGAGAGCAAAGCAAACTGCGAAAGCAATTGAACACTTATATTCTGTTTCTGCGGTTAGCCACAGCCCGCTAAGAGAGCGTCATCTTGGCGTCCTACAGGGCCTTACTATCAGCGAGGCACCAGCGCTTGAACCAGAACTCTGGCAAGCCCACCTCAGCAGGGATATCCATCAAGAATTGCAAGGTGGCGAAAGCATCCTGCAATTTTCAAATCGCATCAGAAGCTCCCTTGAACAAATTCAAGATAAGCATGCTGGCAAAACGATTTTGATAGTTAGCCATGGTGGAGCTTTAGATATGATGTATCGAATGGCGAGCAATCAAGCACTCGATTCCGAAAAAGTAGTGGCCGTTCCAAATGCCTCACTCAATTGGATTAGTCACGATGGGTCTAGCTGGACAGTTGATAACTGGGCAGATACCAGCCATCTTGATGGCTTGTCTTTGGATAATTTAGACCTCTAGAGTGATAAATATGAAACCATTGCTAAAGGTGCAGGCCTATCTGCTCATTGCTTTGCTGTCGACACCCCTATATGCAATGACCGATGTCCCTGATGGCTTGCCAGATCATATTGTTGGCGATATTGGGGCAGCAGTCTATACATCTAACTTGCATATTGGAACCGAAGGCACGCAATCCTTACCGCTACCTTATGCTTTTTTTGACTACCAGCGTTTTTTTGTACGCATCGATGAAGTTGGAATTAAAACTTTCAAAATGGGCTATGGATACTTAGAGATCATTGGAAAGATTAATCTAGATTCCTATAAAGTGAAATCGCCATTTAATGGCAGCTCTATTAATCGTAGTGATCCCATACCCCTCGGCTTGGGTACATTTCAAGAAACCCCAGTTGGTGGATTTTTTGTGAATGCCTATCATGACTTTGGCAAGTCCAAAGGGGCGCTTTATGAGTTTCTCTATTTTGCAGAACTAGAGACTTACAAAAAGATCGTCGTGTATCCGCAAGTGGGGCTGGAGCGGCAATCAAGCCAATACGCTAACTACTACTATGGCATTAACCAAGGTGAATCACAGCTCACAGGCTATAACGCTTACTCGGCACCAGCCACCAATAATCTACTAGCAGGTGTCATGGTAGAGATTCCTGTCATTGATAGCTGGTATATCAACATATACGGCAAGCGCAAATGGATGGGCAATGGTATCAACAATAGTCCCGTAATGAATCGCTCATTTCAAGACAATGTTTTTGTAGCGCTGGCCTATCGTTTTAAATAAAGCACATTAAAGAAGCCACCTGTTGGCGGCCTCTTTTCATCACACTACTTAATTAGATGTAATTTATTTTGATCTGACGCACAGAAGTCAACAATCACATTCGCAAAACTCAAATAACGTGAATTGGTCTTTCTAAATTGATCAATTTCTGCGGCCAGCGGAGAAGCTCCACTCTTGAAGCCTACATCTTCATACCCGGGGTGATACGGTGCCTCTTCAACAAATTGTTTTGTCATACATTAACCTTAATCAGTGCATACCCAAGGGCGCAATCGCCATTAGGAAAAATGGAAATAGATCTACATTGGTAGACCAATAAATTTGCTGCTGAATTATTTGTATAGGTTTTGCATATAGACTCTCCCAAAACGGCCCATCAACCGCACAGCATTGCTATGCAGATGGATGCCGCTCCCCCTGTCCTTGATACCTGAGAGATTCACCCTAAGCCTAGCTTAGGGCTTGCTCCTTCGGTGCACCATAAAGATGGTGGCTCTCCAGACGGCCATTTAGGATAAGCAGTACCTTCCTGTGGGATACCTGAGCGTTCATGGGAGTTTGCGCCTTCGGTGGAGGGCTGCCCCTCACTCTCCTGCTTGTACCAATTATATCTCGGCGCCCTAGATTTTGGCCTACTGATTTATACCAATAACTTTAAAAAGACATGACCAAAATAGAAGCTCCGGAGATCAGCATCACTACCTCCATCAGAAATAAAAACTTCTTTTCAGGCAAGGCTAAAACGATTCGTTTAGAAAAAATTGAGCCGACTAATACACAGCTGCCGATCAATAGGCCCTGAATGATTGCAGTCGTATTTAAAAATCCAAGCTGGTGAAAAGTGATGCCCTTTGTAAATAAAATGGATAAAGTACTTGCAGCCTCAGTTCCCAGGTAGGCGCCTTTTGTTAGGCCAAAGGCCAAAAAAAATGGTGTATTGATAGCGCCCGTCGTCGCCACTATTCCTGTGAGATATCCAATACCAGCGCCCACTAAACTCATCTGCCATAGCTTTAGGTAAAAATTCTTTTTACGCATCCATCTACGAATTGGAATAAGCAATATGAGAAAGAGGCCGAGGGTAATTTCAACAAGTCGGTCATTCAAAGAAACTAATGTATTAACACCCAGTATGACCGCAGGTATTGCGGTGATGCTATAGACAAAACAAACCTTCCAATTAATGGCGCTCCACCATAAAAAAATACGCGAGAGATTTGCGACAGTAGCAACGAGTGCAATTACTGGAATTGCTTGAATTGGCCCATAAAAATAAACCAAAGCCGGCATTAGGATGATGGTGGTTCCAAAACCAATAACCCCTCCCAATACACCTGCGCCCAGGCCTAAGAAGCCCAGCACTAGGGCTTGAAGCAGCAGCTCCTGAAAGATCAAGAGAGTATCTCGCTAATCTCAATCAAATTCTGATCGGGGTCGCGAACATAAACGGAATTAATTTTTGCAGTTGCGCCTGTGCGAACAATAGGCCCTTCTACTATTGGCCAGCGCTCCTTCTCCAGTTTTTGGACAACTTCTGCAAGCGCTCTATCGGCGATAAAGCAAAGATCTAAAGCGCCTGGAGTTGGAATATCTGCCTTGGGCTCAAACTCCTTACCCTTAATGTGTAAATTAATTTTTTGAGTTCCGAACTTAAACGCCTTTCGCTCAACCGGTGGCGTACCGCCAATAAATGACTCTAATTGCATGCCTAGAACCCGCGTATAAAAATCAATGCACTCGGCTTCTTTTGCTGTAGTTAAAACAAGGTGGTCTAAATGATCAATCACCAGATTACCTTTAGTTTTGCGGGCAAGAATTAGCCATTGTTTTTCCTGCGATACGATCTTTCACCCATGGCAGATAGAGCGGTGCAGCAGTACCCGGGGTAGAGAAATGGGTTTGCTCTCCTGGTAGCTGAACCCTGCTGATGTTGCCGCCCAATTTACACATTTGCTTTTGATACAACTCGCCCATCACAGGAGGCACCACTGTATCTTTCGTTCCCCAGTAAATAACTACAGGGGCCACAGGTTTAACTGGGTTAACACTGCCCTTTAAAAATGCTTGGGCCCATCCTAAAGTATTTTGCGCCTGGGGCTTTAAGAGATTTTTATACCCAGATCCATAAGCATAGGTCAAAGTGTCAACTGATGCATGAAGGCACTTATTGGAATAAATTTTATCGACTACTTTTGCGCCATCATCTGTAAATAAATCAGTTAATTTCAGATTTGGGAATGCCGCCTGAGTTCCCCATAGAGTCATTGAGAAATGGGCAAAGTTGAATATATTGTCAGAAAAGCTCGCCGTTAACTCGCTAATCATTTTTTCAGATATCGCCTGATCTAGCTTCGCTCCTGACATTGTTACTGCAACATCGTAGGGAGCAAGCGCCACAAATCCAACTGGCTGAATATCATCAAATGCAGTGCCTTTTTTTGCTATGTAATCTGGCATGCTGGCAGCGGCAATCGTTGTTCCACCACCTTGTGACCATCCATAAATGATTGCCTTCTTGCCTGCGCCGGTTTCTTGCATAGACCCAACCGCTCTAATGGAATCAATCGTATCTTTTGCTTGCGTGATTGCTACGGCGTATTGATGCTTTCCTCCGCCGCCCAAGCCTTGGTAGTCAGTGCCAACAACAACATAACCCTCTTTAATAAAAGCTTCCAGACTTGGAAGGCCATAATCTGTCCAAGAGTTTCCATCTAATAAAAAATATTCATTTAGTGGAACGGCGGGATTGGTCAGCTGAGATGGGCCGCAGGATTGCGCCGTGCCCGTAGTTCCATGCGCCCATGCCATAACAGGCCTACCGTCTGCTGGCGCTTTACCAGCAGGAGCAACTACTAAGGCTGTAGAAATGGTTTTCTTATCTCCCACATCGGAAGAAATGTATGCAATACGCCATGCTTGCGCACCGGGAACCGCTGTTGGTATTTTCTCTTTTTTAATAACTTGACCCAACTTCCCCTCTGGGGTCATTTTGCTGACAGCCTGATAAAAAGGGGGTACCGACGGCTCTGCATAACTCACCCCTAAATATGAACTAAAGCACATGGATAGAGCTGCAACTTTAATTAAGACTTGTTTCATTCTGAGTGGCTCCTACTTATGTTGATAAAGCCATTCTAGTGGCTCTTTAGATAGTCCAATACCCAGGCAGCATCGCTATCGCTTGGAAAAATTGGATAGTGAACAGCCTCAATCACACCATGATTGGTGATCAAGGTGACGCGCTTGAGTAGCGTCATCCCTGAGGTCACAAAAGTTGGCATATTTAACGCTCTTTGAAACTCATAGTTCACATCACTGACAACGGGAAACGGCAAATGCAGTCTATCGGCCATCTCTTTTTGGTACTCGGTAGTTTGAACGCTTAAACCCATTACCTGGGCGCCAAGCGATTGGAGCTCTTGATAGTGATCTCGATATGCACAGCTCTGTGGCGTACAACCCCGAGCACCGGGAATCTGGTCCCAGCCATCAGGCAAAGCAACATTAGGACGCCCCGTCATTGGATAACAATAAATAACTAGCCTACCCATGATATCGGCTGGATTAATCGTCTTGCCATTGGTGGCCTGCAATGAAAGCTTAGGCAGTTTCATGCCCTTTAAATGATCAGCGCATCCATCGTCCTGAGGAACAGGAAGATCGGCGGGGAGTTCAGTAAAGTTTGACATAAGGCATTCTATATAAAAATAAAGCTGCCTGAAGTAGGGCTTGCAGTCTCTAAGTTATTGAAACTACCTGCCCTGACAAACAAGCGGCCTCTCCCAGATTGGCTTTTCTACACTAGGACCGCAATTTATTGCATCTGGTGATTCCGAGCTGGCGAGACAGCCCCCTAGGGTTGCTACACATAAGAGAATAGAAATCATCTTGAAAATTTGTTTCATAAATAGATACTCATTAATTTGAATCAGCGAATTCTTTCGCATGCAAAGAATAAAGGCTATGCAAGCAACCCCCCTACCAAGCTCATTGTTAGGCCTAGCAAGGTTGCATTAAATGCAAAAGATAAAAGGCTATGCGCAGTGACAAGACTTCGAATTTTAGGCTCTACGATCACAATATCAGCGGTCTGACAGGTCATGCCAATCACAATTGAAAAATGAAAAAAGTCTGAGTAACTTGGACGTCTAGTTCCAACAAAAATAAGCGGGGGAAACTCTGCATCATCTTTTAGGTTCGCATAATAAGCATGCGCGTAATGGAGAGAGTAGGCAGTATGAAGAACTATCCAAGAGATAAAAAATGTTATGCCCGTCATCATCACGCCCAGGATTCGATCCTTAAGCGGGATATCCGCTATTCCACCAACGTGAACAAAAATAGCCGTCAAACTTACGGCGCTTGCAAGAAGAGAGACGATATAGATAAATGATTGGCCCTCATCTTGATGATTACCTAAGTGAGAAATATTTCTTTTATTGAAATACCGCATCATCACAAAAACAGAAATCAGATATGTCAATGAAGCACTGCTCCAAGCCATTAAAAAACGAGTGGATGTGTGGTGCCCCTCAAGCAAAAAGAAGGTTGTAATACCAACAAGCACCGAATATAAAAGTCGAGTCTTTGCCTTAATTAAGAACCAGCGAAATCTTCTGTATTCATTTTCCATAGCAACCCTAATAAAGACTATATACAAGCATTCAATTGACCATGGAAGTAAATATAACCAAGTTTTTGATTCAGGAGGGATTTTTGAGCTCCAGATACCTCCTACTACTTCCTAGACTTATATTTTTGTATTGCCTCTTTTAAATCCGAGTATTCCTCGCACCCAAAAGTACAGGCTTTATCCAATCTCGCCAACAAAGCCTCGGCACCTGGCAAGTCATTATTAATTAACTTTAGCTTTCCGTAATACTCAAGAGCCCCACGATGATTCGGATCTATTTTTAATGCAGCTTGATAATATTTTTCAGCCCCGAGCAAATCAGGCGGTTGTTTTTTACGAAGGCTATAGCCCAACAAATTATTCCAATCCGCAGAACTTGTCTCATTTGCAGCCTGTAATTGCTGTATTGCCTGATTGTATTTTTCCGCTTTAATGCTTGCCCTTGCTTCAGTTAGCCAGGCCGGGTCTGACTTAATGGGCGTGGTATCTGCGGCCTTAGAGGGCCCCATTAAAGATAGGAGCAATAAAAGCATTAAAGATAAATATTTCATAACAGTCCTTTAAATAGGCCTACCCAATGTCCTATAGCTAAGGACTTAGATAGAGCGTGTGGGAGAGATATTCTCCATTTTTATTTACCCTCACCAAAACCATATCACCCACCCCAACCACTTTTCCGGTGAAGGCCTGAATATTGACATGATGTGTTACCAGAATGAGGGGCGCCAGAGATTGCTTAGCCAACTCACTTTTAATAAATGCCTCTAGTGCTTTAGTTTGCCTCTTTTCCAAAGTCATATCGTCAAAAAATGAGCCGAGCGATGGCTCAATTTTTACCGGGCCCCTATCTAGAAGACTTGCGGTATCTAAACATCTGCACCACGGACTACTGAACACCTCAGCCTTTTGAATCCCTTGATTAGCCAACCATCTGCCAATTGCTTTAGCTTGTTTTTTTCCGTAATCACCCAAGTTACGTTGAGTAGCGCATTGGCTAATTACATAGCCTGCAGGATCTCCATATCCAGGAGCATCGGCATGCCTCATCAACAAAACATGCTGGCCATCCTGCATATCATTTACCAAACCTGCTGTTGCATGCTCAATAAAACATAAGCAGGTTAGTAAAAAAATGAAGTGGCTAATTATTCGTCTGAAACAAATCTTAGGGACAGGATGTTTATTCCTTTGGTGCATATTGCATCTCACCATTACCAAATGACCAGTTTTCTTTATTTACCTCAATCAAATTAATCACAATATCTTGAGGTCTAACTTTGAGAGCTTGAACTAAGCCTTCACAAATCGCTTTGTAGAACTTCTTCTTCATCTCCGTAGTTCTGCCCTCATTGAGAGTCACCTGGATAAAGACGATATCTTCAGAATACTCAATGCCTAGATAGCTTTTAGGCGTAACCAGATCCTGACTTTCGTGCTTAGTAATAACTTGAAACTTATCATCTTTGGGCACATTTATATGTGACGTCATCACTTCATAAACAATCTCGCCCACTTTTTGGGCAAAGCCTTCTGGATGTTTTTTACTTAAATCGATTCTGACAAATGGCATAAAGCCTCCTTATTTTTAGCCAATCAATTTATACAGCGACCAACCTAAATTCAGAATAACCAAAACGATTAACGTGTTGAAGGTGAACTTCATTCCCATTACACGCTTGCTGAACTCTGGAGGGGGCTCGTTGATTCCAACAGCATGAATTAAGCGCCCAATAATTAAAGTGGCTCCGGGAATGACAATCAAC
Organism: Burkholderiaceae bacterium; assembly: GCA_947452625.1. GTDB lineage: Bacteria > Pseudomonadota > Gammaproteobacteria > Burkholderiales > Burkholderiaceae > Polynucleobacter. The sequence goes on from CANGEC010000015.1 coordinate 19,406, forward strand.
CACCAAGGAGCGCCGTTTAACTCCAAGCAGGCAATCAAAATAATTCCAAATGGAACATATTCAGCAAAGTTTCCTTGGGCACGAATAGCCCTCTCAAGATCGTCATGACCGCCGCTTCCCAAGCCAACTTTATTCTTTCTTCTCAGACCTATAACGGCAAAAGACAGTTTGATAAAGACAATGGTGAGCAGGGAAGTAATAATCGAGGTAACTATTAGCACGTGAAGCTCCAAAGAGAATTTCTAGATATTAATCAGAAAATGAAAAAATCACCCGAAGGTGGCGTTAGCACTTTTTGGTGACCCGGGTTGGGATCGAGCCACCGATACACGAGTTTTCAGTCCTCTATTTAACCTTTAGTTAACTTGGCTCTTCCATGTATAAAAAGTTTCTTGCCAATAAAGTTCGCCAGCAAGGAAATAATAGCGGTGAAAGCTCCAGTCGTAATTGCTTCCGTTGTGTAGCTTCCGAAGTGTGTTGGGTGTATCAATAAGTCAGCAATAAAGCACACGCTGCCAGTAATTCCGGCTACTAGATATTTATTGCTAAACCATCGGTGAGTAAACAGTGAAAAGATAAGAACGCCAACACCAGTGATAAATCCTGTCTCTACTGCTTTGTGAAAGTGGCCCAGGGTTGCCAACCAAATATTACCTTGGACCATTACCAATAAGCAGGCGGGCGTTGCTTCGCAAAATGGAGTTAAAAATATCTTAATTTTTTGAATTAGCATTTTTAACCCTCATCCATGGAATGAACCACGGTAACATGCTCAACCAAACTACACAAATGAAAAAACCACCCGAAGATGGTTTTAGTGATTCTTGGTGGCCCGGGGCGGAATCGAACCAGGGCCGAGGATGTCTGACTCTAGTTCAATAGAAGTAATTACTCCGCTTTTGCCTTACGGCCATCAATGCTAATAGAACCAGCACCGGATGAAGCCAATACCAATAAGCCACCTGTTACAGCAATATTCTTAAAGAACAATAACTGAGCAATAAATGCGGCATCAACTGGAGCG
>CANGEC010000016.1 GCA_947452625.1 Burkholderiaceae bacterium
AACGCTGAGTAGGGAGTTACTCCAGGGCTGGGCTCAGTGGTGGAGTGCTGGAAAAATAAAGGAACAATTTGTACCAAACCAGCAATTGCAACCGCTACGATGGTGGCAACAATCAACCAACCAACATTACGCTCAAGCGTTTCGTGGGAAAAAAATCGACGTTGTTCTGACATGTTCTTATCCTTAATGAGCAGCAATGGACGCTTGTGGAATAGGAGCGTCAATAAATTTTTTGTTCGCAACGGTTTTGTAGACGTTATAAGCCATCAACAACATGCCACTTAAGTAGCACAAACCACCCAATAAACGAATCACATAGAAAGGATATGTGGCTTTTACAGACTCAACAAAACTGTAAGTCAAAGTGCCATCAGGCTCGAATGCCCTCCACATCAATCCCTGCATGACTCCAGCAATCCACATGGCAGCAATGTAAATCACCACACCAATCGTTGCAATCCAAAAGTGCAACTCGATTAACTTGGTGCTGTACATATCCCGCTGACCAACCAAGCGAGGAATCAAATAGTACAAAGAACCAATAGTGATCATGGCAACCCAACCAAGAGCACCAGAGTGCACGTGACCAATAGTCCAGTCCGTGTAATGCGACAAGCTATTGACTGTCTTGATCGACATCATTGAACCTTCAAAGGTAGACATACCGTAGAAAGACAAGGCAACTACCAAGAATTTCAGGATTGGATCACGACGCAATTTATGCCATGCGCCAGATAAAGTCATAATGCCGTTAATCATACCGCCCCATGATGGAGCCAGCAAAATCAAGGAAAAGACCATTCCTAAAGACTGGGTCCAATCAGGCAAAGCGGTATGTTGCAAGTGGTGCGGACCTGCCCACATATAGGTAAAGTTCAACGCCCAGAAATGCACAATAGATAAGCGATAAGAATAAATTGGTCGCTCTGCTTGTTTGGGGATGAAGTAATACATCATGCCCAAGAAGCTGGTCGTTAAAAAGAAACCTACCGCATTGTGACCGTACCACCACTGAATCATGGCATCTTGCGCACCAGCATAAGCCGAATAAGACTTAAAGAGGCTTGCCGGCATCTCGATATTGTTCACAATATGCAAAATCGCAATCGTCAAAATATAAGCGCCGAAGAACCAGTTAGAAACATAAATATGTTTTGTTTTGCGCTTAATCACAGTACCAAAAAACACAACTGCATAAGCCACCCAGACTACGGTAATTAATAAGTCAATAGGCCACTCGAGCTCTGCATATTCCTTAGAGGTTGTAATCCCCAATGGCAAGGTAATCGCTGCAGCCACAATCACGGCCTGCCAGCCCCAAAAAGTAAAGGCTGCCAATTTATCGCAAAAGAGACGTACCTGGCAAGTGCGTTGCACAATGTAGTACGAGGTAGCAAAAAGCGCTGATCCACCAAATGCGAAGATCACCGCATTGGTGTGCAAGGGACGCAAACGACCGTAGCTTAGCCACGGAATATTAAAAGTGATTTCAGGCCAAATTAATTGGGCTGCGAGGATAACCCCCACAAGCATGCCCACAATTCCCCAAAGCACGGTAACGATGGCAAATTGGCTGACAACCTTGTAATTGAAGGTATCTTGATTGCTCCCCACGGTAAGTCCCATGGTTTCTCCTTTTTTGTGACCAAACAACGACATAATCCAAATAGATTGGATTCATTATCGAATTAAGGCCCTGAAAGGGTTTTGATCTATATCAAAAAGGGTGGGGGTCATTACCCCATAAAAACCCCAAACAATTAATGTTTTAGAGTGCGATCTTCAGCGGCAGGACTCTGAGGCGCATCATCATCCATCAAAATCGCCTGCCCGGGCCCATCTAGATCGTCAAACTGGCCATTTTTTACAGACCAACGCAAAATCCACGCCAACAGACCCACCAATAGCAGCGATAAGGGAATTAACAGAAATAGACTTTCCATGCCGTCAGTCTAAGCCCTTCTTAGGCGCCAAGCATTTAATGTCACTGCCAAGGAAGATAGGGACATGCCAATTCCAGCAACCCATGGGTTCACCAAGCCCAACATCGCCGCCGGAATCGCCACTAAGTTATAAACCAAAGCCCAGATCAGATTTTCCCGAATGACCGCCTGGGTTTTATCGGCCAACAATAAGACTATTGCCAAAGGAGCAAGGGAACTAGAGGTCAAAATAGCATCCGCCCCTGCTGCGGCTAGGGGTGCCCCCGCCCCAACCGCAATCGAGATATCTGCGCGCGCCAACAATGGAGCATCATTCACACCGTCGCCAATTGCCCATACAAAGCGCCCTGAGTTTTGTAGTTTTTCAATATATTCATATTTATCTTCGGGACTGCACCCACCAAGATAACTCTCAATGCCTTCTTGCTTGGCCCACCAAGCTACGGTCTCCGGATCATCCCCAGAAACTAAATGCACCTGAATATTTCTGGACTTGGCACTTGCCAACAAGTCTTTTAAACCAGGTCTTGGGGTATCTAAAAAAATGAAGCTCGCAATCAGTCCCTGTTCATCAGTTAAATGCACTTGGCCATAATGACCCACTTCAACACTCTGAGAAATACCGAGCCACAAAGAACTACCCAAACGATAAGGACCAGAACTCAAGCCCTTACCCATTTGATTCATCACCGGCTCAGACAAAATCGGAATATTGAGCCCCTCTAGCTCAGCAGCCCGCAACAGCGATAGCGCTAATGGATGCCGCTGCCCTGACTCCAGCGCTACTGCGAGAGCCAATGTATCTTCGCGTCGATAGCCATGACGCAGATTGGTAATTTCTGTTAACTCGGGCTGACCCATTGTTAAAGTACCAGTTTTATCCAGCACCAAATCATCCGCCTTCACCAAACCCTCAAGTACATGTCCGCGCACAATCAATACACCCACTTTTGTGACGGCCCCTTGAGCTGCTGCCATTGCAGTCGGTACCGCCAGTGATAAGGCGCAGGGGCAACTCGCCACCAAGACTGCTACCAAGACTGTCCAGGCTTTACTGGCGTCGATATAAAGCCACACGCCTGCCGATACAAAAGCACTAAGCAATAAAAACCCCACGAAATATCCGGCCCATTTTTCTGCCAGACTCACCATCAAAGGTTTTGCCGATAATGCTTGATCTAATAAGGAGGCAATCCCAGCGATGCGGGTTGACTGTCCCACTGCATGCACTCTCATGAACAAAGGATTGAGAATGTTATGGGTTCCGGCATACACTCGATCACCCATTTTTTTCTCGATGGGCTTTGACTCTCCTGTTAATAAAGATTCATCAATCGCAGTCTCGCAAGCGAGCAATACACCATCAGCGGGAATCACTTCACCCGGAGAGACCCGCAAAATATCATTTGGCACACAATTCACGACTGGCACCAATTCAATCACTGGTTTTTCTGGATAATCTAGCACTCGCTCACAAGTAGCTGGTAGTTGTTTGGCTAAGGCCTCTGCACCACCTTGCGCATTTTGTCTTGCCAACAACTCGATATAGCGCGCAGCCAAAATAAAGGCAACAAACATGGTGATCGAATCAAAATAGCTCTGGCCCCACCCCATTACTAAATTGATAGTACCGGCAATAAAGGCCAACGCCAAAGCCAGGGCGATGGGAACATCCATTCCCAATATATGAGTTTGCTTAAATGATTGGACACTACGCCAAGCAGCTTGAAAAATGGGTCCAGCTGAATACACCATCACCGGCACTGTTAGAGCCCAACTGGTCCATCCTAGTAACAAATCATATTCAGCAGTGATATCAGTCGCGCCAACATACGAGGGCCAGGCATACATCATGACTTGCATCATGCCCAGTAGAGCAACCCCAAGCCTAGTCAGCAGTTGACGCTTTTCTTTTTTTGATCGGTCCAATGCAAGTGAGGGCTCGAATGGCCATGCCTCATAGCCAATCCGCTCAATTTCATACAGCAAACGCGCCAAACTGACTTCGTTCAACAAGAAGATGATTTTGACCTTCTGAGTCACATAATGAATTTGCACATCTAGCACACCACTTAAACGACGCAAATGCTGTTCACATAACCACACACAAGCAGCGCAACGAATTTTCTCTAGGCGTAGCGTAGTCTCAAACTTTCCCTCTGAATCCAATTGACGCGTAAAACGACTAAGCAAAGCAGGATCATCGTAGGGTAATAATTTTTGAGGGGTTTCATTTGAGGCTAAATAGGCGGCAGGCTTATCACTTGACTGAGCACGTCTGGCATAAAAGACTTCCAAACCCTCACCATGAATCGTTTGGGCAATTGCCATACAGCCTGCACAACAAAAAAATCGCGGCGCTCCCGCAAGCTCCATCGAATATGAATCACTTGGTAATAATGGGCTACCGCAGTGATAGCACCAGGTTTCTAAGTGCTTATCCATCATCCGCGCTGATGCTCCACCCAGCCATTGCGACGCTCATAGATCACAAATAACACAGCCCAAATCACAATGGCTGTATACGCCCAGATCCATGCAGTCTGCGAAGCTCTAGATCCCATCATGTCCAAAACAAAACCAAAAATTGCAGGCCCCAACATGCCACCACCAAAACCCATCAATGAATGCAAGCCCATCGCCGCACCCTTGATATTTTCTTGGGCGCTAATGACTAAACCTGCAGTTAAAGTCGCTGAGTCAGCCATAATAAAAATAGCGTGCCCAATCGCAAGCGCGACGATCAACCACCATGAGTGGCCAGTCGAGCTGGCTAATGCGATCCCCATCACCGCACTCATCAACATCACAATACAAACCCACTTTTGACGACCAACTCGTAGAGCAATTTCATTACCCAGAATCGAAGAAGGCACACCAAAAAAATTAATCAGCCCCGCTAGAGTGGTGGCCGTCAAAAAGAAGGGCTCTCCAGAAATGGCTGTGCATAAACCAAAAAAGGCTACCAGCCAGCTACGCGAAGCGAACAACTCTAGAGAATGTGCCGTATATCCAAAAATAAAGCCCGAAGCCTTTTTATCCTGAAGTACTAGACGCCACTTATCGAGTGGAAAGATATCATGCAGACGAATGCGCAGTGGTCCACGCCACTTTTCGTGCTGCAAAGGCGCAATGAATAAAAACACAATAAAAAATGCCGCTAAAGGCCCAAGCGCAATCAAAGAAAAAACATAACGCCAACCCAAAGCATGCAATATCCACCCAGAACACAAATAAGAAAAGCCGGTGCCAATTCCAAAGAATGCTGTGTAAAAGGCGATATGACGCGTTAGCTCGCCCGACTTAATGCGGTCCGATAAGATCTTGAGACCTGGCATATAAGTGCCAGCCAATCCAGCTCCATTTAAAGCCATGAAAAACAATGCTGTCACAAAGTTGTGAGCAAACAAACCCATGCCCAATAAACCGGATGCCGCTGAGATACCCCCCACTAAATACACTTTCCGTGCATCGACTCGATCGGTCAACGCTGTCGCCAAAGGAACGGCCAACATATAACCAAAAAAGAAGGCACTTGCAATTAATCCAGACTGCAGATTGCTGAGGCGCCATTCATCTTGTAGTGGGGTCAATACCACTGCATAGCAGGCAAAGCCGAGTAGCGCGCAAGTCTGCGCTAGAAGCATTAAGGGGGTACAACCAGCAGATCGAAAGCGCATAAGGGTTCACCAAAAGACAGTCCATTCTACTCGCCCCCAATTAGCAAAAGACCCGCTAAACTAAGGAAAACACGCTGGAGACTTTATGCATACCCTCAATATTCAAATTCGGTTTAGGCGACTCTATGTAGCGCTCTTACTCCTACTCTCCAGTACGCTTGTCTTAGCAGATGCCTACCCCAGCAAACCTATCAAAGCAATCGTTCCGTTTGCTCCAGGCAGCGCAACTGATCAAATTGGGCGGGCTTTTGCCGCGAAGATGGCCGAGACCCTCGGTCAGCCAGTCGTGGTTGAAAACAGGCCGGGCGCAAATGGCATGATTGGCGCAGACTTTGTTGCCAAAGCGCCTGGTGATGGCTACACCCTCCTGTTTGGCACCAACAGCACCAATGCAGCACTAAAAAGTTTAGTCAAAAATCTACCCTACAACCAGGATACCGCCTTTACACCCATTGGCTATTTTGGCTCTGTGCCCTTAATTGTGGCTGTTAATAATGATGTCCCCGCAAAAACGCTGGGTGGCTTCGTCGCTCTCGCAAAAGCTGATCCCGGCAAAATGACCTTTGCCTATGCAAGCACTTCACAACGCGTTTCCTCAGAAATTCTGGCGAGCGTTACTGGCATTAAGATGACCGGAATTTCTTATAAGAGCGGGCCTAATGCCATGACTGATCTCATTGGCGGTCAGGTCAATATGTTTACTGCCGACTTTGCAGTAATGCTTCCTCAGGTGCAAGCAGGCAAAGTCCGCGGCTTGGCGGTAACCTCCCTCAAGCGTTCGCCGGCGATCCCTGAATTACCCACAGTAAATGAAGCGCTCGGCATTAAAAATTACGAGTTGATTGCATTCTTTGCCGCCTTTGGGCCTGCAGGAGTCCCTAAGGAGGTTGTCAGCAAACTCAATAAAGCCATTAATGAAGCCGCCAAATCAAAAGATTTAGTAGAACGCTTTGCCTCAATGGGATTTGAATCTCAGCCAGGCACCCCAGAAATGCTCGATAAGAAAATTAAACTTGAAACGGTGAAGTGGGCCAAAGCCATCAAAGATGCAGGCATGGAGGCGGAATAAATCCGCCCTAAAACTCACGCTCAGCGTCGAGCTCTAATGCCAAGAGCCAGTACGAAAGACTCTTGCCGTGCGCATCCAGATTAAGGGAGAGATTGACACCGCCATCCAATACATCATCGAGTACAAAATTGAGCGCGACTAAATTGGGTAACTCATAGCGGTGCACTGCTATGGGATGGCGAAAAGAAAAATGTTCGCGAACTCTTTCTGCGGTGAGCTCTCTCAATAACAATGGGTAGTCATCACGACGATAAGCAATCACACTAATATTGGATCGATTACCCTTATCGCCCGTTCTAGCATGAGCCAATTGATACAAGGGGATCTTCTTTTTTACTGAATTCATGAAGCAAGCCCAAAGAACTCATATGAGGAATGCACTAAATCTCGCGGCACATAGGCAACCAAGGTATTTAAGCGGGGACGCAAACTGGTGCGCACACCTCCTCCCCCAGCAGGACCACAAGTATATAAAGCGGTAACTTCCCGGCATAGACGAGTAGCAAGCGCCTTATCCTGATGGGCGCTAGCGACTCGCAGTCGAATATCCTCAAATCCATGATGGGCAGTAAACACAGGTCCGCCGCCAGCATCACTTGCAAAGACACTCGAGGAGCCAATGTAATCTATCCGTAACTCTAAGTCGGCCGATAAGCGTGCACGAATAATCTCCGCTGCTAATTTAGCTCGCTCTAAGGCATGATGTCCCGCATAAGAAATCTCAGCTTCAGCCAACCAACCGCCATCGATGCAAATATTTGCCTTGAGCGTATCTGGTCGCAGGTGTCCTGTGACGCCCTTGAGCATGATCCGATTTTCTCCAAGCTCATTGAGCTGGGCGCCAGAGATATCTGCAACAACATCGGGCGTGAGATATTGCGCTGGGTCGTGCACCTCATAAAGTAATTGCTCAGTGACCGTCATGCGACTAACCAAACCACCCGTATTCGCTGGTTTAGTAATGCAGCAATTTCCCGCGCTATCGAATTCAATCATTGGAAAGCCCACATGAGCTAAATCCGGCACATCTTTCGTGTGAGGATCAGCAAAATATCCGCCAGTCACTTGAGCGCCACATTCCAGCAAGTGGCCCGCCATCGTGGCTTGACCCAGAAAATTCCAATCGTCCCATTGCTTATCAAAATACGCCATTAAAGGACCCACCGTTAATGCGGGATCCGCAACACGTCCTGTAATTACAATCTGCGCACCCGCAGTCAGAGCCTGCGCAATTTCGTGCGCCCCTAAGTACACATTAGCGCTCACCAACTCATGCTCGGACAGGATCTTGCGATCTGATTCGCTCAAATAATTTAGAAAAACAGATGGCGCAATGGCATCGCCTTTAACAATCGCAATTTTTAAATTAGGCAGTCCTTGCTTATCCGCTATCTCAGCAATCAAGCGCGCAGCCCCCTCAGGATTAGCAGCCCCAAAATTACCCACAATTGGTATGTGATTAAGAACACAGTCAGCCAGAATGGGCTCAATCATCTCAGCCAATAAGGGCTCAAACCCAGCCTCTGGATTTTGACGACGATCTAATTGGGCAAGCGCTAAGGTACGTTCGGCCAAACTCTCAAAAATCAAGCAGGCTGGTTCACCTATTCTCAAGAACTCATCAACAATAGGACGAGCAACACCTAAGCGATCTCCTGAAAACCCTGCAGCACAACCAATTCGATAGAGCTCACTCATATTAGAGAATGAAACTACTGTTGACTACTGTTAGGGGAATCTTGAAAACCATTGGAGCGAAATGTCAGCACCAAGGTATCTCGATGACCATGCTTGCCAACTGGCTGAATAGGTGTTGATTCATGAATCATTTTTGCGTCATTCATCAGCAACAGCGACCAGGGCTGAGTAAGTGTAAAACGCAAGCCGGCAGAGCCACCCGCCTGGAAAATACGAGTCTCTCCACCCTTAATGCCAACCCGATCCAAAAGAAAAACTGCCACAAAATCAACGCCATCGCGATGTGCGCCCTCAGGAGTTGGTCGACCAATCCCATCTGTCGTATCAATCCTAAATTCATGGGCCTCGACAAACCATTTTTGGACTGGCTTCAAACTATTCACTGTCTGCGCCATTCCCAGCAATAACGCCTGCCATGCAGGATGATTTGCCAACTGGGTCTGGATCGGCTCAAACCAACGCTCGATACCGCCGTGCAAGGCGTTGTAATCGACCGATTGCCAATGGGCGCGATGAGGCGCCATGGATAAAGTAGTACCCTGAATTTCATAACTAGCATGACGACGGAAGCGATAGCGCCCGCCATCTCGCAAATACGGATCGCGCGGCAAATCATCCCAAAAACGATTTAAAGTCAAAAGGTCTGATAACGGCACACCAGCAATCTCTGCAACCGTTTGGGCCGACACCACCACATAACCATCATCACGTAAGGTTTGCGGCAAGGCTTGCAAAGCAGTTAATGGGGGCGCTAGGGTCGCAGTAGTCATCTAAGGATTTTAGGCCAATCGCCAGCCATCGTGCATTAATCTAATTGCGCACCCGAGGCCTTGATAATTCTGGTCCACTTAGCCAACTCATCTTTTAAAAGCGTGCCTAGCCTTGCTGGAGCTACCGGATTCAGATCCAAACCCTGCGCCATTAACTTCTCCCGAACATCGGGTCTGGCCATCACTTTCTCCATGGCGGACTGAATTTTTTTCACGATCGAGGCCGGCGTTCCCTCTGGAGCAAAAATAGCAACCCACACTTCACCAACACAATCCGGATAAGTTTCGGCAATCGTCGGAATTTCTGGGGCTGCGCTAGAACGTTTAGCGGAGCTAATCGCAATGGCTTGCAGTTTGCCCGCTTTGATGTAATTTAATGCCGAAGGCAGGCTCGCAAATGCCAAAGGTACTTGCCCACCAAGAACATCATTAATCGCAGGAGCTACCCCTTTGTAAGGAATATGCTGCATCTCAACCCCAGCACTCGTATTGAGCATGGCACCGAGTAAATGACTAATCGTGCCGTTTCCAGCAGAAGCGTAAGACAACTCACCCGGCTTCTTTTTAGCGGCACTAATCACATCGGCCAAAGTTTTAAAAGGAGATCCTGGTGGGCTTACCAGCACATATGGAGTGGCGCCAATGTAATAGAGTGGTACAAAATCGTGTATCGGATCAAAACCGGGATTTTTATACAAGGCTGGATTGATGGCCTGGGCACTATTAATAGTAAGCAGCAAGGTATATCCATCCTTTGGCGCTCTAGCGACACTTTGCGTACCAATATTGCCGCCAGCCCCAGGGCGATTTTCAACTACAGTTGAGACACCCAGCGCTTCGCCCAACGCTGGCGCAATCAGGCGAGCAACAATGTCATTGGTACCGCCGGCAGCTTGGGGCACCACCAGATTAACTGGTTTGTTAGGATAGGGCTGAGCAAACGCAGTAAGGCCGACATAAGCCAAACCAATTGCAATACTGATTTTTACGAGCCTTGCTTTAAACATATTGCCCCCATTTTTTACAACATTGAATGTAATCTATTGCGAGTATCACCGACGTGTGCCTTTAGATCGTACAGCTCTTTAGCATCGAGCCTTGCAACCTTCATATGGGTAACACGCTTTTCAATTGCTTCCAAATCTTTCAGATTCTTTTCTCGCAATGCAGGATTTGCAGCATTTCGTTCGAGCACCTTTAACTCTTCATAAACTTGAGAAAGCTTTAAACGCAAGATTAAATTCTTTGCCGCTGGGATATAGGTAAACAATGGAATTAAGATCACTAGCAATGGGATCACAATCTTCACAAAACGTCCCACCCAGACAGCAGTCCAAAATGGTAAATAGCGATGCAACAGCGAAGGCCCATCTTTAATATAAATATCAGCATCAACATGGAGCGGAAAGTCTAAGCCCACTCCAGAGGGAAATTCCCCAGGCTTTTGCAGTCTTGAATAGGACTTCAAAATATCATAGGCATTACTCAACAGCAAAGTGACCAGGGCAGGACTGATATCAGAGTGTCCAACGAGAGTGGCGGTTGGGGCGAGCACCGAAATGTCTTGCCTCGGGATGTCATGAGCAATACTCAATACGCCCCTTGGAATATTCACCTTTGAAAGATAAGGCAAATTACGGGTATAGGCGTCTGCTTGCTCAAAACTCATTAAACGAATTCCAGGAATGGTGTAAAACTGCTGCAAAATTGGAGCCTCAGCTGCAGCGACAATAAACACAGCATCTAACTCACCATTTCTCAACTTCATCAAAGCTTCATCTGGCTTTAATTTCTCAGCCTGCATCTCATTTTCTGCAATGCCGCTAATTTTTAATAAGGCATTACTTAAGGCCAGCGTTCCACTGCCAACATTACCCAGCGAAACTCGTTTTCCTTTTAATTGACCAAGAACACTTAAGCGTCCACCATCCGCCTTAAAAGCAGGCTCTCGATACCAAATCCAAATAGGCTCATAAAACATCCCCGCTATAGAAACTAAATTGGGATATTGGGCAATATCGGCAACACCCCCCTGAATCATCGCAAAATCAACGCCCGATTTAGGGTCATTCAGTAGTGCCAAATTATCGATTGTGCCGCCAGTGGTTTTGAGATTTAGTGTGACACCCTCTTTTTCCAGCTCACTCTTAAGACGCTCACCAAAATGGTAATAGAGGCCCGTAGGAAAGCCAGTAGCCATTTCAATGGTTTTAGGGGGTGGTGGCACCAAGATCCATAGGACGCCAAAAATGGCAACGATCAAAAGAATTATTGCAGCGCCAATCGCAAGGGGGTTATAGAGTTGCTTATGTAGGAAGTTCATCGAAATCTCTTTACTTTTTTGGCATTATGCCCCGACATTCGCAATTCGGAGTGGAATATTCTGCCGTCAAATAATTCGAGATAAGATGTCTTTTTTTCAGCAACATTCGAAACCAATATGAATCAATCACAACAAAAAGTAGCTCTCGTTACTGGAGCTGGAGCGGGCATTGGCCGAGCTGCCGCCAAAGCCCTGCTCAAAGGTGGCTTTCAGGTCGTTCTGACAGGCCGAAGATTAGACAAGCTTGAACAAGCTATTCAGCTCATTGGCGGGACAAGTGACAACTGCCTAGCTGTAGCTTGTGATGTCGGAAATCCCGAACAGGTCAAAACACTTTTTACCGCGATTCAGAAGCGCTTTGGCCGCATCGATGTGCTCTTTAATAATGCCGGCATGGGAGCACCAGCAATCCCCATAGAAGAACTCAGCTACGAGCAGTGGATGAATGTGGTCAATACCAACCTCTGTGGTGCTTTTTTATGCTCGCAAGAAGCCATTCGCATGATGAAAGCACAATCACCACAGGGCGGCAGAATTATTAATAACGGCTCGATCTCAGCACACACCCCACGACCGATGTCAGCCCCTTACACGGCAACTAAACATGCCATTAGCGGCCTAACGAAAACCATCGCTTTGGATGGTCGCCCATTTAACATTGCCTGTGGCCAAATTGATATTGGCAATGCTGCGACAGAAATGACGGAGCGCATGGCTGCCGGCATTATTCAGGCTGACTTATCTATTAAGGCTGAACCTCGGATGGATGTAGATCATGTCGGCGAGGCAGTGCTGCACATGGCACAACTCCCTCTCGAGAGCAATATCTTATCGATGACCATTATGGCCACCAACATGCCTTTTGTTGGTCGAGGTTAAGGTCGCACTTGGTCAACGACCACTTTGAGATTGCTAGTGCCCAGCTTGACGGTTTGTATATTGGAATAGAGATCCCCAGGCTCAACTTTTGCCTGACCTGCCTTGGAGATACGGACCTCAACGGTGGCTTCACTCAAATTTGAAATTAAGGCATTAGGAGTCATCGCCAAAGCATCATTCAAGACAAAACGTAAAGGCAAGTCAGCCGCCTTGGCTTGCATAATGGCCACCGGCATCCGCGCACCAGGAGCGCGTGCAATCACCATCACGATATAGTCTGGCTTAATTCTGGATTTGAGCTCAGGGTTAATTTCGACTATCCCGCTAATACTCTTAGTGCTCACTGCCGCTATAGGCGTTTCTGTACGACTTGTTACTGATGTAGATGGCAAGTTTGCCTTACTGCGGGCTTCCATAATCGAGCCTTGAATCATCTTCATATCTTCTGAGTCAGCAGGTAGCAATTTGGCTAAACGCTCCCAAGCCTTGACTGCAGCTCGGTAATCCCCGCGGTTGTAATCAGCAGTACCAGCCAGCCAAAGCGCCATCATATTATTTGGATCAGCCTTCAGCGCTCGATTAATAATGGCCTGAGGCTTACCTTCAAAGCTACCATTGGCATTGCTTGCAGCGACATCAGCATAATCCGCCAATAATTGAGCATCCCCATCCAGATAAGCACCGGCCCGATCGTAAGCCTTTTCTGCGTCCTTGGAGCGCCCCATCACCCTATAGGAGCGGGCCAGTATTACCCAACCCTTTAAGTTGCTTGGATCTTGCTCCATTTTGGCTGCTAAGCCAGCAACCATCTTCTCCACATCTTGCTGCCCGATCGCCGGCTTAGCACCACCAGCAATTTTCTGAGCGCTACCCAGCCAAACATACATAAGTACAGCGGCAATTGGCACAAATAGAGCAATGGCAACGATGGTTTTCTTGGGCGAACCCAATACCGCTACTCCATCAGCTTCACTGGTATCTTGAAACAAGCGCTGACGCATTTCTGCATGGGACATTTCATAAGTAGTGCTATCAATTAAACCATCGGCACGTTCTTTTTCAAGTTTGGCCAACTCTTCTTTATAGATAGCGGCATTCAGCTGTTGACGTGAAGCGTGATGAACCGTTGTTTTCCAGAAGAATGGTCGAAACAGTGCGGCTAGTACTGCCAAAATCAGAACAAAAGCCGCAATATAAAAAATTATCATTTGTCATCTCGCAATAGAGCATCTATGCGCTTATTTTCATCATCAGAAAGTGTGGTTTTGGCCACTTGAGTGTTGCGGCGACGTAAATACATGAGCAGCGCAACAATGCCTGCAATCATCAACACAAAGGGTCCAATCCAAAGCAGCCATGTAATCGGCTTAACGGGTGGACGGTACAGCACAAAATCACCGTAGCGATCCACCATAAATGTTCTGATCTCCGCATCTGTTTTGCCTTGCTTAATCAGATCCCGAATTTCTCTACGCAGGTCTTGAGCCAATTCTGAGCGCGACCCCGAGAGGGATTCATTTTGGCAAACTAGGCAACGCATCTCTTCAGAAATACTGATTAAGCGCCGCTCTACCGCCGGATCCTCAGCCAAAGGCGTAGCCTCGTCTGCATAAGTAAAGCTCATGAAGAGCGCAAGATAAACAATGGAGAGAATGATTCTGAATTTACGAGGCATTGCTTAATCCTTATTTAACTGAGCAATGATCGGATAGATCGACTTCTCTAAAACTTCTTGTGTAATCGGGCCAATTTGTTTAAATCGAATAATGCCCGCTTTATCAATTACATAAGTCTCAGGTACGCCATAGACACCATAATTAATGCCGACGCGACCATCGTTATCAAATGCCGATAGATTATAGGGATTGCCTTGTCGAGCTAGCATCTCCATAGCATCAGTCCGCTTATCTTTGTAGTCAAGCCCAATCAATGGGGCAACTTGTGACTTACTCATCTCTACGAGCATCGGATGTTCTTCGCGACAAGCAACGCACCAAGACGCCCACACATTTAATACCCAAACTTTTCCTTTCATATCCTCGGGGGAAAAGGATTTGCTAGGATCAGCCAATTGAGGGACTTTAAATGCGGGCGCAGGCTTATTAATCAGTGGTGATGGCACTTCACGTGGATCCCGATTTAAGCCTACTGCCAGGAACCCCACTAGCACCAGAAAAAGTATGAGCGGAATAACAAATTTAGCTTTCATATTGACTCTCAATCTCGGAGTAAATGACATTCATTATTTCTTGAGGCGCAAACGATAGCGCTTATCCAATACCGCAAAGAGTCCACCTAAAGCCATCAACAAACAGCCACCCCAAATCCAATCTACAAAGGGCTTGTAATAGACGCGTACCGCCCAAGCATTGCCCTCAAGCGGCTCACCTAAAGAAACATAGATGTCACGTGTAAAGCCAGCATCAATTGCCGCCTCGGTCATGGGCATAGCCGAAGAGTCATAGTTCCGTTTTTCAGGGTACAAAACCTCTTCTGTCTTGCCGTGTCGACCCAACTCAAAAGCACCACGCATCGCTTGATAGTTAGGTCCTTTAGCCGGTCCCACCCCCTTCAACCGAATCTGATAGCCGCCAACTGAAACAGTGTCGCCAGGTGCCATGCGGACATCCTTCTCTTCTTGGTAAGCGCCGACCATCGTCACGCCAATCACAAATACCGCAATACCAATATGGCCCAATTGCATACCAATAAATGAACGCGTGGGTTTTCCTGCCTTAAATTGCTTAATGATTTGCAGCACACCAGAAGCAATAATCCAGAATGCCAACAAGAATCCCAAGGCCGTCAGAATCGTAAATTCACCCATCATGCGAGGGATCAATATGGCCGCCACCCCAGCAACTACCGCAGCTAACCACAAACGCTTTATTAGCGCGCCCAGACTAGTGCTTTTCCAGTTAGCCCATGGACCAATTGCCAGCAAGAAAAGTACTGGAACCATGATGGGTACAAAGACCGCATTAAAGTATGGAGGCCCTACAGAGATCTTGCCAAGATTTAATGCATCAATCAGCAAGGGATACAAAGTGCCCAATAGAACAGATCCAGCGGCAACCACCAGAAAGACATTGCCCAATAAAATTAAGGTCTCACGCGACATCAAAGAGAAGGCACCGCCCAAGGTACTTTTAGGCGCCCGCAGCGCGTATAAAAATAATGAAGAGCCCACAACCAAAGACAGCAAAATTAAGATAAAGACACCGCGACGAGGATCGGTTGCAAACGCATGCACTGAGGTCAATACGCCAGAGCGAACCAGGAAGGTTCCTAGCAAGGACATGGAAAAGGCAATGATGGCTAACAATACTGTCCAGTTTTTAAAACCACCGCGTTTCTCTGTGACCGCCAAAGAATGCAATAAAGCCGTGCCGATCAGCCAAGGCATAAACGACGCATTTTCTACCGGGTCCCAAAACCACCAACCACCCCAACCTAACTCGTAATAAGCCCACCAGGAACCCAGCGCAATTCCAAGGGTCAAAAAGATCCATGCAGTGGTAGTCCAAGGACGCGACCAACGTGCCCATGCTGCATCTAACTTACCGGAAAGCAAGGAGGCGATCGCAAAAGCAAATGCTACCGAAAAACCGACGTAACCCATATACAACATCGGTGGATGAAATACCAAACCCGGATCTTGTAATAGTGGGTTTAGAGAGCGCCCATCTTGCGCTGCTGGAAGTAAGCGCTCAAAAGGATTTGAGGTCGCCAATACGAAAAGCAATAGTCCAGCAGCCACCAAACCGAGTACACCGAGCACACGTGCCACCATAAACTCATCTAAGGTTTTAGAAAGCTGTGCGACCGCAAAAGCCCAGCCTGTCAATAAGAAAATCCATAGCAATAAAGATCCTTCATGCCCACCCCAAACAGCACCTAATCGATATACCGTTGGCAGCTGAGAATTAGAATGCTCTGCGACATAGAGAACTGAAAAATCATTTACATAAAAACACCAAGCCAGGACTCCAAAGGAAATGGTCAATAACGCAAAAGAAATCTGGGTGGCTGGTCTCGCCAAAATAAGCCATTCACGACGACCTTGTTGTGCGCCAATTAACGGCAATACACCTTGAATGATCGAAACACACAAAGCCAAAATAAGGGCGAAGTGTCCAATCTCTGGAATCATTGAATATTCCATTATTTTGCCCCGTTTTTCTGCGCTTGCTCTAAGGCATGCTTTGCTTCGGGTGGCATATAGTTTTCATCATGCTTGGCTAGCACTTCGCTTGCAATAAACTCACCGTCAGTATTGAGCTTACCCTGAACCACGGCGCCCTTACCTTCTTTAAATAAATCAGGAAGAATACCTTTATACGAAACCGGAATCTCTTTCACCAAATCCGTAATAATGAAATGCACCACCAATTCATCGCGCTTGAGTGAGCCATCCTTGACCATCCCCCCAATACGAAAAGTTTGACCCTGAGGCGCCTTGCCTGCAGCAACTTCACTGGGCGTTACATAGAGGGCAATGTTGCTATTGAGGGCGTTTAGTATGAGAACAGCAGCGATCACTAATACTGCTAAAGCGCCAACAATGATCAGCGCCCGTTTATGTCTTGGTTTCACTTCATTCCTTCTTTATCGAATTTTTCAGCACGCATCTCGCGCTTCAATCTTTGGACAATCGCCTTGCGACGCCGCTGGATCGCCCATGGCTCTAGCACCATAATCAATGCGCATACGCCAAAGCTACTCCAGACATAGAGTGCGTAACCACCCATCGCAAAAAATTCTGCTGGTGAATTCCACATCATGATTTCACCTCCTCTAAACTTCTTACCCAATCCGTATGTGCCTCACGCTCCAAGATAATGGTGCGTACCCGCATCAAGGCAATGGCAATCGAGTACATCCAAAAGCACAAAGCCATTAAGAGCATGCCCCAGAGCATGGTATGAGCCATAGAAGGCGCTTTATTTACTGAAACTGAGGCACCTTGGTGCAAGGTATTCCACCACTTGACCGAGAAATAAATAATCGGCACATTGACCACTCCAACCAAAGCCAAAATAGCACCGGCCTTATCAGCGCGCCGAGGATCATCAATCGAGGCTTGCAAGGCTATAAAGCCTAAGTACAAAAACAACAAAATGAGTTCTGAAGTTAGGCGAGCATCCCAAACCCACCAAGCACCCCACATCGGCTTACCCCAGAATGCGCCAGTCCATAAGGAAATGAATGCCATCAAAGCACCAGTAGGTGCTAGCGCTTGAGCCATCATGGCAGAAAGACGCGTATTGAACACTAAACCAAGACCTGCCCATACCGCCATCACTATGTAAATAAACATCGACATCCATGAGGCCGGCACGTGCACAAAAATAATCCGATAGCCCTGACCCTGAACCGCATCTACTGGAGCAACAAAGAAGCTGATCCACAAACCTGCAATGCCAAAAATGATCGCAAGCGCCCAAAATAATGGGATCAGTTTTCCGGCTACGGGATAGAACGTAGCAGAACTAGAAAATTTAAACCAATGAATCACTCGGTTAGCGGCAGCAGAACTCATTCGATCGCAATCCTCACAGCAGCAGTGGTAGCCCAGGGGGCAAAAAATAATGCCAAAACAAGTAAGGCGCCCAATAATGAAAAGTGCCCACTCACATCCAAGCCAACACTTTGCGCATAGACTGCGCCAGCACCAAAAATGAGCACCGGTACATAAAGCGGCAAAACCAGCAGGCTTAATAAAATGCCACCGCCACGAACACCTAGCGTCAGCGCGGCGCCAATTGCTCCAATTAAAGACAGAATCGGTGTGCCAATTAACAAGGCCAAAATGAAGACTCCCAAGGTATTAGCATCCAAATCAAACTGAATGCCAATCACTGGGGCCAGCAAAACCAACGGTAAGCCACAAACCAGCCAGTGCGCAGTAATTTTACCCCCGACCAACAAGACTAAAGGGGTTGGAGAGAGCGCCATTTGCTCGAGCGTACCATCCGCATAGTCAGTAGCAAAAAGACGTTGCAAACCCAGCATGGTTGATAGCAAAGCGGTCACCCAGATCACCCCTGGGGCAATTTTCCGTAAAAGGGCCGAATCCGCCCCAATGCCCAGTGGAAATAAGCTTGTCACAATCACGAAAAAAAACAAAATAGTGAGCACTTCACTCTTGCGGCGTAGAACCAAAAGCAAATCACGGTGAATTACTGCAATAAAGGCATTCATAACTGAACGACCCTGCCATGAGGCATCGGAATCTCTTGATGGCTAGTCAAAATCGCCATACCTCCAGCAGCAATATGCTCCCTAATGAGGTCAGATAACATCTCTACTGCCCCGACATCCAAAGCATTAAAAGGTTCATCCAAGATCCAGAGTGTTGCCTTGCGTAAAAGCAATCTGGCCAGAAGCACCCTACGCTTTTGGCCAGCAGACAAACAATGCACGGGCAAGTCCTCTCGCCCTCGTAAACCAAAACGATGCAAAGCTCGAAAAATATCTTCCTCGGAAATATTCACGCCATCTAAGGCGGTCGCAATAGAAAGATTTTCTAGCGCAGTTAAATCCTCTTTCAGGGAATCACGATGACCCAAAAACAATACATTGCGATGATACTCAGCAGCATCGTCCGCGATGGATTGATCATTCCAAAAAATCTCTCCAGCAACTGGTTTCGCCAAGCCAGCCAACAAACGTAAAAGACTGGTTTTACCAATGCCATTTTCACCCCGAATATGCAGCCATTGACCAGCAGTAATGTGCAAATCTAGTGCGGTAAAAAGGGTGCGCTCGCCCCGTACACAAGTAATTGCATTGGCACGTAACGTGGATTGATTCAAAGACAAATTAGCAAGACCCAAAGATAGACTATCAATAATGAAAATGGCCGGGATTGAACCATCCCAGCCATTGTCCAAGAGCCTTAGCAGGCTGTCAAACGCTTAATCCTCGTTTGACTCCTCACGCCCCCATCTTTTAGGTGCAATCAAGTACAAAAGTAAAAGGCCGCCCAAAAGCAGCCTTTTACTCTGCATGCCCCTCAATGATTCAAGAGGTCATGAAACTCTCCTGATTACTCTTTTTTTGCAGCTTCAATCGCAATCGCAATGGTTACGTCATCGCCGACATATGGAGCATATTTGCCCATATTAAAGTCAGTACGCTTCACTTTAGCCTCTGCATTTGCACCACAATAATCCACACCAGCCATCGGATGTTTTTTGCAATCAATCTGTGTAATTTTTAGCGTCACAGGCTTACTAACCCCCTTCAAGGTCAGCGTCCCTTTTAAGGCTACTGGCTTTTCACCTTTAAAAATCATATCGTTCGATTGAAATGTTGCCGTTGGAAACTGCGCCGTAGACAAAAAATCTTCACCTTGAATATGGCCATTAAACGCTGATGAGCTTGTATCCACTGATTTAGTATCAATCGTGATATCAGCACTGCCTTTTTTGGCAGCCTGATCAATGGTCACCGTGCCAGTCACTTTATTAA
>CANGEC010000017.1 GCA_947452625.1 Burkholderiaceae bacterium
AAATACGCTCGTCTCTGTGGCCCTATTCCTCACGTCTCCGTGGATGGCCGTTAGCCATCACCCTACCCTATGGAGTCCGGACTTTCCTCCCCCTCAATAAAGAGGCGGCGATTGCCTAATTGACTCTGCGACTGCAGTCTAACGCAGTCAGAGCAAATTGGCTTATAAAAACAATAATGGTGAATTAAGCCAAGGACCAAGCGATGGTTTCGCCGGCACGTAAAGGCACGATCGTGGCATCACCTAATGGCAACTCTGCTGGAATATTTTGTGGTGACTTCACCAAAACTATTTTTTGAGTATTCCGCGGCAAATGATAAAAATCAGGGCCGAAGAAACTTGCAAAACCCTCCAAACGATCTAGCTTACCGACACTTTCGAATGCTTCAGCATACAAACCCAGAGCATTAAAAGCGCTATAGCAGCCAGCGCAACCACAAGCAGCCTCTTTTGCACCTTTGGCATGAGGCGCGCTATCGGTACCCAAGAAGAAACGGGGATTGCCGCTAGTAGCCACTTCTAATAAAGCTAAGCGATGCTCTTCGCGCTTGAGTACTGGCAAACAATAATGATGCGGCCGAATACCGCCAGTAAATATCGCATTACGATTCATTAATAAATGTTGTGGAGTAATCGTAGCGCCCAGGATATTCTTCCCACCTGTTTGCGCATCGCGCACATAGTGCGCAGCCTGCTTAGTCGTAATATGCTCAAACACAATCTTGAGCTCGGGAAAATTTTTGCGCAAAGGCTCAAGCACTTGGTCAATAAATACCGCCTCACGATCAAAAATATCTACCTCAGGATCAGTCACTTCGCCATGCACCAACAGCGGCATACCAACCGATTGCATTGCCTCCAAAGTAGCATGACAAAACTTGAGGTCGCTCACACCAGCATCACTATTGGTAGTAGCACCCGCTGGATATAGCTTGAAGGCGACAACATCGGCTGCCTTTGCCTTTAGCACTTCCGCTGCGGAGGTATTGTTAGTGAGATACAAAGTCATTAAAGGAGTGAAGGTACTGACACCCAATGCCTTGAGCTGTTGTTCGATACGCTCGCGATAGGCATTAGCCAAATCAACCGTAGTTACCGGTGGCTTTAAATTTGGCATGACGATGGCACGCGCAAATTGACGAGCGGTATCAACCAATACATCCCTCATCACCTCGCCATCACGAATATGCAAATGCCAATCATCTGGCTGAATCATTTCGAGGCGGGTTAGGCTAGTAGACATAAAGGTATATAAAACGGTAATTAGGGGTTAAGCAAAATAATACGGAAATCATTGACATTCGTTAGTGTAGGTCCAGTTTCCACCAAAGCATTTAGTTGTGCAAAAAAACCATAGCAATCATGTCCCTCTAAATACTGTTCGGACAATAAACCCTGTGCGTGCGCCATTTTGCGAATCGCCGGCGTAAACCATGCTCCAGCATTCTTCTCACTACCATCAATCCCATCAGTATCGGCTGCCAAGGCTGAGATGCCAGTCAAATCTTCGCTAGCAGCAAACAGCGACAACAGGTACTCACTACAACGACCGCCGCGCCCTTTCACATTGGACGGGATTGTCACTGTGCACTCTCCTCCGGAAATTAGTGCTACCGGTTTCCCGACTTGCGCCTTCATCAAGTAGCTTCGCCCTAATGTCGCCTGATCAATGCCAACTTTTTGGGCTTCGCCAGTAATAGTGTCGCCCAATATTACTGGGTCATAACCTTGCGAACGTACATAATCGGCAGCGGCCTCAAGACTTTTATAAGCCGTGGCAATCACATGATTATTGACTGGAGCATTTTGCAAATCAGTCGCTTTCAAAGTCTCCGGAATTTCACCAGCTAAACCACGATTGAGATGCTCCCATACTGACTGAGGAATGACGCCTTGACCCAATTGATACTTGCCTAAAACATCGAGAGCATCTTGATAACTAGAATAATCGGGGGCACAAGGACCGCTGGCAATATCTGCCGGGGAATCTCCCGTCACATCCGAAATGAGCAAGGCCTCAACGCGAGCCCCGCGTTGTAAAGCAACCCTTGCCAAGTTCCCGCCCAAAATAGCAGAGAGATGCTTGCGGACAATATTCATCTCCTCAATAGGTGCACCACTACGCAATAAAGCTTCGGTAGTTGAACGCATATCTTCAATACTGATACCGGCCTGAGGCAAAGTCAGCAAACTGGATCCACCCCCAGATATCAAAGCAATTAATACATCACCGCTCTTTAATTGATTGACCAATTCGAAAATGGCTTTTGCACCATCCATACCGGCCTGATCAGGAACGGGATGGCCAGCTTCAATAATGCGAATAGATTCCGTAGGTGAATTGTGGCCATAGCGAGTTAATACCACCCCTTCAAGCTGAGCTTTTGGCCAACAATCTCGTGCATGTCGCTCTAACGCGCTCGCCATGGAGGCGCTGGCTTTTCCTGCTCCAACCACAAGACATCTACCACTTGGCTCCTGCCCTAGCGGAAAAATTTGACTGAGGCATTGGGGAACAATCATTTGAGGATCTGCGACAGCGACCGCAGCTGCAAAGGCATTTTGCAAAATAGTTTCTGGCTGTTTCATAAAGCCATTCTAATCAAGCGCCGCACGCTCTTGCATTTGCCACATCTCAGCATAATGACCATGAGCAGCCAATAATTCCAAATGGGTGCCACGCTCAATAATGCGCCCATGCTCCATCACCAAAATCTGATCAGCATGCACAATCGTCGAAAGTCGATGCGCAATAATTAGAGTAGTGCGATTCTTTGCCAACCCCAGCAACTCCTCCTGAAATGCTCTTTCGGTCTTAGAGTCCAATGCCGAAGTGGCTTCGTCAAAAATCAACATCGCCGGCTTTTTGAGTAAGGTGCGCGCAATCGCTACCCGCTGCTTCTCACCCCCTGATAACTTCAGGCCGCGCTCTCCGACTTGGGTCTCATATCCATCCGGCAAGTGTTTGATAAAGCCGTCTATTTGGGCGGCTCGAGCAGCTTCATGTACTTCCTCCAAGGAAGCATTGGGGTTGCCGTAGGCAATGTTGTAACCAATCGTGTCATTAAATAACACCGTATCTTGCGGAACGATCCCAATCGCTTTTCTCAGACTGGCCTGCTGTACATCCATGATATTTTGACCATCAAGCAAAATCTGGCCTGACTGAACGTCATAAAAGCGAAAGAGTAATCTTGCCAAGGTGCTTTTACCTGCTCCACTTTGGCCAACTACTGCGGTGATCGTGCCCGATGGAATATTAAAACTCACGTCACGCAGTATTTCGCGCTTAGCATCGTAATGAAAAGAAACATGCTCAAATCGCACATCGGGCCCTTGTGCATAGTTCTGAATTTTCAAAGGCTTGGCATCTGGCGTATCTGCTATCTCCTTTTCTGTATTCAGCAAGGAGAACATCCGATCCATATCCGTCAGTGCCTGTTTAATTTCTCGATAAATTACTCCCAAGAAATTTAACGGTATGTAAAGTTGAATCATTAAGGTGTTGACCAATACCAAGTCGCCTAAAGTCATGGTACCTGCGACAACACCCAGGGTGGCGCGCCACAAAATCATGACTAAACCAATCGCAATGATGGTTTGCTGACCCAGATTCAAAATGGCCAGTGACTTTTGTGACTTGACGGCGGCAACTTGGTAGCGCGCCAAATTATCATCGTAACGATTTGCCTCAAATGTCTCGTTACCAAAATACTTCACTGTTTCAAAATTTAAGAGTGAGTCAATCGCTTTTTGATTGGCCCGAGAATCCATATCATTCATCGTACGGCGAAAATGCGTGCGCCACTCTGTAACCACGATAGTGAAAATAATGTAAAGCACCAGCGCAGTTAAAGTAATCCCCGCAAACCAAATGTCATAGGAGTAGGCGAAATAACCGAGCACTAAACAGAACTCGATTAGCGTTGGCAAAATACTATAGAGCGAATAGGAAATTAATGATTGAATGCCACGCGTGCCACGCTCGATATCTCTACTGACACCGCCAGTTTGGCGGGCCAGATGAAAACTCAAGGCCAAGGCATGCAAGTGCTCAAATACTTGCAACGCAACTTTACGGACCGCATTTTGCGTAACCCGCGCAAACAGGGATTCCCTAAGCTCGGTAAACAAAGAGGCGGAAATTCGTAAAGCGCCGTACGCTAAGAGCAATCCCACTGGAACAACCAGCAAGGATTCCGGTGAATTGGTTTTGATGTTGAGCGCGTCAATCAGGCGCTTCATGAGGATCGGAATACCCAGATTGGCAACTTTAGCCAATATCAAGCAACTCAGAGCAATAGCAACCCTGAATTTATATTCCAATAAATAAGGCAGCAAATCGCGTATAACGCGCCAATCTCCCCGCTGAAAGGGTTTAGCTTCAGCGCCAGTATGGTGGCGCCCCGATGAATGTCTCATCGCCCTATCTTAGTCAATTCTTTAGCGATCTGCTGAAAAGAGCTTTCTAATTGCTTCGCCATTGCTAGGGGAAAAACATTTCTGAGCGGCCTTCTCATAAGGCAGCCATTGATATGCTACATGCTCACGCGGGGCCAAGGTAATGCCAATACCATCTGGAACCTCTAAAGCAAACCAATGTTCGATATTTTTAACCACGCCAGGAGCATAGCGATGACGCCACTCTGGATAAATCTCATACTCGATTTGATGATGTAGGTTTTGCAAGGCGCGAGAAGATAAAGAGGCAACATCGATCCCAGTCTCTTCCAATACCTCACGACTGGCGGCAAGACGCAAATCCTCTTCTAGAAAATCGAGGCTACCGGTAACCGATTGCCAAAAATGAGGGCGGTCTGCCCGCTCAATCAAGAGAACCTCCCCATTCGATTTGTAGATCACTACCAAAACCGAAATAGGGATTTTCAAGATGCTATTGGAGCCTAACGTTATGCAGCAGGAGTTGCTTGACGCAAGCGAATATGCAATTCGCGCAACTGACGCTCATCAACTGAGCTTGGCGCCTGGGTCAACAAGCACTGTGCACGTTGTGTTTTAGGGAAGGCAATCACATCACGAATAGATTCAGCGCCGGTCATCATAGTTACGATACGATCCAGACCAAACGCAATACCACCATGCGGAGGTGCACCATATTGCAAGGCGTCCAACAAGAAACCAAACTTCGCTTGAGCCTCTTCAGCACCAATCTTCAGAGCGCGGAATACTTGACTTTGTACGGCCTCTTGATGAATACGGACCGAACCGCCACCGATCTCACTACCGTTGAGCACCATGTCATATGCCTTAGCCAAACACTTACCAGGGTCAGACTCAAGATACTGCATATGCTCATCTTTTGGACTGGTGAAGGGGTGATGACAAGCGACCCAACGGGCTTCGCCTTCGTCGTAATCAAACATTGGAAAATCTACCACCCACAATGGTTTCCAACCTTCAGTAGACAGTCCATGCGCCTTACCCCAAGCAGAATGACCAATGCGCAAGCGTAAATTACCGATGGCATCGTTCACCACTTTCTCTTTATCAGCACCAAAGAAAATAATGTCGCCATCTTTTGCGCCTGTGCGCTGCAAGATCTCAGCAATCGCCGCATCGTGCAAATTCTTCACGATTGGGGACTGCAAGCCATTACGGCCTTCTGCTACAGAGTTCACCTTAATCCACGCTAAACCTTTGGCGCCATAAATAGCGACAAATTGCGTGTAATCATCAATTTCACTACGGCTAATTTCAGCGCCACCAGGAACACATAAACCGACCACGCGACCACCCACCTGATTGGCGGCGCCCGAGAAGACCTTGAAATCAACATCTTTCATCACATCCGTCAGCTCGGTAAATTCAAAATTCACGCGTAAATCGGGTTTATCCGAACCAAAACGCGCCATACCCTCTGAATACGGCATGGTTGGGAATGGATTTGGCAGCTCCACATTCATCGTCGTCTTGAAAATATGACGAATCATGTTTTCAAATAAATCCCGAATTTCGATCTCGCTCAAGAAGGCAGTTTCACAGTCAATCTGAGTAAATTCAGGCTGACGATCAGCACGCAAATCTTCATCGCGGAAACACTTGGTAATTTGATAATAGCGATCAAAGCCAGCCACCATGAGCAACTGTTTGAATAATTGTGGGGACTGAGGTAAGGCAAAGAAATGACCGTCATGAACACGGGAAGGAACGAGGTAGTCACGAGCGCCTTCTGGTGTGCTCTTAGTCAACATCGGCGTTTCAATATCAATGAAGCCTGCTGAATCTAAATAGCGACGACATTCCATTGCGACGTTGTAACGCAAACGTAAATTCTTTTGCATCTGCGGACGACGCAGATCCAATACCCGATGGGTTAAGCGAGTGGTCTCAGAAAGATTCTCATCATCCAACTGAAATGGTGGAGTGATAGAGGCATTCAAAATACTTAAGCTGTGACAGAGCACCTCAACCTTGCCGCTAGCAAGATCTACATTCTCAGTACCGGCAGGGCGAGCACGCACCAAACCTTTAATCTGAATACAAAACTCATTGCGGACCTGCTCTGCAAGCGCAAACATTTCTGGTCTATCAGGATCGCATACGACTTGCACAAATCCTTGATGATCACGCAAATCAATAAAGATCACACCACCATGATCACGACGACGGTTAACCCATCCCGATAAGGTGACTTCTTTTCCAATCAGTGAATCGGTTACCTGACCACAGGTATGGCTTCGCATCGACATAACAATTTCCTATAAATCAAAAATGATTTGGTGACTGAATAGCATTCAGGCCAACTGGACTACTGGGAGGAACAGATCCCATTGAAACAATGTGCTTGAGCGCTTCTTCAACACTCATCTCCAACTCAATCGTTTGAGCTCGAGGTACGATCATAAAAAACCCTGAGGTGGGATTAGGCGTCGTCGGCAAAAATACATTGACATAATCGTCACCCAATTTAGCAGTCACTTCCTTGGCTGGAATACCAGTCTGAAAAGCGATGACCCAAGAATCAGCATGCGGATAACGAATCAACAATGCTTTGCTAAATGCCTGGCCACTTCCCGAAAATAAAGTGGAGGACACTTGTTGAACACTAGAGTAAATCGAACGAACAACCGGAATACGGTTCACAAACCGATCCCATACCTTCATCCACCACTGGCCTGCAAAGCTAATTGCCAACAAACCGGTCGCCATAATCACCGCAACCACAATCAAAATACCAACGCCAGGTAAATCACGGAAATGCTGCAAATCCCCAGAAAATTGACTTGGGAATACAGCAATAATGGCTTGCATGACTGAACCAAAAACACCATCAAGCAAACCCAAGCCCCAAGTGATCACCCAAATGGTGACGGCCATGGGAGCCCATACGAGAATGCCTGCAATAAAGTATTTTTTCATGTGTTGTTGCTTACGCCTTGCCTAACCCGTCATTTTAGCGGGTTAGAGCCTCAGCAGGGAGAGACTAGTAAATACCTAGGCCAATAATCAACATTCCGGCCAAAAACCCGCCAGCAAAGAGCAAGGAACCCACCACTAAGCGATGGGTACGCCTTTCTTGCTGTAAAAGGGCTCGCAAAACGTCCAATTCCAGGTTTTGCTCCTTTTTAGGCTGATGCGCCAGGCTTTCGGCAATCAAACGGGGCAAAGTAGGCAGAATTTTGGCCCAAGATGGCGCCTCTGTTTTCAGGCCATCTAGTAAGCCACGCCAACCCAATTGCTGACTCACCCACTTCTCTAAAATTGGCTTTGCCGTTTTCCAAAGATCTAGATCGGGGTCCAGTTGCCGCGCCAAGCCCTCAACATTCAATAAGGTCTTTTGCAGCAAGGTCAGCTGCGGCTGAATTTCCACTTTAAAGCGACGTGAGGTTTGGAACAAACGCATCAACACAATCCCCAAAGAAATCTCTTTGAGAGGTCGATCAAAATAGGGCTCACATACTGAACGGACCGCCCCCTCTAGCTCTTCGACTCGGGTATTGGCGGGCACCCAACCCGATTCAATGTGTAACTCCGCAACACGCCGATAGTCACGATTAAAAAAGGCTAAGAAATTGAGTGCCAGATAATTTTTATCAGATTCACTCAAGGCACCAACAATGCCAAAGTCTAAGGAAATAAACCGCCCAAAAGTCTCTGGCTCCAAGCTAATCATAATATTGCCAGGATGCATATCGGCATGGAAAAAACCATACTCAAATACTTGCGTAAAGAATATTTCTACACCATCAGCAGCCAACTTCTTAAAGTCCACACCAGCTGCCCGCAACTCTTCAGTGCGGCCAATAGAGATACCTTCCATGCGCTCCATCACAATTACATTGGTATGACAAAGATCCCAATACATTTCGGGAATCATCAATTTTTTGGAGTTCACAAAATATCGACGTAGCTGACTTGCATTAGCCGCTTCACGCATCAGATCTAATTCATCATGCAAATAGGTATCAAATTCAGCAACATTTTCACGAGGCTTCAAACGACGGCCATCTTCCGAGGTACGCTCAATGATTTTTGCCAAGTCATACATCAAAGCAATATCGCCCTCGATCACGGGTAAGATCCCGGGCCGCAATACTTTTACGGCAACCGCGCGCCGATCCCACTCCGGATGCTTCTCCGTTGCCCGTAAAACTCCAAAATGCACTTGAGCTACTGAGGCGCTGGCTACAGGACTTGCATCAAAGCTAATAAATAAGGCTTCAATAGACTGACCTAAGGCAGCCTCGATTAAACGACGAGACTCTTCGTTAGAAAATGGGGGTACCTGATCTTGGAGCTTGGCCAACTCGTCAGAAATATCTTCCGGCAGTAAATCTCGTCGAGTTGACAACACCTGACCAAACTTGACAAAGATTGGGCCGAGGGCCTCAAGCGTCAGACGAATACGCACACCTCTGGGTAAGTCCGCATTAGGTGATGCCCAACATAGCACTGAAATAAAGCCGCGACGCAATCCAGGCTTTAGGATATCACGCAATAGCGGCAATAGACCAAAGCGCCACGCGGTGAA
The DNA here is from genome assembly GCA_947452625.1 of Burkholderiaceae bacterium. Lineage (GTDB taxonomy): Bacteria > Pseudomonadota > Gammaproteobacteria > Burkholderiales > Burkholderiaceae > Polynucleobacter. The sequence goes on from CANGEC010000017.1 coordinate 8,993, forward strand.
GAAGATAAAGCAAAGACGGGCAATTCGACGCACGATTAATTATGCTTTCTGTTCGAGTAGTTGAATTCTTTTTTCAATGCGATCGACTGCTTCACGTAATTCATTTAATTCACTTTTGCGAATCAAAAAATCTCGTTTGTTCAAAAGGACTTTTCTTTCTTCGCTGACATATTCCACCACGTTGGCTAATAAATCAGTCGCCGCTGCTTTACTTGCGGAGACCAATTTCTTGCCCTGCCTTACTGCAAAGGTCGCAGGAGCATCACCGACCAAGCGAGCTAAATCCTCCTCGTACTCCCAACGCACTTGACCGACTAAGCGCCCTAAAAGTTGAGCCAAATCCGCATCGCCGGAAATCTTAACAGCCTTAAAGGCTTGCTCACGCAAACTGCCGCCACTCCCAATAAGCTCACTTAAGATCGTGGTCGACATCTCCAGAGTCAAAGTGCAAGCCTCATCATCGTCAACCGCCCGCAATACTCCGGTAGGCTCGATTTCAAAACACAACTTACCGATCGGCAGTGCCACAAGAATAGTTTTACCCACATGGCGAGACAATTCCGCCAAGGCCCAAGGCTCTCTCGTTAAGACATGATTAATGCCCCGACAAGCAGCACTAGCGGCAATGGTGTGAGTAGACGAAACAGCATTCATGAGTGTAAAAAACCCGCACTAAGCGGGTTTCCAATGGAAAGTACCTTAAGCTTAAACCAACTGCTGGATACCCGCCAGTACCCAGCCACCCGGACCATTGACCGGCTTACTTAAATTCCAGATTTCTGAGAATGTATTTGCCAAGGCTCCAGCTTGCTCGCGAATCATCCCACCAAACTGTACGCTGCAATAGTAAGCACCGTCAGCGGTCTCAATTCCCAAGAGTTGCGCATGAATGCTAACCACATCCGTTTGGTTAGCACTATCGGCACGACCAGCCAGATCCTGTTCAATCGTGGCAAACATTTCGGGGGTTGTAAATTCTCTTAAAGCGACAAGATCACCTTGATCCCAGGCGCGCTGTAAAGCCACAAAGTACTGCTTCGCATTTTCCAGGAAAGCATACTCATCAAACCCTGGAGGCAAGGTGGATTGAAAGGGTTCCGGATTAGCACTGGGACCTCCAAGCGCATTAGCGGCAGGGTTAAAGGCTGGCTCAGTTTTAGGTACCTGACCTAGGTTGGCTCGCTGCATCGGGATGCCAGCAGGCTGTCCAGCGCCCGACATAACAGGAAGCAACTTCCTGATGATGAACATAATTACAAATCCTGCCAAGGCAGCGATCAGCAAACCCGTAATTAAAGAAGAGGCGGCTTCACCCAAACCGAAATGGGACAAGAGATATCCGATACCCAGACCAGCAGCCAAGCCACCAAGAATACCGCCCATACCACCAAGGCGACTCGGCGCAGGGGTTTGTGGTGCAGGCGCAGCAGGTTGAGCCTGTTGAGCCGGCTTTTGTATTGGTGTAGCTTGTTTTTGTATCGGTGCACTCGGCGCCCTACCGATGCTTCTTCCACCACCTAAACGGGCAGCATCCACTTGACCGACTAAAACAAAGATCAAACCCATACTTAACAGTACTGCTTTAAAAAAATGCTTATTCATTCTGCCTCCATGGCTACTTTAATTACGACTTTTTTCTTAAGCACTTAAAACTACAAAACAGTTAGTATTTAATACCAATATGTAGGGCAACGATACCCCCAGTCATTCTATGGGTTTCTACCTCGTCAAAACCAACGCCCAACATCATCTCTTTTAACGTTTGCGCATCAGGATGCATGCGAATCGATTCCGCTAAATAGCGATAGCTCTCCGAGTCTTGGGCAATCTTCTCACCAAGCCACGGTAATACCTTAAATGAATACGCATCATAGACAGGCTGAAGAAACGCATCTGGCTTAGAAAACTCCAAAACCAAAACACGGCCGCCAGGTTTAATGACGCGGCCCATTTCACGTAAAGCCTCATCCTTATGGGTCATATTGCGCAAACCAAAGGCGACGGTTACGACATCAAAATGGTTGCTTGGAAAGGGAATCTTTTCTGCATCAAACTGAATACAAGGCAAAGCCAAACCTCGATCAAGCAAACGATCACGACCAACACCCAACATCGACGCATTGATATCACTTAACCATACTTGAGCATCTGGATTTTTACCCCATCCGGCCGCTTTAGCGAATGCCGCCGCCAAATCACCCGTACCGCCAGCAATATCCAACACTTTTTGGCCGGGGCGAACTTGCGCTCGAGCGATCGTGATTTTTTTCCATAAACGATGCAATCCAAACGACATCAGATCGTTCATCACATCATATTTACTCGCTACCGAGTGAAAGACCTCGGCAACCTTCTCCGCTTTTTCAGCCTCATCAACACTCTGATAACCGAAGTGAGTTTTACTCATTAATGACTTCCACAAGAATGGTTATGTGCCTGGTTTTGCTGCGTCATGGGAGCATCACGATCAAGACCGGCCGCAGTCAATTTATCCAAATAGTCTTGCCACAACTGCGCTTGGTTCTCGCACAAATATAACAAGTAGTCCCAAGAATACAAACCTGAATCATGCCCATCAGAAAAACTCGGCTTAAGAGCATAGTGCCCAACTGGCTCAAGATTAGCAATCACTACCTCACGCTTACCCGTTTGCAAGGTTTCCTGACCAGGCCCATGACCCTGAACTTCGGCTGAAGGTGACAGCACTCGGAGCAACTCAAAAGGCAAGCGATAGATCTTGCCATTCTCATAGGAAAGTTCGAGCACCTTAGACTGTTGGTGAACCACAATATTGGTAGGAATCATTAAACCAAGACCCTCTCAATACCGCCATGATTCGCTTTGGCAACATAGTCTTCCATCCAACTTGCGCCCAATAGCTTTTGCGCCATCTCAACCACGATGTAATCCGCGGTTGTATCACTATCAGCATTAAAGCGACTTAAGCCTTGGAGACATGAAGGGCAACTTGTCAGTACTTTGACATCTACAGCACTATCACCCTTGCGCAGCTCATCGGCGCCCTTTTCCATCTCAATTTGCTTGCGGAAACGCACTTGCGTGGAAATGTCAGGACGAGTTACGGCCAGCGTACCTGACTCGCCACAGCAACGATCATTCTTTTTAATAGCCTTGCCGTCTTCCATCTCGATCAACTCATTTACCGTTTTCATCGGATCTTGCAGCTTCATTGGGGAGTGGCAAGGATCGTGATACATGTATTTGACGCCCGTTACACCCGAGAGCTTCATACCCTTTTCGAGCAAATACTCATGAATATCAATGATGCGACAGCCCGGAAAGATTTGTTCAAATTGATAACCCGCCAGCTGATCGTAACAAGTACCGCAGGACACCACTACCGTTTTGATATCGAGATAGTTCAAAGTATTGGCAACACGATGAAATAAGACCCGATTGTCTGTAATCATCTTCTCGGCTTTATCAAAGTCGCCATTACCACGCTGCGGATAACCACAGCAAAGATAGCCCGGCGGAAGTACTGTTTGCACTCCAACATTCCATAACATGGCTTGAGTCGCTAAACCAACCTGAGAGAATAAACGCTCGGATCCGCAACCCGGAAAGTAGAAGACCGCTTCAGTATCCGCGGAAGTGGTTTTAGGATCTCGAATAATCGGCACGTAATTTGCATCCTCAATATCGAGTAATGCGCGCGCCGTTTTCTTCGGCAAGTTACCTGGCATTTTCTTATTCACAAAGAAAATCACCTGCTCCTTAACGCTTGGCTTACCGACTGTTGCAGGAGGGTGCGCAGTCTGCTTGCGAGCAAACTTCCGTAAGACATCATTTCCCAAACGCTGCGCCTTATATCCCCAACCAATCATCGTTTTACGCGCGAGATTAATTGTGTCTGGACTAGTCGCATTTAAAAAGAACATCGATGCAGCCGTACCCGGATTGAAGCGCTGCTGACCCATCTTGCGCAATAAATTACGCATGTTCATCGTCACATCGCCAAAATCGATCTTCACCGGGCAGGGTGTTAAACACTTATGACATACCGTGCAGTGCGCTGCTACATCATCAAACATTTCCCAGTGCCGAATCGATACACCACGCCGCGTTTGTTCTTCATACAAGAATGCTTCAATCAAAAGCGAGGTAGCCAAAATCTTATCGCGTGGGCTGTAAAGCAAATTAGCACGAGGCACGTGCGTAGAGCATACTGGCTTACATTTTCCGCAACGCAAACAGTCTTTCACACTATCAGCAATAGCGCCAATATCGCTTTGTTGCATGATGATGGACTCATGTCCCATCAAGCCAAAACTTGGGGTGTAGGCCATGCTGAGATCAGCATGCGGCATCAACTTACCCTTATTAAAGCGGCCTTCAGGATCAACCAAGTTTTTATAAATACGGAAATCTTTTAATTCGGCTTCCGTTAAGTACTGCAACTTCGTAATACCAATACCATGCTCACCAGAGATAACGCCATCCAATGAACGGGCTAAAGTCATAATGCGATCAACTGCATGGTGTGCATCCTGCAGCATTTCGTAGTCATCGGAATTGACTGGGATATTGGTGTGCACATTGCCATCACCGGCATGCATATGCAATGCAACAAAGACGCGCTTGCGTAGAATCTTTTTATGAATCGCTTCTAACTCATTTAAGATGGGTTCGAAAGCCAAGCCGCCAAAAATAATTCTCAATTCAGCACGAACTTCTTCTTTCCAAGAGGCTCGCAAAGTATAGTTTTGCAGCTCTGGAAAATACATATTCATCTGCGCTAACCAACCGGACCAGCGAGCACGTACCCCAGCAATCAATTCCAGGGCTTGCTGAACTCGATCCCCCAAGATTTCCGCAGTTGGGATTTCATACTCTTCATCACTCTTGCCTAAGGGTAAAGCGCTTTTCTTTAAGAAAGATTCCAAACCATCTAAGACCTGCAACTTATTCTTTAAGGAGAGCTCAATATTGATACGCTCAATACCCTCGGTATATTCGCCCATGCGTGGCAAAGGAATCACCACGTCCTCATTGATCTTAAAGGCATTGGTATGACGTGCGATTGCCGCTGTACGCGCGCGATCTAACCAAAACTTCTTGCGAGCTTCAGCACTCACCGCTACAAAACCTTCACCAACTCGCAAATTGGCCATGCGCACGACTTCACTGGTTGCAGCCGCGACAGCCTCCTCATCATCACCAGCGATATCGCCAATCAATACCATTTTGGGCATGCTATTGCGCTTAGACTTTGTGGAATAACCCACTGCCCTTAAATAGCGATCATCTAAGTGCTCTAGACCAGCCAAGATCGGGCCACCTTGTTTACTCAAACCATCGAGATAAGCTTTAATTTCCACGATGCTTGGAATCGCTTCACGCGCCTGGCCAAAAAACTCTAGGCAAACGGTACGCATAAACTTAGGCATACGATGCAAAATCCAAGTGGCGCTTGTAATTAGTCCATCACAGCCTTCTTTTTGCACTCCTGGTAGGCCGGATAAAAATTTATCCGTGACATCCTTGCCCAAACCCTCTTTACGGAAGCGCCGCCCTTCGACTTCAAGCAACTCTTTTTTCAGAATGCGTTCGCCTGGTTCACTTGTGCCATCAGACCAAGTTAACTGAAAACGCACTTTTTCTACTTCATGAATCTTGCCAAGGTTGTGATCAAGCCGCTCTACATCAAGCCAATTACCCTGAGGGTCAACCATGCGCCAGCTAGCCAGATTATCAAGCGCAGTACCCCACAACACGGCTTTTTTACCGCCAGCATTCATGGCGATATTGCCACCAATACAACTTGCATCAGCTGAAGTGGGATCGACCGCAAAAACCAGCCCCGCATGCTCTGCAGCATCAGCCACTCTTCTGGTAACAACACCAGCACCAGTGAAAATAGTGGAAACTTCGCGCCCGACGCCCGGGAGATGTCCCGACTTTACGCCGCCGATGTCTTGTAATTTTTCCGTGTTAATCACTGCAGACATGGCATACAAAGGAATAGCGCCACCGGTATAACCAGTACCACCTCCGCGAGGAATAATGGTTAAGCCCAACGCAATACATGCCTTAACCAAACCCGGGATTTCAGATTCATAGTCGGGCTTTAACACCACCAATGGAAATTCCACGCGCCAGTCTGTCGCATCTGTTACATGAGCTGCACGCGAAACGCCATCAAAACAAATATTGTCAGCAGCGGTATATCGACCCAAGTCTTTGCGTGCGCGCTTACGAATTTGCTCGACTTCTTTAAAGCCACTCTCGAAATTCTCCACAGCGCGCCGTGCTGCATTCAAGAGAATATTGACTTGATCGGCTGAATCCCCACTCGAGCGTTTTTTGACCTCACCCAGGCGGTGCCACAAAGCATCAATTAAAGATTGGCGGCGACTCGCGTTATCTAATAAGTCATCCTGCAGAAAAGGATTACGCTGAACAACCCAAATATCACCCAAAATTTCAAATAACATACGGGCAGACCTGCCGGTACGACGAACTGCACGCAAATCATTCAGAACCCGCCATGATTCCTCGCCCAAGAGACGAATCACGATTTCTCGATCGGAAAAAGAGGTGTAGTTGTAGGGTATTTCGCGCAGACGGGGTGAGCCGGCTTCGGCGTCCAACAACTGATTCAAAGCTAGTGGAGCATTCATAGCGTGATATTTGATAAATATGCATTTTAATTGAGCAACGCCCATATTGGCAGGAAATGGGGAAAGTTGTTCCTAGTGGCGATAAACCCTTTCAAATCTAAGGGCTTAGAGCCCATCCGTGGTACGCTCATCGGATGGCAACGAACTATTTAAAGAAAATTTTATCTGCCCGAGTCTACGATGTAGCCAGGGAAACCGAGCTTGAGCTGGCCCCAGAACTCAGCAAGCGTTTAGGCAACCAAGTTTTACTAAAGCGGGAAGATAACCAGCCGGTTTTCTCCTTCAAACTGCGGGGCGCCTACAACAAAATGGCCCACCTACCCCCCGAAGCTCTAAAACGTGGGGTCATCGCCGCCTCAGCGGGCAATCACGCCCAAGGCGTAGCCTTAGCAGCCGCCAAAATGAAGTGCAAGGCAGTTATCGTGATGCCCACCACAACCCCGAGCGTCAAAATTGATGCTGTTAAAGCCCGTGGTGGCCCCTGGGTAGAAGTCATCTTGCATGGCGAGTCCTATAGCGATGCCTTCAAGCATTCAGAACTTTTGGAAAAAAAACGGGGGTTGACCTTTGTTCACCCCTTTGATGATCCGGATGTTATCGCCGGACAGGGCACGATTGCACAAGAAATCTTTGCTCAACACCAAGAACCCATTGAGGCTATTTTTGTCGCCATAGGCGGTGGCGGTCTGATTGCCGGCATTGGCGAGTATGTCAAAGCAGTGAGTCCAAAGACGAAAGTGATTGGCGTGCAATCGGTAGACTCCGACGCTATGCGGCGCTCACTCAAAGCGAACAAACGCATTGAGATGAAGGATGTCGGCCTATTTTCAGATGGCACTGCAGTCAAATTGGTAGGCAAGGAAACTTTCCGGATCTGTAAGCGCGTTGTTGATGACATCATCACAGTGGATACCGATGAAATCTGCGCCGCTATCAACGATGTCTTTACCGATACTCGCAGCATTCTTGAGCCGGCTGGTGCACTAGCAATTGCAGGCATGAAGAAGTATGTAGAAAAGCACAAAACCAAAAAGAAAACCTTGGTGGCCATAGCGTGTGGCGCCAATATGAATTTCAGTCGTCTGCGCTTTGTGGCCGAACGAGCCGATGTTGGAGAATTCCGTGAGGCCGTCTTTGCTGTCACCATTCCAGAAGAGCGCGGTTCTTTTCGGCGTTTCTGCGAACTATTAGGAAAACGCAACGTCACGGAATTTAATTACCGTATTGCAGATGGCAACCAAGCGCATATCTTTGTGGGCATTAGCACCCAAAAAGCCAGTGATAGCGCTGCGATAGCCAAACACTTTACTAAGGCCAAGTTTGCAACAATTGACTTGACCCATGATGAACTCGCTAAGTCGCACTTGCGTCATATGGTAGGTGGCCACTCTGCTCTAGCGAAAGATGAATTACTCTACCGCTTTGAGTTTCCGGAGCGTCCGGGCGCACTGATGAAGTTCCTTACCAGCATGGCGCCCAATTGGAATATCAGCCTCTTTCACTATCGCAATCATGGCGCTGATTACGGTCGCATTTTAGTGGGCATTCAGGTGCCGCAAAATGAGCAGAAGAAATTCCAAAGCTTTTTGGCTGGTTTAGGCTATCCACACTGGGATGAAAGCAAGAATCCCGCTTATCGACTCTTCCTTAAGTAAGCAGATGTCATACACGCTCACCGGAAAACTCGTTGTAGCGATTTCTTCGCGCGCTCTATTTGATTTTGAAGAAGAAAATCGAATATTTGAGTCCAGTGACGACAGTGCTTATATGAAGTTACAGCTTGATCGCCTAGGTCAAGCAGCACAAAAAGGTGTCGCCTTTCCGTTAGTAAAAAAACTACTGGCGTTTAACGAAGAAGGTGAGCAGCGGGTTGAAGTAGTGATTCTTTCTCGCAATGATCCTGTTAGTGGTCTGCGTGTTTTCCGCTCTGCCGAGCATCATGGCTTGCACTTAGAGCGCGGCGTATTCACACGCGGTCGTCCACCCTATCATTATTTACGCTCATTACACGCTAACCTATTTCTCTCTGCTAATGAAGATGATGTGCGCGCCACGATTGATGCTGGTTTTCCGGCTGCGCGCGTCTTTCCAGAATCAAGCAAAACTGCTGAGTCACACCCCAATGAAATTCGCATTGCCTTTGACGGTGATGCAGTACTCTTTTCCGATGAAGCCGAGCAGGTTTTTCAAAAAAAGGGGTTGGAGGCTTTTGTCGATCACGAAAGTAAAAAAGCGGATATCCCACTACCGCCTGGCCCCTTCAAGCCTTTGCTAGAAGCGCTTCATAGACTCCAACGCTCAACTAGTGAAAAGGGCATGCGCATTCGTACCGCCCTAGTAACGGCACGCTCAGCCCCAGCTCATGAACGCGCGATTCGCACTCTGATGGCATGGGGCGTAGATGTTGATGAGGCCATGTTCTTGGGCGGCCTATCGAAGAGTGAATTTCTGCGCGAGTTTGAACCTGACTTCTTCTTCGACGATCAAACTGGTCATTGTCAGTCAGCCGCTTCTGTTGCACCGACAGGCCACGTTGTTTCTGGTGTATCGAATCGTCCCAAAGACTAAGTTCGCAAGATTATTGAATCCCATGGCCACATTACCACTTGGACAACAGTCGCAATATCCAGATCGATATGATCCAAGTTTGCTATTTCCGATCCCGCGCTCAGAAAATCGCCTCAAGCTAGGGATCAAAGCCGACCAGGCCCTCCCGTTTGTGGGGGTTGATATTTGGAATGCTTACGAATTGAGTTGGCTCAACCCCAAAGGTAAACCACAAATAGCTTTGGCAGAATTTCAAATTCCGGCGGACTCGCCAAACATGATCGAGTCTAAATCATTTAAGCTTTATCTCAACAGCCTGAATAGCGCACGCTTTGAGAACGAAACTGATTTACACGAAAGGCTTGTTGCCGATCTATCCGCAGTGGCTGGTCGCAAAGTATCGGCATGTCTCAATCCACCTGAATTGATCTCTAAAAAAGGGATGCAAGAGATGAGCGGGGTCTTAATAGATCGCCTAGATATTGAGATTAATCCCAACCTGCCCGCCGACCCAAGCCTCCTAAATGTTAATGAATCCTTTGGGCCGATTGAGCAATGCCTGGTCTCTCATTTACTCAAGTCTAATTGTCCGGTGACTGGCCAACCTGATTGGGCGAGCATACAAATTCGCTATCAAGGACGCCCCATCATCGAGGAAGGCTTGTTGCGGTATCTGATTGGTTTTAGACAGCTCGGAGAGTTCCATGAGCACTGTGTAGAAACGATCTTTATGGATATCAAACGGCACTGCAAACCAGAGAAGCTATCAGTGTATGCGCGCTACACGCGCAGAGGCGGCCTAGATATCAACCCTTTTCGCACAGATCACAACGCACCATGGCCAGATAATACTCGGCACGCTAGGCAATAAAGCTGTTCACAATCCACCAAGAAAAAGCCCCACTAGAAAATCTAGCGGGGCTTTTTTAATGGGCGAAAACTGGTTGTTATTTAGAACGGAATATCGTCATCCATTGCACCCAGTGACGCAGCACTAGAAGATGCTGCTGGTGCTGACTGTTCTGCCGACTTAGAGCGGCTATAGCTTTCGCCACCACCTTCGCTGCCACCGACAGGCTTGCCGCCTAGCATTTGCATTGTTTCTGCGACGATTTCGGTTGAATACTTTTCTTGACCACTAGCATCAGTCCATTTGCGAGTGCGCAAACGACCTTCAACATATACCTGTGAACCTTTTTTAAGATACTGGCCTGCAATCTCAGCCAGCTTGCCAAAGAATGCAACACGATGCCATTCTGTGGTTTCTTTCATTTCACCAGTTTGTTTGTCTTTGTAGCGATCTGAAGTTGCTACTGAAATATTAGTTACGGCGTCGCCGCTTGGCATATAACGTGTTTCTGGGTCGCGCCCTACGTTACCTACGATGATGACCTTATTTACCGAAGCCATGTTGTCTCCCGAA
>CANGEC010000018.1 GCA_947452625.1 Burkholderiaceae bacterium
ATGAACCCCAAACAAGCCGAGAGTATTGGTAAAAAGACTAAAAAAGAATTTCCTGAGGGTATCCCAGCTTTTGGTACGGATGCCTTGCGCTTCACCTTTGCCTCTCTTGCATCATTGGGCCGCAACATCAACTTTGATCAAAAGCGCTGCGAAGGCTATCGCAACTTCTGCAATAAATTGTGGAATGCCACCCGCTTTGTATTAATGAACTGCCCTGGGAACGATGAAGATAATGGGCTCGCTCCCTGTGACAATCAATGCGGTCCCGAAGGTTATTTGGATTTCTCACCGGCTGATCGTTGGATTGTTTCCTTGTTGCAAAGAACCGAAGCGGATGTTGCTAAGGGCTTTGAAAGCTATCGCTTTGACAACATCGCCTCTAGCATCTATCAATTTGTCTGGGATGAATATTGTGACTGGTATTTGGAGCTCGCCAAAGTTCAACTGCAAACTGGTACGCCAGCTCAGCAACGCGCAACGCGCCGTACCTTATTGCGCGTTTTAGAAACTATCTTGCGCCTTGCTCACCCACTGATTCCTTTTATTACAGAAACCCTTTGGCAAACTGTTGCACCCATTTCTGGCAAAGAACTAGCGAAACAAGCAAAGCAAACAATTGCTCTACAGCCCTACCCCATTTCGCAACCAGAAAAAATCGACGAGCAAAGTGAAGCTTGGGTGGCGCAAATTAAGGCAATTGTGGATGCTTGTAGAAACCTGCGCGGTGAAATGCAAGTTCCTCCCGGACAAAAAGTACCACTCTGGATTAGCGGGCCTGAAGCATTCTTACAGCAAGCTACTCCTTACTTAACGGCGCTGGCAAAACTCTCAGAAGTCAAAATCTATCAGGATGAATCCGGCCTAGAAAAAGATGCGCCAGGCGCACCGATGGCCTTGGTTGGCAATCTCAAACTATTACTCAAGATTGAAGTCGATGTGGCCGCAGAGAGAATACGTCTGGGCAAGGAAATCGAGAGATTGGCCAATGAAATCAATAAAGCACGCACCAAACTAGGCAATGAGAGCTTTGTGGCTCGTGCTCCTGAAGAGGTTGTTCAGCAAGAAAAGCAACGTTTAGCAGGATTTGAGCAAAACCATGAGAAGCTTGTTGCACAATTAGCACGTCTTCAGTAAAAAACCAAAGCGAGCGGAACACCATGCCTTTATCGACCAAAGCAGTTACCAAAGCAGTTTTTCCGGTTGCCGGTCTGGGAACACGCTTTCTGCCTGCCACCAAAGCTAGCCCAAAAGAAATGCTCAATGTGGTCGACAAACCCCTCATTCAGTATGCGGTTGAAGAGGCGATTGCAGCAGGTATTACTGAAATGATTTTTGTTACCGGTCGCAGTAAGCGTGCGATTGAGGATCATTTCGATAAGGCTTACGAACTAGAGGCCGAACTCGAAGCAAAAAATAAGCAAGCTTTATTAGAAATCGTGCGCAGCGTCAAACCCAGTCATGTGGATTGCGTTTATGTACGCCAGCCAGAGGCACTGGGACTGGGCCATGCTGTTTTATGCGCTGAAAAATTGGTCCGCGATGAACCCTTTGCCATCATCCTCGCCGATGATCTTCTGGATGGCAACCCTCCTGTACTAAAGCAAATGCTCAAAGTATTTAATGAGCAAAATGGCTCTGTCATTTCCGTCGAAAAAATTGATCCCGCCAAGAGTGGTTCATATGGCATTGTCTCTGGCGATGAAGTCGCCTCAGGCATCTATCGACTAAACGGTATTGTTGAGAAACCCCAGCCCAAAGATGCGCCTTCAAATTTAGCGGTAGTAGGTCGCTACGTTTTATCTTCGGACATCTTCAAACATATTCGCAATCTCAAGCCGGGGGCCGGCGGAGAGATCCAACTAACGGATGCCATTGCCTCACTTCTCAAAGAAGAGCCGGTATTTGCTTATGAATACGATGGTGTGCGCTATGACTGCGGTAGCAAACTAGGCTACCTAAAAGCCTCTGTGGAGTTTGCTTTACGTCACCCAGAAGTAAAAGACGATTTTGCTGCTTACCTAAAGAGTCGCTCTTTAAGTTAAATCGCCCTTTACCTTCTTTTTAAAAAGAATATCAAGACATTACCCTCATTCGCAGTAGCAATGAGTTCATTCCCAGTCTGCTTAGCAAAGGCAGGAAAATCATGTGCGGCACCAGCATCAGTCGCTTTGATTTTTAACACCTCACCAGACTGCATCGTGGCCAACGCTTTTTTAGTGCGCAAAATGGGTAACGGGCAATTCATGCCAATGGCATCTACCTCTGCGTTAAACGCAATATTACCGTCGCTCATTTACTCGCAACCCAATCTTGTACGCCGGCCAAAGCAGCGCTGAGTGCGGCTGGATTATTTCCCCCAGCCATCGCCATCTCCGGCTTGCCGCCACCCTTACCGCCAACTTGCAAAGCAACGAAATTCACCAGGTCACCAGCCTTCACCTTGCCAATCGCATCAGCAGTAACGCCAGCCACTAAGCTGACTTTATTGCCCTGCACAGACGCCAAAACAATCGCCGCGGTTTTGAGTTTTACCTTAAGGGCGTCCATCGTTTCACGCAATACTTGGCCATCAGCGCCATCCAAGCGCGCCGCTAATACCTTGATGCCATTAATATCAACTGCCTGAGTGGCTAACTCGTCACCCTGACTTGCGGCAAATTTAGAATTCACTTTTTCCAGCTCACGCTCCGCTTGACGCAAGCTCTCTTGCAATTGAGTGACGCGATTAACAAGATCTCCTGGATGGGTTTTGAGCACTGCTGCAGCTTCATTCAACTTATCTTCCAAGTCTTGCAAGAACTGCAGCGCATTTTGGCCGGTAACGGCCTCAACGCGCCGAATACCCGCGGCCACACCACTCTCAGAAACAATCTTCAGGCTACCAATATCACCAGTTCGCGCCACGTGGGTTCCGCCGCATAACTCTTTAGAGCTACCAATTTCTAAAACACGGACTTCGTCACCATATTTCTCACCAAACAACATCATGGCGCCAGTCTTTTGGGCGTCATCTAATGACATCACTTTTGCGGAAGTCGCAGCATTATTCAAGATTTCGCGATTCACGATATCTTCTACCCGACGCATCTGAACAGCTGTCATAGGAGCATTGTGAGTAAAGTCAAAACGCGTTTTATGCGCATCTACCAAAGAACCCTTTTGCTGCACATGATCACCCAAAACCTCACGTAAGGCCTTGTGCAAAATATGGGTGGCGCTATGGTTGCGCATGGTGTCAGTACGTTGCTGAACATCCACAATGGCATTGACAGTGTCGCCGACCTTCAGCTCACCTTCACTCACCTCACCTTGATGCCCAAAGACATCGGCTTGAATCTTAAAAGTATCCTCAACAGTAAAGCGGGCGCCGACATTGCGCAACTCGCCTTTGTCGCCCACTTGCCCGCCTGACTCAGCATAGAAAGGGGTGTTATCCAACACCACAACTGCAGCATCACCGGCTTTGACCGATGCGACCGAGGAGCCATCAAGATAAAGCACTGTAATCTTCGCGCCTTCATGCTTTAAGGTGTCGTAGCCATGAAACTGGGTGGGTTGACCCGAGTATTCCAAGCCTTGGGCGACTTTAAATTTACCGGCCGCCCGTGCTTGATCGCGTTGCTTTTGCATTGCCACTTCAAACCCTTGCGCGTCTACCGTGACACCACGCTCACGACAAACATCAGCCGTTAAATCCAAAGGGAATCCAAAGGTGTCATGTAGACGAAAGGCTGTCTCTCCATCAACGATCTTGGCACCACCAGCTAAGGCGCCCTCAAGAATCTCCATGCCATTAGCAATCGTCTGGAAAAAGCGCTCTTCCTCTTGCTTTAGCACTTCACTAACTTTGTCCTGCGCAGCACGCAACTCTGGATAGGCTTCACCCATCTCCTTTACAAGGGCGGGGACCAATTGATAAAAGAATGGCTTACGAGCACCCAATTTATAACCATGACGAATTGCCCGACGAGCAATACGACGCAATACATAGCCACGCCCTGCATTACCTGGAATCACACCATCCACAACCACAAAACTACAGGCGCGAATGTGATCAGCAATCACTTTGAGAGATGGGCTACTAGCGTCACAGTTTTCTCCGCCAGCGGCATCTACTGCCTCTTTGGCAGCGGCCAATAAATTGACGAAGAGATCAATTTCGTAATTAGAGTGCACGTGTTGCAGCACAGCGGCAATACGCTCAAGACCCATACCCGTGTCCACGCTTGGCTTAGGCAGCGGATGCATATTGCCAGCCTCATCGCGGTTGTACTGCATAAAAACGTTGTTCCAGATTTCAATAAACCGATCACCGTCTTCTTCGGGACTGCCAGGAGGCCCGCCAGGAATGTGTTCACCATGATCGTAGAAAATTTCAGTACACGGACCACAAGGACCAGTGTCGCCCATCATCCAAAAATTATCAGAGGCGTAACGCGCGCCCTTGTTATCGCCAATCCGAATAATGCGGTCAGCTGGAACCCCAATTTGATCCTTCCAGATTCCATAAGCCTCATCATCTTCGGCATATACGGTAACCAATAACTTATCTTTGGGAAGCTGGAAGACCTGGGTTAGCAAATCCCAAGCAAATTGAATCGCATCACGCTTGAAGTAATCCCCAAATGAGAAATTACCCAACATCTCAAAAAAGGTGTGGTGACGGGCGGTATAGCCCACATTGTCTAGATCATTGTGTTTACCGCCAGCACGAATACATTTTTGGGCAGTGGTTGCGCGACTATATGGGCGCTTATCAAACCCCAAAAAAACGTCCTTAAACTGGTTCATCCCCGCATTAGTAAAGAGGAGAGTAGGGTCATCTCCCGGCACTACGGGGCTGGAAGGGACAATTTGGTGGCCTTTAGCGGCAAAGAAATCCAGGTAAGCCTGGCGAATTTGGGAGACTTTCATAGCGAATAATTATCGCATTGGCACCACGCTAGGGCAAACCCTAGACAAGACCCCCCATTCCTGCCTTACAATCGCACGACATCAATAAATAAATCAACACTAATGTTGATAACCTAGGAGCGCGACTTGGAAATCCGTAATCAAAAAGATTTTGGGGCAGGCCTGATGTACATCATCATTGGTCTATTTTTTACCTATATGGCAACCCAGTACCAAATGGGCACAGCCGCTAAAATGGGGCCAGGCTATTTCCCATTCTGGCTTGGCCTTGTCATGACGGCCTTGGGCCTGCTGATTTTGGTGAAATCCCTTAGTGCTAAAGCTGCCATCGAGAAGATTCCCCCATTTAATTGGAAAATCATCGGCCTGATCACTGGCTCAGTTATCCTTTATGGCATCCTGCTGCCAACTATGGGCTTCATTGTGGCTGTGGCGGTATTGGTATTTATGTCAGCGAGCGCTAGTCATGAATTCCATTGGAAGGGCACTTTAGTCAACGCCATATTCCTCATTGTATTTACCTACTCCGTCTTCGTAATTGGTCTGAAGCTTCAGTTCCCATTACTTCCTTTCTTTCTTCAATAATTCACCGGGACTCTAGAAAATGGACTTATTTGCTAATTTAGCTCTCGGTTTCGATACAGCATTTACGCTGCAAAACCTCCTTTACTGCTTAATCGGTTGCGTACTGGGCACCCTGATTGGCGTTCTGCCTGGCTTAGGCCCTATTGCTACCATTGCGATGCTTCTGCCAGCAACCTATGCTTTGCCTCCAATTGCCGCGTTGATTATGTTGGCAGGTATTTACTACGGCTCACAATATGGTGGTTCAACGACCGCTATTTTGCTCAACATTCCAGGAGAAACCTCCTCGGTGGTGACGGCGATCGACGGCTACCAAATGGCCCGAAATGGTCGAGCGGGCGTTGCTCTCTTTACCGCTGGTATGGGTTCATTCTTTGCGGGTTGCGTAGCAACATTGGTTTTGGCTGCTTTTGCTGCTCCACTCTCTCAGCTAGCCTTTAAATTTGGTCCCGCTGAATACTTCTCCCTGATGGTACTGGGGTTAATTGGTGCGGTGGTGCTAGCATCCGGCTCCCTAGTCAAAGCGATCGGCATGATCGTTTTGGGCTTGTTAATGGGCTTGATTGGTACTGACGTGAATTCTGGTGTGTCTCGCTATGCATTTGATATCCCAGAATTAAGTGACGGCATTGGTTTCGTAGCGGTAGCGATGGGCGTTTTCGGTTTTGCTGAAATTATGAGCAACCTTGAAAAGAAAGATGAAGATGAGGGCTTCTTAAACAAGATGACCACCATGATCCCAACCAAACAAGACGTGAAGCGCATGATTCCTTCTATCTTGCGTGGTACAACGATTGGCTCCATTCTTGGAATCTTGCCCGGTGGTGGTGCTGCTTTGGCTGCCTTTGGCGCTTACTCCGTTGAGAAAAAATCCTCTAAATATAGCCATGAGTTTGGTCATGGAGCAATCGAAGGTGTTGCTGGTCCTGAGTCAGCCAATAACGCTGCGGCTCAAACCTCTTTCATTCCATTGCTCACCTTGGGTATCCCACCCAATGCTGTGATGGCCCTGATGGTTGGCGCTATGACTATTCACAACATTCAGCCAGGCCCTCAAGTGATGACCAGCAACCCTGCTTTGTTCTGGGGTCTGATCGCTTCCATGTGGATTGGTAACGTGATGTTGATTCTCTTGAACTTACCTTTGATCGGCATCTGGGTAAAACTCTTGAAGATCCCGTATCGTTTCATGTATCCAGCCATTCTGGTTTTCTGCTGTATCGGCGTGTACACCGTGAACAATACTGTTTTTGATGTTTATGTAACCGCGGCCTTCGGCCTGATTGGTTACCTATTCTTCAAACTGGGTTGCGAACCTCCTCCATTGCTCTTGGGCTTTGTGCTTGGACCTATGATGGAAGAGAATTTCCGTCGCGCCCTGCTACTGTCCCGTGGTGATTTCACAACCTTTGTGACTCGCCCACTCTCCTTAGGTTTGCTGATTGCAGCAGCCCTCTTGGTGGTGATTGTGGCCTTGCCAGCAGTGAAGAAGACCCGCGAAGAAGCTTTCGTAGAAGACTAATTTCTACATCGCACCAGAAACGAGCCCGCAGCTGTTTGCGGGCTTTTTCTTTATGGGCGGAGCCTTTTCTCTACAATGTGAGCATGTCCAAAGAGAGCAAACCATCCAAATCGACCGCAATAGCGGAGCCTTCTAATTTTTTACGCCAAATCATCGATCATGACTTGGCAAGCGGTGCATTCCAAAACCGCAGCAATATGGCTGGACAACCGATTCCTGCGATCATTACCCGCTTTCCCCCAGAGCCTAATGGCTATCTCCATATCGGACACGCCAAAAGCATTTGCCTAAACTTTGGTTTAGCCGCTGACTACAACGCACTTCCTGGAGGCGCTCGTTGCAATATGCGCCTGGACGATACCAACCCCGTCAAGGAGGATGTGGAGTATGCCGACAGCATCTTAGACGCCGTGAAATGGCTTGGTTTCAGTTGGGGCGAACATCTCTATCACGCGAGCGATTACTTTGACCAGCTATACGAGTTTGCTGAAATTCTGATTCAAAATGGCAAAGCTTATGTTGACACCCAAAGTGCTGATGACATTCACGCCAATCGTGGCAACTTTGGTCAAGCTGGAAAAAACAGCCCTTATCGTGATCGCACCCCCGCAGAGAATCTTTCACTCTTTCGGGAGATGCGTGCAGGCAAATTTAAAGATGGCGAACATGTTCTACGCTTAAAAATCGACATGGCGCACCCCAATATTGTGATGCGCGACCCCGTGGTCTATCGCATCCGCCATACCGATCATCATCGTACCGGCAACAAGTGGTGTATCTATCCCTTATACGATTTCACACACTGCATCTCAGATGCCCTGGAGAATGTATCTCACTCAATTTGCACGTTGGAGTTTGAAAACAATCGACCACTTTATGACTGGATTGTTCACTCCCTCAAAGAATTGGGCATCTTTAAAGATCCAGTCCCGCACCAATATGAATTTGCACGTCTCAACCTCACCTACACAATCACCAGCAAGCGCAAACTCTTGCAACTGGTTGAAGAAAAACATGTAGATGGTTGGGATGATCCCCGCATGCCAACCATTGTTGGGATTCGTCGGCGCGGTTATACACCCGAGAGCATTCGACTATTCTGTGAACGTATTGGCGTTTCTAAAGCCGATAGCTGGATCGACATGAGCACTCTAGATCAAGCCTTGCGGGATGATTTAGAGGCTAAAGCGCCTCGCGCTACAGCAGTACTAAAGCCACTCAAGCTGGTCATCGAAAATTTTGACGCCACAACTCAGGAGCCCTGCTCCGCTCCACGCCACCCTCAGCACCCTGAATGGGGTAACCGTGAATTTCATTTCACGCGCGAGCTGTGGATCGAAGCGGATGACTTCATGCAAGAGCCTGTTAAGGGCTTCTTCAGACTTTATCCACCCATTGGCGATCAGGCAGGTGGCTGTGTTCGCCTTCGTCATGGCTTTGTAATTGAATGTACTGGCTTTGAAACTGATGCCAACGGCAATGTCACTCAAGTCAATGCCAGCTATTTTGCTGACAGTAAGAGTGGTACTCCCGGCTCAAATAATTACAAAGTCAAAGGGAACATTCATTGGGTCAGTGCGGCCGAGGCACTGCCTGCGCAAGTACGTCTTTACGACCACCTCTTCAATGATCCACATCCTGATAGCGGTGACAAGAACTTCTTAGACGCGATCAATCCACACTCAAAGCAAACTATCACTGCTTACTTAGAGCCCTGCCTTAAAGAAGCTAAAGCAGAAGAGCGTTTTCAGTTTGAGCGTCACGGCTACTTTGTAGCAGACCAAAGTGATTCGAAACCGGGCGCACCGGTTTTTAACCGAACAGTAGGCCTCAAGGATTCCTGGAAATAGTCTCCAGAAATGCTGCGACGCTAGGATAGCGTAGCGAGATTTTTAGCTCAGAGAGTCGGTTATTGGTGACTCGCCGCGATTCGCGCATAAAAGACCAAAGCATAGGACTAACCATCTTTTGCAATTCAGAGGCAGGTAAACGCTTGGGTCTTGGCAACTCAAAGGCATCAGCCACTTGATCAAAATAGTCTCCCATTTTGGTTTCACCACCATCGCAGGCATTGATCACCCTCTGAGGCTTCCCGTGATAAACAGCCGCACAGACCAACCTTGCTAAATCCTCGCTATGAATGTGATTTGAATACGCATCTTCGCTTGCTAATAAGGCTGGCGTACCTAGCTGCAAGCGTTCAATGGGCAGTCGATCTAGGGCGTAAATTCCCGGAACCCGCAAAATACTAATGGACACACCATGTGCAGGCCCCCAGAGCCGCAAGGCATGTTCAGCATCCATCCTGCGCTTGGCTCGCGCGCTCTGTGGATTGGGCAGACTAACTTCACTCACCCGAGCCCCTTGATGATCACCATAGACACCAGTAGTGCTTACATAAATGAGTCGCCTGACGCTATTGGGCCCATGGGATAAAATTCGTAAGAGGTTGCGGGTTCTGTTGTCGTGATGACCTTCGCTTTGGGGCGGCGCTAAATGAATTACGGTTTCTGCTAAACCGCACAAGCGCCATAAAGAGGCTGGCTGATCCAGATCTCCCAATATCGGAATGACACCAAACCCCCTCAACTCCTGAAACCGGCTTTGCTGAGAAGTTAACGCAAAAATACGATAGTGCCTGCCCAGCAACTTTGCTACACGCAGACCAATATCTCCGCAGCCAATAATCAGGATTCGAGGTTTACCAAAAGATTGCATAAGTCACATCGTAACGATTTATTGAAAGGAATGAGAGTGTCTTTCCGGGTCACGCTCAAAAAGAGCGGTAAACAATTTACTGTCAATCAGGAAGAAACCCTCCTGGAGGCCGCCCTACGCCAAGGCATTAACTTGCCCTACGGCTGCAAAAACGGTGCTTGCGGGTCTTGCAAAGGCAAGGTCTTAGAAGGTCAAGTAAGCCATGATCAACATAGCGACAGCGCAATGTCGCGGGCTGATGAGACTGCTGGAGCCACCTTATTTTGCTGCGCCCACCCCCAATCCGATCTCCTCATTGAGGCTCGTGAAGTAGAGGGTGCAGGCGATATCGCGGTTCGTAAGGTGCCTTGCAGGGTCAATGCCATTGCAAAACCTTCAAGCGATGTAGCAATTCTGAAGTTACAACTACCTGCCGCTGAGCGCTTCCAATTTTTGGCGGGGCAGTATCTTGAGTTCCTTCTCAAAGATGGGCAACGCCGTGCCTACTCTATTGCTAATGCACCAAGCCAAGAGGGCCCACTAGAGCTTCATATTCGCCATCTCCCTGGTGGCTTGTTTACTGACTTTGTCTTTGGCGCAATCCAGCCCGCTCTCAAGGAAAAAGATATTTTGCGCTTTGAAGGGCCTCTCGGCAGTTTCTTTCTCAGGGAAGATTCTCCCAAGCCGACCATCTTTCTGGCGGCCGGGACTGGCTTTGCCCCCATCAAATCGATCATCGAGCAAATGCAGGCCAAGAAGATTGAGCGCCCCATTTTCCTATACTGGGGTGGCCGCCGCCCCAGCGACCTTTACCTCAATGACTTATGCCTCTCCTGGGCCAAAGATCTGCCCAATTTTGAGTACATTCCAGTCATTTCAGATGCCCTGCTTGAGGATGCCTGGAAGGGTCGAACTGGCTTTGTACATCAAGCCGTGATAGCTGATCATCCAAACCTGGCGGGGTTTCAGGTTTATGCCTGCGGGGCACCGGTAATGGTCAATGCTGCACGCCAGGATTTTTCATCCAAATGTCACCTGCCTGAGGAAGAATTCTTTGCAGATTCTTTTACCAGCGCCGCTGATTTAGCAACAAACGAAATCTCATAAAGTTAGATAATAGAGTCCTCAATTCCGAGATTGATTACACGCCACCTCAATTCACTTAGAACAGTATGAATAAGCCAGCTCAAGCCATCGATACCCATGCAGTAATGTTTATTACCCAACGCCCAGATGTCATCATGGTCGAAGGTCATGGTTCGTGGTTAACAGACAATAACGGCAAGCGCTATTTAGACTTTTTACAAGGTTGGGCAGTCAATTGTTTGGGCCATGCCAATCCAGGAATGATTGCGGCGCTAAACACACAAGCAAAAAAACTCATCAATCCAAGCCCTGCGTTCTATAACGA
This sequence comes from Burkholderiaceae bacterium, assembly GCA_947452625.1. Classification (GTDB taxonomy): domain Bacteria; phylum Pseudomonadota; class Gammaproteobacteria; order Burkholderiales; family Burkholderiaceae; genus Polynucleobacter. Next base: position 11,130 of record CANGEC010000018.1, read on the forward strand.
GCCGATGATTGGTCTATCCAATCTACTCACTGCAAATAGCTGCTTTAACAAAGTCTTTTTTGCCAATAGTGGCGCTGAAGCAAATGAAGGCGCAATTAAGCTCGCACGTAAATGGGGCCAGCTCAACAAAAATGGTGCCTTTGAGATCATTACTTTTGATCACAGCTTCCATGGTCGTACGCTCGCCACTATGAGCGCTTCTGGCAAACCGGGTTGGGATACGATGTTTGCACCACAAGTTCCCGGCTTTCCAAAAGCGGATTTAAATGACTTAGATTCTGTCAAGAAACTGGTGACAGATAAAACGGTTGCAGTGATGCTCGAGCCAGTACAAGGTGAAGGGGGTGTTATTCCTGCGACCAAAGAATTTATGCGCGAGTTGCGCGAGTTCACCAAAGAAAATAACATTCTGCTGATCGCCGATGAGGTTCAGGCGGGTTGCGGGCGCACTGGCACGCTGTTTGCTTATCAGCAGTACGGTATCGAGCCCGATATCATGACTTTAGGCAAGGGCATTGGTGGTGGCGTTCCTTTAGCCGCCCTTTTGGCGACCGACGCGGTTGCCTGCTTTGTTCCCGGTGATCAAGGGGGTACCTATAACGGCAACCCTCTCATGACTGCGGTTGGCATTAGTGTGATTGAACAACTATTAGCCCCGGGATTTTTAGATAGCGTCAAAGCCAAAGGCGAGCTTCTCAAAGCAGAACTTCTGAAACTCTCAGCCGAATTTGGCTTAGAAGGTGAGCGTGGTGCAGGCTTATTACGCGCACTCATGCTGGGTAAAGATATTGGCGGCAAGTTGGTCGATTTAGCCAGAGATCGCAGTCCAGAAGGTCTTTTGATTAACTCCCCAAGACCTAATCTATTGCGCTTTATGCCCGCACTCAATGTCAGCGATGATGAAATCCGTCAGATGTGCGCTATGTTGCGCGAGCTATTAAAGCAAACTGTCTAATGCAATTGGTGTCTGGCGACGAGAGCTACTCACCAAGATAAGCGGCACGCACTCTAGGATCCTCCAAAAGGCTCTTACCAGAGCCACTAAGGGTAATCAAGCCGCTCTCCATGACATAAGCGCCATCAGCCATCTGCAGGGCTAAGCGAGCGTTTTGCTCTACCAGCAATATCGTCATCCCTTTAGCAGCAAGATTGCGAATCACATCAAAAATTGTTTCCACCATGATTGGAGATAAACCCATCGATGGCTCATCCAATAGTAGCAACTTAGGCTCTGCCATCATTGCTCTTCCCATCGCCACCATTTGTTGCTCGCCACCCGATAAAGTACCAGCCAATTGCGAGAGCCGCTCCTTCAATCTTGGGAAATATGAAAATACTTCATCAAGATTCTGATCAAAGGTCTTGATATCAGTTTTTAGGAAAGCGCCCATCTGCAAATTTTCCAAGATGGTCATGCGCTTAAAGACGCCGCGACCCTCGGGGACTAAACCTAACCCCAGGCTCACTAATTCATAAGCGGGCATTCCTTTGGTTGTCCAACCACGAAACTGCACTTCACCCCCAGTCGGCATTAACAAGCCGGCGATGGCCTTCAGGGTGGAGCTTTTTCCAGCGCCATTTGCACCAATCAATGCAATCAACTGGCCTTCATTCACCTGAAAATCAATGCCTTTGACGGCATTAATCCCGCCGTAGGCTACCTTTAAGTTCTGCACCTTCAATAGTGGCCCAGTCATCACACCGCTCCTTGACCAAGGTAGGCACGAATCACTTCTGGATGGGTGCGCACATCCGCTGGCAGGCCGGCGGCAATCACTTTGCCATAATCCAAGACCGTCAGATTGTCACAAATACCCATGACTAAACTCACATCATGCTCAATCAAAAGAATCGTTTTCCCATCCGCCCGAATACGCAGCAACAATTCACGCAGCTCATTCTTTTCAGTGGCATTCATGCCTGCTGCAGGCTCATCTAATGCGAGCAACTTTGGCTCAGTGGCCAACGCTCTAGCAATTTCTAGGCGGCGTTGATGACCATAAGATAAATTGCGTGCTGACATATTGGCAAATTCGGTCAGGCCAACATAAGCCAACAACGCGAATGATTTATCCCGAATCGCCTGCTCTTCTCTTTTGGTAGACGGAAAGCGAAAGATTGCCCCGAGCAATCCAGCCCGTGAGCGGCAGTGACAACCGACCATCACATTCTCAAGCACCGTCATTTCACCGAATAAGCGAATATTCTGAAAAGTCCGAGCTAGACCCGCTTTAGTAACCCGTGCCACGGATTCTGGAGAGTACGGTGCGCCATCAAATAAAAAGAGGCCTGCATCAGCCGGATATAGGCCGGTAATCACATTAAAGAATGTAGTCTTACCAGCACCATTGGGACCAATCAAACCAACAATCGATCCATGCGGCACCTGCAAGCCAACATTCTCGAGTGCTTGGACTCCGCCAAACCGTTTCGATACGTCAGTGACATCGAGCAGCATGTTCATGAATGCTCACCCCGCTTTTGCCAAAGACCACCGGGACGATACAGCATGATGAGAATGAGGGCTAGGCCATAAATTAATTGACGGATGATCTCGACATCAACGATCACATGACCAAATAAGAATTTTTGGACTGGCTCCGCTACGCCACGCAAAACCTCAGGAAAGACTGCCAATAAAATCGCTCCCAGAATCACCCCTGGAATATGGCCGATACCCCCAAGCACCACCATGGCCAAGACCACAATCGATTCCCACAGCGTAAAAGACTCTGGCGAAACAAACCCTTGAAATGCAGAGAAGAGTACGCCAGCAACCCCTGCAAAAGCGGCGCCTATCGCAAAAGCGAGCAACTTCATATTGCGTGTATTAATTCCCATGGCTTTAGCAGCAATTTCATCCTCACGAATTGCAATCCATGCGCGCCCTATACGAGAGCCCTGTAAATGCAAGCAAACAATCGCCACGCCAATAGCCAACAAGACAAAAAGATAAAACACCAAGTACAAACCAGGTACTTTCATGAAACCTAAATCCAAAACTTTGGAAAAGTTGAGTCCCAATACTTGCAGAGGATCAATCGCAGTAATGCCCTTAGGCCCATTTGTAAGATTGAGGGGACGATCGAGGTTATTCATGAAGATACGAATAATTTCTCCAAAGCCTAAAGTCACAATCGCTAAATAATCTCCTCGCAATTGCAGCGTTGGAAAGCCTAAGACGATACCAAATACGGCGGCCAAGAAGATGGCGAAGAGCACCACTATCCAGGGGGAGAAATGCATACCTCCCGGAAAGGCTGAAGCAATCGTTTCAAAATGTTGCGGCAAATGAGGTGAAGCCAATAAAGCAAAACTGTAGGCACCTAAGGCATAAAAAGCAATGTAGCCAAGATCTAATAGACCTGCAAAACCGACAACGACATTAAGACCAAGCGCAAGGACGATATAAAGCAAAGCAAAGTCTAAAACACGCACCCAATAATTACCGCCACTAGCGCCTACGATCCAAGGCAAAAGGACTAAAGCAAGCACCCCCAGCCACCAATAACTTGCGCGACTCAGTTGGCCAAATGATCCTAATTTAGGCACGATCGGAAACCTTCTCACCTAACAAACCCGTAGGACGCAAAACTAATACCAAGATCAGCACCATAAAGGCAAAGATATCTTGATAGTTCGATCCAAACACACCACCGGTTAACTCACCGATATACCCGGCTCCAAGCGATTCAATTAAACCCAGAAGTAGGCCACCCAACATCGCTCCCTGTAAATTTCCGATACCACCCAAGACTGCAGCGGTAAAGGCTTTTAAGCCTGGGATAAAGCCCATGTAGAAATGCACATTACCGTAGTTACTAGCAATCATGACGCCCGCCAAGCCCGCAAGCGCACCACCCAGCATAAAAGTTATCGAGATCACCCGATTCGGGTTGACGCCCATCAATGCAGCAATTTGTGTTTGCTCAGCAGTCGCACGCATTGCTCTACCGAGCTTAGTCTTTTCGACTAAAAATAGTAAACCGCACATCACCGCTAAGGCGACTACGATGATGACAATTTCTTTGCCAGTAATCGTCGCGCCACTGCCAAACACGTCAATTGGCGAAGACGGCAGTAACTGAGGATAGGTCATGGGATTGCGTGACCAGATCAACATAGCAATGGTCTGCAGCAAAATAGACATTCCTATTGCAGAGATTAAGGGCGCCAAACGCGGAGCATTGCGCAAAGGACGATAGGCAATGCGCTCAATCCAATAACTTAAACCGGCACAAACCGCCATAGTGACCGGCAACACAATCAGGAGGGTCAGCCAACCCGGTAAATCGCTCGTCCAAGCCAAAATGAAGCGCAATAAGGATAGCGAGACCATTGCGCCAATCATCAACACTTCACCATGAGCAAAGTTAATGATGCCAAGCACCCCATACACCATGGTGTAACCCAACGCAATTAAGGCATAAATGCTACCAAGCACAAGGCCATTAATAATTTGCTGAAGAAGAATATCCATGAATAAGCTAAGCAGGTCAAAGGTGCGCCACAAAAAAAGAGTGCCGCGATTGCGACGCTGCTTTCATTGCAGGTGCTTACATCTTAATCACATCAAGAACCGATTTTTTGCGATCCTTAAAGTCATACAAAGTAATCACGCCTTCTTTCATATCACCCTTATTGTCAAAGGCGATATTGCCAATCAGCCCCGTTATTTTGGTATCGGGCATCGCAATCAAAATCTTCGCTGGATCGGCAGAATTTGCACGCTTCATTGCATCGACGAGCACATAAACAGCATCATAGGTAAATGGTGCATAGATTTGCACATCAGAATTAAAGCGCTCTTTATAGCGTTTTTGGAAATCTGCGCCCTGTGCCATTTTAGTCAGCGACATACCCGCTTCAGAGCACACCACATTCACAACCGCATCACCAGCTAGCTCGGCTAACTTCTCAGTACACATTCCGTCACCACCAACGATCTTGGCCGTAATTCCCAACTCTGCCGCTTGCTTGGTTAATGGGCCGCCAGTTGCGTCCATACCGCCATACATAATCACATCTGGCTTGGTGCCTTTGATTTTCGTCAGAATCGCCTTGAAATCGGTAGCTTTATTATTGCTAGCTTCACGAGTTACCACCTTCACACCAGCAGCCTTAATGGTTTTTTCGAACTCATCCGCCAGACCTTTGCCATACTGAGTAGAGTCATCAATGATGGCAACCGTTTTTGCCTTTAATGTTTTTGCAACATAATCAGCCAAGGCTGGGCCCTGCTGTGCATCGGTTGCCACTAAGCGATAGGTTGTCTTAAAGCCTTGCTTGGTGTAATCGGGATTCGTAGAAGATGGCGAAACCTGGGTAATACCAGCATCACTATAAATTTTTGAAGCCGGAATGCTCGTCCCGGAATTCAAATGTCCAACGACACCAACCACTTTTGCATCAACCAATTTTTGCGCTACCTGGGTTGCTGTCTTTGGATCTTCGGCATCATCCTCGGGCACTAAGGTCAACACGACTTTTTTGCCGTCGATTGTCAAACCGGCCTTATTAATTTCTTCAAGAGCCAAGCGGGCGCCATTTTCATTATCCTTACCCAAATGCGCAATCGGGCCGGTCAAAGGCGCCACATGACCAATCTTAACTTCAAGCGCATCACTCGGAATTGCGGCACTCTTATCACCACCCTTGCCACAACCGGACAGCATTACCACCGTTAGTGCTGCAATTGTAAGCGTGCTTTTCATAAACATTCCCTTTAATTCAGTCATCACTAGCTCCTCTACAAATCCATCAATTCACTAAGTTTTTTGGCAACGAAAAAGTAATATCTTCAACTACCCCGTCAAGTGTTCGTACCTGTCGCGGTCCAAACGCTTGAATTCTGGAAACGATTGCTTGCGCTAAGCTTTCAGGGGCAGAGGCACCGGCTGTCAAGCCTACGCGCCGCTTACCAACAAACCATTCTGACTTAAGCTGCTCGGGTGCATCAACCATGTAAGCAGGCACTCCCAACTTTTCAGCCAGTTCCCGCAAACGATTAGAGTTTGAACTAGACGCACTGCCCACGACAATCACCACCTCCACTTGCGGCGCCATAAATTTGACGGCATCTTGTCGGTTTTGAGTGGCATAACAAATATCTTGCTTGCGAGGCTGAACTATATTGGGAAATTTCTGTGTGAGCGCTTCAACAATTTCTTTAGTCTCGTCCACTGAAAGCGTCGTCTGTGTAACAAAGGCCATTTTTTCTGTAGCTGAAAAAGGCAGATTCGCAACATCACCTACTTTTTCAATTAGAAAAACGCCTTCTTTCACCTGTCCCATCGTACCCTCAACTTCAGGATGCCCAGCATGACCAATCATCAATACCGTAAATCCATCTTGGCACATTTTGATGACTTCAAGATGCACCTTCGTTACCAAAGGACAAGTGGCATCGTAAACCTGCAAACCACGCTCCTCGGCATCTCGACGCACCTCTTGAGAAACTCCATGAGCACTAAACACCACAATGCCCCCCTTGGGCACTTGCTCAAGCTCATCTACAAAGACAGCTCCTTTTGCGCGCAACTCATTGACAACATAAGCGTTATGCACAATTTCATGACGCACATAAATCGGTGCGCCAAAACGGTTCAGAGCCTCATTCACGATATTGATCGCGCGATCAACGCCGGCACAAAAGCCACGCGGCTGTGCCATCAAAATTTCCGCGTTGTTATTTTCGCTCATGTCTATTTATTAAAAGATCGGCCGTGCCATTACAAAATGGCGACGATCTCAGCCTCAAATGTCACAGGCCTGCCAGCCAAAGGGTGATTGAAATCAAACCACGCACCCTCTTCATTAATCGATTGCAGCACACCTGCATATTGGGCGCCGCCGGGCGCATTGAACTCAATCACATCCCCGGGATTAAATTCCACATCGTCATCGCGCCCTTCTTTAAGAGCGGCAAGGGATACCCATTGAACTAAATCCTCTTTACGCTCACCAAAACTTTCTTCAGGAGGTAGAAGCGCGCTTTTTTTCTCGCCAACGCCAAGCCCTAACAACACTTTTTCGAAACAAGGTGCAAATTGTCCAGATCCCATCATCACCGTCGCAGGGCGGTCAATAAAGGTATTGATGTAATCCTCCCCATTGGGCAAAGTGAGCCGATAGTTGAGGGTCAGGTAAGAGTTAGGCAAAACCGTAAGCTTAGTCATAAGGTGATTGTATCTAGGCCTGCGCCAACTTTGCACTCCCCGATTTCAGATTGGCCTAAAACAGAGCAGCCTCGAGAAAAGTTACGAACCCATGGAGCACCAACCCTAACCGACGCAGAACTTTTGGCAATTTTTCTGCGGGTGGGGGTTCGCGGCAAATCTGCAGTAGCCTTAGCCGAAGATTTATTGCATCAATTTGGCAGCCTGCCCAAACTTTTGCGCTCCAGCCCAGAAGAATTAACCTGCATACATGGGATGGGACTATCTAAATGGGCGCAGATACAGGCTGCCTATGAGCTTGTAAAACGCAGTTTGGAGGAGGAATTAGCCCAAGACTCGATTTTTTCCTCGCCAATCCAGGTCAGGGAGTTTTTGCAGGCCAAAATTGGACGTTTGCCACATGAAGTATTTCTATGCCTTTATTTAGACTCGCGCTATCACCTGATTGAGTGTCAGGAGCTATTTCGAGGTTCCATTACCCAAACCGCGGTGTACCCACGCGAAATCCTCAAAGAAGCTTTGGCTAGGAATGCCAGCGCCTTGATCGTTGCCCACAACCACCCCAGTGGGAACCCCATACCGAGCCCAGCCGATCAAAACCTCACTCAAACTCTCATCAATGCACTCCAGCTCGTCGATATCCCACTTTTAGACCACTGCATCGTGAGTGGCAGTGGATTTTTCTCATTTTCCGATGCAGGCCTTATGAAAATTGGATAAAAATGAAAGTAAATACTAACTTAAAGCTTGATTTAAGCGCTCAGGCAGCCCCAAATGAGTCACCCAAGATCAGTCAGCCAAAACTAAAGCAAATTAGGGGTAGCTCAAACAAGCCTTCCCCTGATACAATCTTCTTTTTTCGCAATTATGGAGTCATGTCATGGCAAAAGTTTGCCAAGTCACTGGGAAGAAGCCGATGGTTGGCAACAATGTTTCCCATGCAAACAATAAAACGAAGCGTCGCTTTTTGCCTAATCTGCAAAACCGCCGTTTCTGGGTTGAATCTGAAAACCGTTGGATTAGC
>CANGEC010000019.1 GCA_947452625.1 Burkholderiaceae bacterium
ATTCAGTACAACTGATCGGCTTCGGTACTTTTGCTTCTGGTAAGCGCGCTGCACGCATGGGTCGCAATCCAAAAACTGGTGAGCCACTCAAGATTGCTGCTGCTAAGACAGTTAAGTTTTCTGCTGGTAAAGCATTTAAAGATTCAGTTAACAAGCGTAAGAAGTAATTCTTCCTCGTTGATGAAAAAGCCCGGCATGCCGGGCTTTTTTGTTGCCAAAATTCTAGCGACTTGCGTTTAACTTTGTACTAGGCGGCGATGACGATGAATGCTCATCAAGATTCCTGCCCCAAAACCCAGGGTGACCAAGGCGGTTCCGCCATAGCTAATAAATGGCAGTGGCACACCTACCACGGGCAGTAAGCCACTCACCATGCCAATGTTGACAAAAGCATAGGTAAAGAAAATGAGGGTAACGGAAGCACCGAGTAAGCGAGTAAATAAGTTTGGAGCGCTTGCCGAAATTGCTAAACCTCTTTTAATCAGGGCAAAGAAAAGCGCCAGCAAAATCAAGTTGCCGAGCAGCCCAAATTCTTCCGAAAGGACGGCAAAAATAAAGTCCGTGTGTTTTTCTGGAATGAATTCAAGATGGGCTTGTGTTCCTTGAAACCAGCCCTTGCCAAAAAATCCACCCGATCCGATAGCAATCATCGATTGAATTGTATGAAAGCCTTTTCCTAGGGGGTCGCTACTAGGATCGAGTAAGGTACAGATGCGATGTTTTTGATAATCATGTACAAATGGCCACACTACATCTGGCGCACAAATTGAGTTACCAAAAATGATAATCAAGAGTATGCCAAATGCGCCGACTCCCACAAAAGGCAAAATCCATTTCCACGGCAGGCCAGCCAAAATAATGACATACATCCCAGCGGCAAAAACTAAAAGCGCAGTTCCCAAATCTGGTTGACGGGCAATTAATAAAACGGGGATGCCCAAAATAATGGTAGCGATCCCGTAGTCCCAGGATTTTTGAATGCCTTCGCGTTTCTGAAAGTACCAAGCCAGCATTAGAGGCATCGCAATTTTCATGAGCTCTGAGGGTTGAATCACAAGCCCAATGTTTAACCAACGACGCGCACCTTTTTTGATGAGCCCAAATACGGCAACTGCCACGAGCAAGGTGATGCCTAAGCCATATACCCACACCGCTGCGATCTCCAGCCACTTAGGTGGAATGTGGGAGACGCCCCACATCACCAGGAATGAGAGTGCGAGATTACGTAATTCATCTTCAATGAGAACGGGTGTATTTTGACTTGCAGACAAAAAGGTAAAAAAGCCAACTGTCGCTAAGCCGAGCAATATAAGACCAAGCTGGCGATCAAGACCTGCAAATAAGCGGTAGAAAGTTTTCTGAATTTTTTTTATGGCGCTCTTTTCCATTCAGGAACCTCCTTTGGCCATTTGCCTTCAAGATAGAAATCGAGTGCCTTGCGTGCAATCGGCGCTGCATATTGCGCACCAAAACCCGCGTTCTCTACCACCATCGCGATCACAATACGCGGTTTATCGGCGGGAGCAAAGGCTACATATAAGGCATGATCACGTAAAAATTCCGCAGTTGCGCCATGCTTGTAGTCTTTGGAATTTAAGCTAAAGACTTGTGCTGTACCCGTTTTACCACCGGCAACATAACCAGCCCCCTGAAATGCAGCTGCAGATGTTCCGGTGCGATTGACTTCAACCATCGCATTTTTAATGACTTCAATATTCTCAGGCTTGAGTTCAATGCGATAACTTTCTTTTGGTGTAGTAAGTGTGCGATTGCGCGTAAATGGATCTTCAATTGCTTTGACGAGGTGGGGCTTCATCACAATGCCATTGTTAGTAAGATTTGCCATGGCATGCGCTAACTGCAAAATCGTAAAGGCGTTATAACCTTGACCAATACCTAATGAAATCGTCTCTCCTTCATACCACTTTTGTTGTTCGGGTTTTTTGAAGGTATTTTTTTTCCAATCAGTGGATGGAAGAACACCAGTAGATTCACCTTGTAAATCAATCCCGGTAATTTGTCCAAAACCAAAGGGCTTCATAAAGTCTGCAATCATGTTGACGCCCATGTCACGCGCTAACATGTAGTAATAGGTATCACAAGATTCCACAATAGACTTCTGCATGTCAACAGTACCATGCCCCCCTTTTTTATCGTCACGGAAAGTGTGATTACCAAAATCAAAATAACCAGGATCAAAAATGGTTTGTGATGGTGTGCGCTTTTTATTTTCCAGCGCCGCGAGCGCCATGAAAGGTTTATAGGTTGAGCCCGGGGGATAAATACCTTTGAGCGGCCTGTTGTAAAGCGGTTTTTGTGGCGAGTCGTTTAACTCTTTCCAGGTAATGGCATCTATTCCCTCAACAAAATCGTTCGGGTTGAAGTTTGGCTTAGAAACAAAGGCAAGAATATCGCCGGTTTCTGGTTCAATTGCCACAAAGGCGCCGCGGAAATTGCCATAAAGTTCTTCGACTAAGTACTGCAATTTAATGTCGACAGATAGAACAATGTTTTTTCCGGGGATTGAGGTTGAGCTGGAAAGAGTGCGCACGGGTTTTCCGCCAGCAGTAATTTCTACCTGATCGTATCCTGGCACACCACGCAAAATGTTCTCATATTTTTGTTCCAAACCAATTTTGCCAACGTACTGAATGCCCGGTAAAAAAGAAGTTTGTAAGGCGTCGGGGTCATCCACTCTAGCATTCTCGATTTCGGTCTGCATGCGTTCTTTATCTTTTTGAGAAACGCGTCCAATGTATCCAATTAGATGGGAGGCTAGCTCGTTATAGGGGTACTCTCGAAAGCTTCTAGCGCGAACTTCTACTCCAGGAAAGCGGTAGCGATTGGCCATAAAGCGAGCAGTTTCGGCCTCGGTAAGCATTGAGCGTAAGGGAAATGTGCCCATTTTTCGAGAATCCTCAATAGAGCGCTTGAAATTACGACGATCTCTTGGAGAAATCAGCACAATTTGGGATAAATCGTCAATCAACTCGTCAACATTGCCTTTAATTTCTTCAGCATTAACGTCGAGTGTGAGCGCAGAATAATTTCTGCCAATCACAATCCCATTGCGATCGATGATGAGGCCGCGATTTGCGGGGGCGGGTACGAGTGCAATCCGGTTGCTTTCTGCAAGTAGTGCATATTTGCTATGACTCACTAGCTGTAGCCAAACTAAGCGAGTAATCAGCAATAAAAAGCATGCTGTGACGAAGATCGTTGCAATATGAATACGCTCTTGAAAAGAGTTGAGATCTGCCCTTTTGAAAGAAACCATACGGACCCTTAGATGGGGCGATTATGGTCAACATCGATTGGGCGACGTTGAGGGGCTAGTAAAATTCGGGTGGCAATCGGCCACAACATTACTTCAATCAGTGCCTGAATTGAGCCGGTGAGCGCCCACCAGTAAAATTCGCCGCTCAAAAGCCAATGCATTATTACTGGAAAAAGTGAAACTAATAAAAAGATTGGTAGAAGATGTAAGGCTTGCGATATAACCGAGAGCGCAATAATGCGTCTATGCCAAGAAATTGCTAAATAAGCAACGAGGGAGTAGCTGAAGGCATGCAAACCCAAAAGATCGGAGTTATGAACATCCATTAATAAGCCTAGCGCGAAGGAAATTATGACGCTAACGAAGCGATGCTGATGAATGTTCCAAAAGACAATGCAAATAATCAACCAGTCAGGAACCCAGCCGTAATTACCAATGGGTAATAGATTGAGGAGTAGTCCACAGAGCAAGCTAAAGTAAATAAAAACGGGATTGACCGGCCGTAGAATATAACCGCTTTGAAAGTCGATCATTGCATGCCTCGTGCGCGCGTTTGTCGACGACCAGGCGCCATCGAGGCGGGAGAGGCTGAGCCAGTTGCAGCCGCAGCACTTGGCTTCGCGTCAAATTGCGGATCATAAAGCAATGCTAATGCCTGGCGATAGCGATTCACGGCTGCAACGGGAACGCACAAAACATTAGAAGAATTTTTGTCAGCACTCCGCTCAATGCGACTAATCACAGCGACTGCAAAGCCTGGAGGATAAACGCCATCAATGCCTGAGGTAATTAAAACATCCCCCACTTCTAGATCACTTGCTACGGGAAGGTAGCGTAACTCTAGGGGGTCGCCCCGACCGGTTCCAAATACAGCTGCTCGTAGTCCATTGCGTGCTACCTGCACTGGCACGGCAAAATCGCGATCCTCCAAAAGGGATACTTCTGCAGATCGCTCATAGAGTCTAACTACTTGACCCAAGATTCCGCTGTCATTGGCGATTGGATTGCCAAGCTTCAGGCCGTCATTACTGCCGCGATTAATTACGATGCGTTGAGAAACCTTATTGGGTGGATTGAATAGAATTTCAACTGGTAGCGTTTTAAAAGAAATTTGTTTTTGCAGTTCCATTAGTTGCCGCAAATTTTGGTTTTCAATGAGGAGAAATTCAGACTGATTTGCCAGTAAGGAAAGTTCAGCTTGGCGGGCGCGCATTTCTTGATTTTCTTTATTGAGCGTACCACGTGTAGTCAAATACTCTGAGCCAGCTTCAAAGATATTGCGCGGTGTCATCATGAGATATTCAAGGGGGCGCAGCACCCAATTCGCATTGCTACGAATTGGGTCTAGTGCTTTATAACGAAAGTCGATCAGCATTAAAGTAATGCTGATCGATAAACAGACAATCAGTTTGATTAAAGCAGGGACGCCTTGTCTGAAAAGGGGGGGAGCGCTATGTTGCAATGCCCAGGTCGGTATGTAAGTCGATTATTCGTGTGAGAATACTCCGCCCAACTTGTCCATACGTTCTAGGGCAATACCGCAACCACGCGCGACGCAAGTCAGAGGATCTTCAGCAATATGAATTGGTAAGCCAGTTTCTTCCGAGAGGAGGCGGTCTAAATCTCGCAATAACGCTCCGCCGCCAGTCAACATCATGCCGCGTTCAGCGATATCGGATGCTAGTTCTGGGGGGATCTGCTCCAAGGCACCTTTTACCGCCGTTACAATTTGATTTAGAGGGTCAGTTAGTGCTTCGAGTACCTCATTGCTGGTAACGGTAAAGCTACGCGGAATACCTTCGGAAAGATTGCGTCCCTTAACTTCCATTTCGCGAACTTCTGCTCCTGGAAAGGCCGAGCCAATCGTCTTCTTAATTAATTCCGCCGTTTGTTCGCCAATCAACATGCCAAAGTTACGGCGGATGTAATTGGTAATTGCTTCATCAAATTTATCACCGCCAACGCGGACAGAACCTTTGTAGACCATGCCACCCAATGACATTACGCCAACCTCAGTAGTGCCGCCGCCGATGTCTACTACCATCGAACCAGCAGCTTCTGATACTGGAAGGCCAGCACCAATAGCTGCTGCCATTGGCTCTTCAATTAAAAATACTTGCGAGGCTCCGGCGCCAAGGGCTGATTCACGAATCGCGCGACGCTCTACTTGGGTTGATCCACAAGGAACACAAATAATAATGCGCGGGCTAGGCTTTAAAAGCTTGCTTTCGTGCACCATTTTGATAAATTGCTTGAGCATTTGCTCGGTGATAGTGAAGTCGGCAATTACACCATCCTTCATCGGGCGAATAGCTTCAATATTTCCCGGAACACGCCCCAACATTGCTTTTGCTTCTTTTCCTACCGCCAAAATGGTCTTTTTGCCGCTTGGACCCCCCTCTGTGCGAATTGCTACAACGGACGGTTCATCAAGCACAATACCCCGATCACGCATATAAATTAAGGTATTTGCGGTTCCCAGGTCGATGGCCAGGTCATTAGAAAAGTAGTTGCGGAAAAAACCAAACATGATGTAGTGGGAAAATAGTAAGTGTTAATAAATATATAGGAATGATACTCTAGCAACCCATGAAACTTGATGATGTCCAGCGCATTGCGCACCTTTCTCGGCTTGAGTTAACTCAGGCAGAAGCTGAGGCAGTTTTGCCTCAATTGCAGGCAGTTTTCTCCTTGGTTGAGGAGATGCAGGCTGTTGATACAACGGATCTTGAGCCCTTGGCTCACCCGATTCTCTTTTTGCGCAATTTGGCGCAGCCCTTAAGAGACGATCAGGTGACCGAGTCGGATCATCGCACAGAGAATATGCGCTCCGCACCTGCTCAACATGATGGTTATTTTTTAGTGCCGCGGGTGATCGAATGAGTTGGCATAAAACCCCTATTGCCTTAATGGCGAAAGCCTTGGCGGCTAAAGAAGTCTCTAGCACGGAGCTTACGAAGTACTTTCTGGGGCGTATTGAGGCTGGAAAGCGGTGGAATGCTTACCTTGATGTGAATGCTCACTTAAGTTTAGAGCAAGCATCTAAAGCAGATGAACTAATTGCTTCGGGTAAGGCTGGGAAGTTAACTGGCATTCCGGTTGCCCACAAAGATGTGTTTGTGACGCGCGGCTGGAAATCGACCGCAGCATCCAAAATCTTGGAGGGTTACCAAAGTCCTTTTGATGCAACTGTGGTGGCTAACTTGGGTATTCCGGATGAACTTCATCCGCAGGGCGCGGGAATGGTGTGTTTGGGTAAGACCAATATGGATGAGTTTGCGATGGGTTCTTCCAACGAAAACTCCGCTTACGGCCCGGTTCTCAATCCCTGGAATTCAGAATACGTCTCCGGTGGTTCCTCAGGTGGCTCAGCTGCAGCAGTAGCAGCAGGATTGGCGCCGATTGCCACTGGGACCGATACGGGCGGCTCAATCCGCCAGCCGGCAGCATTTTGTGGCCTTACAGGCATTAAACCAAGTTACGGGCGGGTCTCGCGTTATGGAATGATCGCCTACGCCTCTTCTTTGGATCAAGCGGGCCCAATGGGCAAAACTGCGGAAGATTGCGCTTTGCTGCTGACGGCAATGTCTTCCCACGATCCGCGCGACTCTACCTCGCTTGCTGACTCTGGCGAAGATTATGGGCGTCACCTTAATCAAGCTTGGCAGCTGACTTCGAGCAATCCTGCAAAGCCTCTTGAAGGATTGCGTTTGGGTTTGCCAAAAGAGTTTTTTGCAGATGGTTTGGCAGCAGATGTCGCCAAATCAGTTCATGCGGCTGCTAAAGCGTTGCAAGAGTTGGGCGCAGTACTGGTTGAAGTGAGTCTGCCGAAAACCAAGTTATCGATTCCGGTTTACTACGTTTTGGCACCAGCCGAAGCATCGAGCAATTTAAGTCGTTTCGATGGCGTGCGTTATGGCCATCGCGCTAGTGAATATAAAGATCTTGGGGATATGTACCAGAAGTCGCGTACCGAAGGTTTTGGGGCCGAAGTACGGCGTCGGATTTTGATCGGCACTTATGTTCTTTGTCACGGCTATTACGATGCCTACTATTTGCAGGCACAAAAAATTCGTCGCATTATCGCTGCCGATTTTCAGGAAGCTTTTAAGCAATGCGACATGATTTTGGGACCAGTTGCCCCAGATGTGGCTTGGCGTTTAGGTGAAAAATCTCAAGATCCAGTGCAAATGTACCTAGAAGATATTTATACGCTCTCAACCAACTTGGCGGGATTACCGGCAATGAGTGTGCCCTGTGGCTTTAGCGCTAAGAATTTACCAATCGGTATGCAATTGATTGGTAATTATTTTTCTGAAGCCCGCCTATTGCAGGTTGCTCATCAATATCAGCAAGCCAGTGATTGGCATTTGCGTCAAGCAAGCGAGGTGGCATGATGCAATGGGAAGTCGTTATTGGTCTAGAGACCCACGCGCAACTGCAAACTCAATCGAAGATTTTTAGCGGCGCAAGTACGCGCTTTGGAGCTGAGCCGAATACTCAGGCTTGCCCAGTAGATTTGGCATTGCCGGGGGTGTTACCAGTCCTGAATCGTCAAGCGGTAGAACACGCAATTCGCTTTGGTTTAGCGGTCGGGGCGCAGATTTCACCGGCTAGCATTTTTGCGCGCAAGAATTATTTCTACCCAGATCTGCCAAAGGGTTATCAGATTAGTCAATTTGAAATCCCGGTAGTGCTTGGGGGGCAGCTAGAAATTTTAGTGGGTGATGAGCTTAAGGTGGTTGAGCTGACGCGCGCCCATATGGAAGAGGATGCTGGTAAATCGGTACACGAAGAGGGTTTTATTGGACCGCATGGAGAGCCTTCTAGTGGAATCGATCTCAATCGCGCTGGTACACCATTATTGGAAATTGTGACTGAGCCGGTCATGCGCAGTGCTGCCGAAGCAGTTGCTTATGCAAAAGCCTTGCATGGCTTAGTTGTGTGGCTTGGTATTTGCGATGGCAATATGCAGGAAGGCTCTTTCCGTTGTGATGCAAACGTTTCTGTCAGACCCAAAGGCCAATTGGAATTTGGTACGCGCTGTGAAATCAAAAACCTCAACTCATTTCGTTTTTTAGAAGAGGCGATTCAGTATGAAGTGCGCCGTCAAATTGAGTTGATTGAAGATGGCGGCACAGTCGTTCAAGAGACGCGTTTATATGATCCTGATCGCCAAGAGACGCGCAGTATGCGCAGCAAAGAAGACGCGAACGATTACCGTTATTTTCCTGACCCGGATTTATTGCCGGTAGTGATTGATGAGGCTTGGATTACAGCGGTGCGCAGCAAGATGCCAGCCCTGCCTGCGCAATTACGTAGGCAATGGCAAGACGAGTTTGGTTTAAGCGCCTATGATGCGCAACTGCTTACTCAAGATCGTGATACAGCAAAGATATTTGAAGAGTTGTTAGTGATTGTTGGCAAACCTTTGGCTAAGGCAGCAGCTAATTTGATCGCCGGAGAGTTTGCCTCTGCTGTCAATCGTGTTGGAATTGCGGTCGCTGCTGCGCCATTAAAGGCCGAGCACTTGGCTCCACTGCTCACGCGCACTGCAGACGGTACGATTTCTAATAAGATCGCGAAAGATATTTTTGCGATTCTTTGGGAGGATGCTCTAGCAGGAAAAGCACCTGCCACTGTCGATCAAATTATTGATGCTAAAGGATTAAAACAGATCAGCGATAGTGGTGCGTTGGAAGCCATCATTGATCAGGTATTGGCTGCCAATCAAAAGTCAGTGGAGGAGTTTCGCTCTGGCAAAGAAAAAGCATTCAATGCACTAGTTGGTCAAATTATGAAGGCATCACAAGGCAAGGCTAATCCGAGCCAGGTTAATGAGCTTTTACGTAAAAAGCTTGGTTAATCTTTACTGGTGAATATTTCGAAAGAGGCAAGATGAGCGCGATTGATCCAAAACAGGCCGAGCAAGAAGAGTTGGTAGCGGAGTGGTTACGTGCCACACCAGGATTTTTTGAGCGCTACGCCAACCTATTAAATGAGATTCGCTTGAAGCATCCGCATGAGGATCGTGCAATTTCATTGCAAGAGCGTCAAATGACTTTGTTGCGCACTCAAAACCAAGAGCTCAATCGTCGTTTAAGCGAGATGTTGCATTTTGGTAGTCGCAATGACAAAACCCAACAGGGCTTGGTTGCTTGGCTGCTACGCTTGATGCGTGCTAATCAGCAGGCTGAGGTGGAGGCTGCCGTGACCACCGGTTTGGCTGAGGTCTTTGAGGTGGATGCCGCACAAATTTTGGCGCCTAACCCTGCTTTTGGCCCCTGGGTAGACACGCCCTTGTGTGGTTCTGCCAAAGAATTAGCGGCTGCGAGCGTTGATTTATTGGCCACGCAAGTCACGATCGATCCAGCCTGGCAAAGCATGGTAGCGATTGGTTTGCCGCTTGGCAAAGGGCGTGCCAGTGCTCAAGCTCCTGCTGCACTCCTCTTGGCAAGCAAAGACGAGTTTCGTTTTACTGCGGATATGGGCGCTTTCTATTTGCGTCAAATTGCAGAGTTAACCGCCGCAGCTTTGGATCGAGTCCAGGCTTATGAAGCCTCTGCCGACTGAACTTCATCCACTCGTTGAGGGGTATTTACACGAGCTTCATGTATTGCGTCAGCTTTCACCGCATACGCTAAAAGCCTATCGGATGGATTTGAGCGAATTGCAAAATTTCGCCCAAGAAGATTCTGTTGAATTACTACGAGTGAGCAATGCCCATGTGCGTCGCTGGGCCGGTAGATGGCATGCTAAGGGCAAGTCTTCCAGAACGATTGCCAGAGGGCTTTCGGCTTGGCGTGGTTGGTACGATTGGCTGACAGAGAAAGATGCCCGTAGAGATGCGCAGGAGGGCGGGGCGCGGGCAAATTTAACGGCTAATCCAGTTGATGATGTGAAAGCCCCCAAACGTTTAAAGTCTTTGCCCAAGGCATTGTCTGTCGAGCAGGCCTTGGCATTGGTAAATCAAGTAGTGCGCGAGGCAGAAGAGAAAAAGGATTTAGAGTCGGTGCGCGATGCGGCGCTTGTGGATTTGTTGTATTCATCGGGCTTGCGTCTTTCGGAGCTTCTGGGGATTGATCTGATGCCAAGCAAGGATCGTCAGCGTGAGTCTGCTGGCTGGCTTGATTGGGATGCAGCAGAAGTGACGGTATTGGGCAAAGGGGGCAAGCGTCGTTCCGTACCCGTTGGCCCCCCCGCCATGAAATCCTTGCAGACTTGGCGCGCTATTCGTGCTGGCATAGATTGTGCTCAGCAGTCACCCGCCCTATTTATTTCTGCCACGGGCGCGCGCCTATCACCCCGCACGGTTCAGGCGCGTTTGCGCACCTTGGCTTTGCGGGCTGGTTTGCCGACCCATGTACACCCCCATATGATGCGGCACAGCTTTGCCAGTCATGTTCTGCAGTCCTCGCAGGACTTGCGTGCCGTGCAGGAAATGTTGGGGCATGCCAGTATTGCGAGCACCCAGATTTATACCTCTTTGGACTTTCAGCATCTAGCTCAGGCATATGACAAAGCACATCCGCGCGCAAAGGCTGGCAAAGACTGAGGAACTCGGTAAGATAGTAGTTTCCCCGCTGGGGAATGACTTAATTTAGATTTTGAATGGATCCACGATGGCGTTAATTCCGGTAACAATTCTGACGGGCTTTTTGGGTAGCGGTAAAACTACCTTGCTCAAGCACATTCTCACTGAGCAGCATGGCAAAAAAATTGCTGTGATTGAAAATGAATTTGGCGAAGAAAATATCGATAACGATATTTTGGTGCAGGATAGCGAAGAAAACATTATTCAAATGAGTAATGGCTGTATTTGTTGCACGATTCGTGGCGACCTGGTGGATGCATTAAATGCGCTATGGGAGCAACGTAAAGACAAGAAGATTAGTTTTGACCGCGTGGTGATCGAAACAACGGGGGTTGCCAATCCAGGCCCTGTGGCTCAAACATTTTTCATGGATGATGATGTTGCTGATCACTATGTATTAGATGCGGTCGTGACTTTGGTTGATGCTAAGCATGGTCAGCAGCAGCTTACCGAGCATGAAGAGGCACAACGTCAAGTAGGCTTTGCCGATCAGATTTTTATTACTAAAACCGATTTAGTCAGCACTGCTGAGGTGGATGCCTTGCGCGCTCGCCTGATGCACATGAATCCGCGCGCTCCCATTGCCGGGATATCGAAAGGGGTGGTGCCCTTAGATGCGGTTTTAGACCTTAAGGGCTTCAATTTGAATGCCAAGCTAGATATTGACCCCCATTTTTTGGAGCAAGACGATCACGATCACAGTACTTGTGGGCATGACCATAGCCACGATCATCACGACCATAGCCATTGTGGACACGACCACAGTCATGACCATCATGGCCATGCTGGGCATACAGATCGCATCCAATCCTTTGTTTTTCGTAGTGATAAACCCTTTGACCATAAAAAACTTGAGGACTTCTTGGGGGGCATTTTGGAGGTGTTTGGCGAGAAAATGCTGCGCTACAAAGGTGTACTTTATGTCAAAGGAAGTAACCGAAAAGTGGTGTTTCAGGGCGTCCACCAGATGATGGGGAGTGATTTGGCAGGTTTATGGGGGGCTGAGCCCAAGCAAACCCGGATGGTATTTATCGGTATTGATCTGCCCAAGGACACCCTGTTGGCAGGGCTTGAGGGGTGTTTGGCTTAGCCGGCTTCGGATACAATCTGCCGCCACGCTCAATATTGGCAGATGGTCGTAAAACTTTGGCAGAATGAGGCAATAATGCTTCAAACCCATGGAAAGAATGAAATGACGGTAAAAACAGCAACAAAAACTGCAGCAGCTCCAAAAGCTGGCAAACCTGCCAGCACCAAGGCCCCTAAAGGCGCGCCTTTGACTGAGGCGGAATTGCTCAAAATGTCTGAAAAAGACTATATGAATGCTGCCCAGTTGGATTTTTTCCGTCAAAAATTATTAACGCTCAAAGATGACATTCTGAAAAATGCTTCAGAGACTACTGAGCATCTACGTGAAAATATTTTGGTTCCTGATCCAGCTGATCGCGCCACGATCGAAGAAGAACATGCTTTGGAATTGCGTACCCGTGATCGCGAGCGTAAGTTGCTCAAAAAAGTAGAACAGGCTTTGGCGCGAATTGAATCAGGTGATTATGGTTGGTGTGAAGAAACTGGTGAGCCGATTGGTTTATCACGTTTGATCGCGCGACCTACCGCCAATTTATCTTTAGAGGCGCAAGAGCGTCGCGAATTGCGTCAAAAATTATTTGGCGAATAATTATTAACTCATTGGCTGAAATGACTAAGCATTTACCTTCTCTTGCCGAGATTCCTCCTCTATTGAAGGCGGAGATTTTGGCCGAGGCTTTGCCTTATATTCGTCAGTATCACGGCAAGACTATTGTGATTAAGTATGGCGGGAACGCCATGGTCGAAGAGCGATTAAAAGAAAGTTTCGCACGCGACGTGATTCTACTCAAGCTTGTTGGTATGAACCCGGTGGTGGTTCATGGCGGCGGCCCGCAAATTGATGAGGCCTTGAAGAAAATTGGCAAGACCGGCAATTTTATTCAAGGGATGCGCATTACCGATGAAGAAACCATGGAAGTGGTTGAGTGGGTTTTGGGCGGGGAAGTGCAGCAAGATATCGTGATGTTGATTAATCACTTTGGTGGTCAGGCAGTAGGTTTGACCGGCAAAGATGGTGGTTTAATTCATGCGAGAAAAATGTTGATTCCGGATGAGAAAAATCCAGGTCAGAAAATCGACATTGGTTTTGTAGGTGAAATTGAAGCGATTAATCCAGCAGTTGTGAAAGCTTTGCAAGACGACGCTTTCATTCCAGTTATTTCTCCCATTGGTTTTAGCGCCGAAGGGCAGGCTTACAACATCAACGCTGATTTGGTCGCAGGGAAGATGGCGGAAATTCTGCATGCCGAGAAATTGGTCATGATGACTAATATTCCAGGGGTGATGGATAAGAATGGCACGCTCTTAACGGATTTAACTGCCCGCGAAATTGATGACCTCTTTGCTGATGGCACGATCTCGGGCGGTATGCTGCCAAAAATTTCTTCTGCTTTGGATGCCGCTAAAAGTGGCGTAAATTCTGTACACATTATTGACGGCCGAATTGAGCATTCCTTGTTGCTAGAGATTCTGACGGAGCAGGCTTTCGGTACGATGATTCGTTCTCGATAAGCTATTGATAAGTGATATGACTATGCGCGATTCTCTAGGTCCGACAGAAGTTGACGATAGTGCGGTTGATGCCGCCAAGACGCGCAAACGTCCTCGCCCAGGTGAGCGTCGACTGCAGATTTTGCAGGTGCTTGCCGAGATGTTGCAAAACCCTAAGGGTGAGCGCGTCACTACCGCGGCATTGGCTGCCAAAATTCAAGTTTCAGAAGCGGCGCTTTATCGTCATTTCGCCAGTAAGGCGCAAATGTTTGAAGGCTTGATCGCTTTCATTGAGCAAACAGTCTTTGGCTTAATTAATCAGATCAACCAAAAAGAAGAGTCTGGCCTTGCTCAGGCTCGGGGCATCTTGCAGATGCTGCTCTTTTTTGCGGAAAAAAACCCTGGCATGACTCGAGTATTGCTGGGTGACGCTTTGCTACAAGAAGATGATCGCTTACAAGAGCGCATTACACAGGTGCTTGACCGCGTTGAGGCCTCTTTAAAACAGGCCTTGCGTATTGCTCAAACTCAAGGTGGCGCATGGGGGCAAGTCGGACAAGAAGAGGTGAGTATTCGTGCCGCCATGTTGATGAGTTTTGTTCTCGGTCGCTGGCATCGATTTGCTCGTAGTGGATTCAAAAAGTTACCAACCGAAGCGTCTGATATCAGCCTTCGTATTCTTCTCTCCGAATGAGCGAGTTACACCTCTCTAGAAACACTATCCACTTTGCCGAGCCCTTGCCTTTGCAGAGTGGCGCCATGTTGTCCGGCTATGATTTAGTGATTGAAACTTACGGCAAGTTAAATTCGGATAAAAGTAACGCAGTATTGATTTGCCATGCCTTGAATGCCTCTCACCATGTGGCTGGTCCTGATCCTCAGAATCCGCATGATATTGGCTGGTGGGACAACATGATTGGACCAGGCAAGCCGGTGGATACTGATCATTTCTTTGTCATTGGCGTGAATAATCTTGGTTCTTGTTTTGGCTCCACTGGGCCGATGAGTATTAATCCCGCATCTGGCAAACCTTATGGCGCAGATTTTCCAGTAGTCACAGTCGAAGACTGGGTAAATACTCAAGCGCGCTTAGCGGATAAATTGGGTATTCGAAAATTCGCTGCGGTGATGGGCGGTAGCCTTGGCGGTATGCAAGCAATGGCTTGGGCTATCCAATTTCCCAAGCGTTTAGAGCATTGTGTGGTGATTGCTTCAACTCCAAAATTAAGTGCGCAGAATATTGCTTTTAATGAGGTAGCGCGCAATGCGATTCTTTCCGATCCGGATTTTCATGGTGGAAATTATTATGAGCATGGTGTCGTGCCCAAGCGAGGCTTAAGACTGGCACGCATGGTTGGCCATATTACGTATTTATCTGATGATGATATGGCCGAAAAGTTTGGTCGTGAATTACAGCGTCCAAATGGCGAGTCAAACGACTATCGGTTTAGTTTTGATGTTGAGTTTGAGGTGGAGAGTTATTTACGCCACCAAGGTGATAAGTTTTCAACCTATTTTGATGCCAATACTTATCTATTAATTACTCGTGCGCTGGATTATTTTGATCCGTCAAGGCGTTATGAGGGTAGCTTAAATCGCGCACTTGCAGAGGTGCACGCAAAGTTTTTGGTGGTGAGCTTTTCAACGGATTGGCGTTTCCCACCCAATCGTAGCCGTGAGATTGTCGAGTCTTTATTGAGCAACAAGAGTGAAGTAAGTTATGCAGAGATTGATGCGCCCCATGGGCATGATGCCTTTTTGTTGGATGATCCTCGGTATCACAATCTGATTCGGGCTTACTTTGGCAAAATGCGTGAGGTGTTGAGATGAAACGCGCAGACTTTGTCGCTATTGCCAACTGGATCTCTGCTGATACTCAGGTCTTGGATCTGGGGTGTGGTGACGGTAGTTTTTTAGAGTTCTTACAAAAGCAAAAATCAGTTCACGCTTATGGTGTGGAGATTGATGATGCACGCGTTTTATCCTGCGTGCAAAAAGGTTTGAATGTCATTCAGCAAAACCTCGAAGGCGGCTTGGCTTTATTTGAGAATGAGAGTTTTGATACGGTAGTTTTATCTCAAACGCTGCAAACGATTCATCAGACTGAAAAGATTTTGCGTGAAGTAGTGCGCGTCGGTAAAGAGTCTATTATTTCCTTCCCGAACTTTGGTCATTGGTCGCATCGTTTAGCAGTTGGACTGGGCCATATGCCAGTCTCTAAAAGCCTGCCCTATCAGTGGTACAACACCCCCAATGTGCGTGTGCTCACGGTCGCTGACTTTGAAAAATTAGCCTCCAGTCTCGGGTTAAAAATTGTCGATCGTTGTGTCTTGCATGAAGGCAGAGAAGTAACCTTGTTGCCCAATCTATTTGGTAGCCTTGCCTTGTTCCGTATTCGACGTGCTTAAAGGTTTGTCTTCTTGGTTGCGGGATTTTCGGGTATATCTCGAATGGCCGTGTTTGCGGATGCTGTTCCTGGGCTTCTCTGCCGGCCTGCCCCTTTTGCTTATCTTGGGCACACTCAGTTTTTGGTTAAGAGAGGCGGGCATTGATCGCAGCACCATTGGTTACTTGACTTGGGTTGGATTGATATATGCCTTTAAGTGGGTCTGGGCACCTTTGGTGGATAAGCTGCCAATTCCTTTTCTTACTCGGTTCTTTGGCAGGCGGCGGAGCTGGCTGCTGTTTGCGCAAACTCTAATTATTGTTGGGCTCATTGGGATGGCCAGCGTGGATCCTAAGGTCGCTCTCAATCCAATCGTTTGGTGCGCGCTCTTGGTGGCTTTTGGTTCGGCTACGCAAGACATTGCGTTGGATGCCTTTCGGATCGAATCGGCAGACAGTGATCGACAAGCAGCGTTATCAGCTACTTATCAAACTGGTTATCGGCTTGCTTTGATTTGGTCTGGTGCCGGCGTATTGTGGTTAGCAGCAAGAGTTGAGGTCGGGTCCGGCACTTATGATGTTGCTGCCTGGCAGTTTGCCTATTTATGCATGGCCGCCTCTATTGGGATTGGGGTGCTCACAACCTTATTCAGCAAGGAACCGGTCCCAGTGCAATTGGCGCGGGTTCGTAATGCTAAAGAGTGGCTTTATCAAACGCTCATTGAGCCTTTCGCAGAATTTTTAGGGCGTTATCGCTGGCATGCTGTGATTATTTTGGGTTTGATTGCGATCTATCGAATCAGCGATGTGGTGATGGGAATTATGGCCAACCCCTTTTATGTGGATATGGGCTATACCAAAGATGAGGTGGCTGCCGTGAGCAAGGTGTTCGGGGTCATCATGACCTTAACAGGTGCTTTTGTTGGCGGTGTTTTAACGCTGAGATTTGGTGTGATGCGTATTTTATTTTTGGGGGCGATTTTGTCGGCGGTGAGTAACGTGTTATTTGCCTGGTTGGCGAATCAAGGCCATGACTTGCAGGGTTTGATTTGGGTAATCTCGGCAGATAATTTGAGCTCTGGTATTGCCAGTGCCGCCTTCATTGCATTTTTATCTGCCCTAACCAACATCCGTTATTCGGCTACACAGTACGCTTTGTTTAGCTCCATGATGCTGCTCTTGCCTAAGTGGCTAGCAGGCTTCTCAGGAGTCTTTGTGGACTCATTCGGCTACCAAACATTCTTTTTGGGTACGGCCATTATTGGTGCTCCGGTATTGCTATTGATTTGGCTGGCGATACATTTTCGAATGGTTGAATTTAAAAAGCATGATGCTGCGGTTTCTCGCGAGCAGTAATTGGTAGGGTTCAGAATCGATTAAATCGACCAGTCGTAATCCACCGTCAGGGGCGCATGATCAGAGAAACGCTCTTCCTTATAGACGGCGGTCTTCTTGGCGCTTGTTGCAATGCCAGGGGTGGCAATCTGATAGTCAATGCGCCAACCCACATTCTTCGCATAGGCTTGGCCGCGGTTGCTCCACCAGGTATAACAAGACTCCCCAGCTGCGGGTTCTAGTTTTCGGTAGACGTCGATATAGCCGACTTGATCGAACAGATTGGTAAGCCAGGCGCGTTCTTCAGGTAAAAAGCCAGAATTTTTGACATTACCTTTCCAGTTTTTAAGATCAATCTCATGGTGGGCAATATTGATATCACCGCAGAGCACGATTTCACGGCCAGATTTTTTGAGTTTGATAAGGTGAGGTAAAAAACTTTCTAGATAGCGATATTTAGCCTCTTGTCTTTCGGGGGAGCTTGATCCTGAGGGCATGTAGACCGAGATGATAGAGAGTGTTTTAAAGCGGGCTTCAACGTAGCGACCCTCTGCATCAAACTCTTCATTACCATAGCCATAGAGCACTTCATCGGGCTTGTGGGGGGTGTAGATCCCGCAACCGCTATAGCCTTTTTTCTCGGCGTGATGAAAGTATCCGTGTAGACCATCAGGATTAAGAATGGCATCCTCTAAATCATCACGCTGGGCTTTTAACTCCTGCATACAGATGAAGTCCGCCTTTTGCTGGATAGCCCAAGGGAGAAAGCCTTTTTTAACTGCAGAACGAATACCGTTGAGGTTCGCGGAAATGATGCGTAACATGTAGGCCTATGAGCTCAGAAAATTCAAATCAAGTTAACTTTATTCGTTTTGCCTTAGAGGCAAAAGTATTGTCGTTCGGGGAGTTTAAAACCAAAGCGGGTCGACTTTCTCCTTATTTTTTTAATGCTGGTGGTTTTAATGATGGCGCTCGCTTGAGTGCCCTGGGCCGCTATTACGCCAAGGCCTTGTTAGAGTCTAAGATTCAATTCGATATGTTGTACGGCCCAGCCTATAAAGGCATCACTTTGGCGGCTGCTACAGCGATTGCTTTGGCTGATACAGGCTGCAATGTTCCTTATGCCTATAACCGCAAAGAAGCCAAAGACCATGGCGAGGGTGGCACCTTGGTGGGTGCGCCTGTGACCGGCAGGGTGGTCATCGTAGACGATGTGATTTCAGCGGGAACTTCAGTACGTGAATCAGTTGAACTCATTCGCGCCGCTGGTGCTCAACCAGTTGCAGTCTTGATTGCTTTAGATCGGATGGAAAAATCCGGAACAGCAGCAGAGATTGGTGAGTTCTCGGCAGTCCAGGCCGTTGAGAAGGAGTTTGGTTTACCGGTGATTGCGATTGCTAACCTGGGCGACCTGATGAGCTTCTTAACGGCATCTAGTGATGTGGCCTTGGCTCAATATTTACCGGCAGTGAAGGCTTATCGCGATCAGTACGGTATTTAACTGCTCAACTCAATTTCGGTTTCGCCTTCGAAGACCGTAGTGGCTGGCCCGGTCATGATGACGGGTTGCGCTTGACCTTCTATAACTCCGCCCCAAGCAATGAGTAATTCACCGCCGCGCGTGTGTACTTTTACAGGTGAGTCGAGCATGCCACGACGAATTCCTGAAACGACAGCAGCACAAGCACCGGTTCCGCAGGCGAGTGTTTCGCCGGCGCCACGTTCAAAAACACGTAACTTAATTTCATTACGGCTGAGAATTTGCATATAACCCGCATTCACTCGTTTAGGAAAGGCAGCATGTTTTTCAATGAAGGGGCCTTCCTCTA
>CANGEC010000020.1 GCA_947452625.1 Burkholderiaceae bacterium
AGCTTTAGGTCAGGCAAAGATCCACGCGATGCAAGCTCGGTCAATGTGCGTTTTGATAATGGCATTAGCGCCTACTTTGCCATGATCAGGGCCACCCCCTTTTTTTGGCGCATTCATGTATTCGGTGATGCGGGATCTGTAGAGGCCATAGGCGAAACAGAATGCGTTCTCAGACTGAGTGGTGGTCGTATAGAGCGGTACACCTTTCCAGCGATTGATTCCATTAAATATGAATTAGAGGCCTTTGCTACTGCAGTCTTAACAAACAACAGCACACCTTATCCTATTAGTACTGCAGAGATGAGTCAAACGATTGCCCTATTTGAAGCGATTGTCCAGTCGGTTACCGAGCAATCGACTGTGAAGGTCTCTAAATGACCTTCAAAATAGATTAATCTATAGAAATAAGGGTTTCTAACTAGTCACATCAATTTAGATATAAGGTAATCTTTAGAAGTTGTATCCCACTACTATTCCAATAAATTAAAGAGACTATGAACAAAATATTACTGAGGGCTTTATCGCTCGCATTGTTTAGTGCCTTTGCTGCAAAGGCTGGTTACGCTGCCGATCCAGCGCCAATAAAAGTCGGGATCTTACTGCCTTTAACGGGTACTTTTGCCGCTGTAGCTGAGACACAACGTGATGGCGCATTACTAGCAATCGATGTCGTAAATAAGCGTGGTGGCTTGAATATGCCTAACGGCAAAGTTAAGGTTGAAGGCGTGGTTGCCGATGACGAAGCCAAACAAGACGTCGGCGTTCGTCGCTACCGTTATATGGTAGATGAAGGCGTCAAAGGACTGGGTGGTCAAACTTTTGCACCGCTTGCTTATGCCATTAATGCGATGGTTCATAAAGACCCATTGCCCTACTTCCCAGTATGCGTAATGTCAAAAGAAGCCTTTGAAAAAGGAAAGCTCTCTCCAACGACATTTGCAACGGCCTACAGCCCATGGACTGTTGGTTACATGGCCGGTCAAGCAGCAGTTAAAACTTTAGGCAAGAAGAAAATTTTCTTCCTAGCTCGCGCCGATAGTTTTGGGTGGGATATTCGTGATGGCGTATATGCCGCTGCTAAAGAGTATGGTGCTGAAATCGTTGGTTACGATGAGCTATCTCTTGGTACAGCTGACTACACCACTGTTTTGCAGAAAGTTAAAGCAGCTAAACCAGATGTCTTCATTGCATCTCAATTTGCTGCTGATGCTGTTGCTCTCTTAAAACAGGCCAATCAAATGGGCCTGAATAAAGATATGACCATCTTCAATGCATTTATCACGAATACAGTTGCCAAAGGCTTGCCACCAGAAGCGCTGGAAGGTGTTTATGCAATGCACTACTTCTACTATGACCTCGATAACTTCCCAGATAAAGAAGTCGCTAAGAGTGCTAAAGAATTTACAAACCTCTATCGTGCAAAGTATGGTCGTCCACCAGATGCCTATGCAGCTATTGCATATATTGCGTATCTAGAAATGTTCAGAGGCTTTGAATTATCAAAATCTTTCGATCCAATAAAATCATCGGCAGCCATACTCGCTAATGGCGGAAACTTTAATACTAATGTTAAGGGCCCTGCACAATGGCGTGAAGACCATGCTGCTGAATATAAATATGCGGCCTTCTTAGTTAAAGGAAAAGGCGCTAAAGAGCAAAAAAATGAATGGGATTTATTCTCTGTCATTGGCTCTGCTGGTGGCAATCAAGTAATGCCATCGTTGAAGTCTTTAGGTTACTAATACCTTAATACCATCCCCCACTCTTATACGTGGGGGATTTCTTAATATAGAACTTCATGAGTAATGTGATATTGCAAGCACAAGGCGTTACTAAGCGCTTTGGAAATCTTGTGGCAGTAAATAGTGTCGACTTCACGGTAAAAGAGTTTGAAGTAGTTGGTATTCTTGGGTCAAATGGAGCAGGTAAAACAACCTTTTTTAATCTCCTAACAGGCCTCTTCTTTCCAGACGAAGGCGTTATTACCTATAGAGGGGTTGATATCACTAAGATGTCAGCTCAAGATCGTGTTGAAAAAGGACTCACTAGGACATTTCAGCTCACTTCAACCTTTGATAATTTAACTGTCACCGACAATCTTCTGCTGGTCTACTTTCGGAAGAATCACGCCTCATCGATTAAAGATTTATTGCTGACAACACGCAAATCCCATTATCAAAATCCTAAGATTTTAGATATTCTTGCAACCTTCAACTTGGAAGACGTGAAGGATAAATTGGTGCAGCACCTCAGCCTTGGTGAAAAACGCCGCTTAGAAATTGCTATGGCCGTCCTTGCAGAACCCAGAGTTCTGCTGCTAGATGAACCTCTGGCTGGTCTTGCTGAATCTGAAATTAAAGGTGTACTAGATGTATTGCGCCAGCACATTGGCAAACAAACCATCATCTTGGTTGAGCACAAAATTTCCCATATTGAAAACTTTGTTGAGCGCTTGATTGTGATGCACGAAGGTCGTGTGATTGCCGAAGGTGGGTATGAGGAGTGCCTTAATCATCCTGAGGTAAGAAGAAGCTACTGGCAAATAGAATCTGAAGATGGTGTAGAAAATGCATAATCCTACAACCCTAGAAGTGATTGGATTAAATGCAGCTTATGGCGAATCAAAAGTCCTTTTTGATATCAATATCAAGCTGCATCCAAATGAAATAGTCGCCTGTGTTGGACGCAATGGCTCGGGTAAAACCACCCTGCTCAAAACCATCTCCGGGTTTTTGCATCCTAGCTCTGGTGAAATCAAAAGCATAGATCATGACCTCATTGGTTTGAGACCATATCAAATTGCACAGTCTGGGGTGAAGTATGTACCTCAGGACAAAAAAGTATTCTCAGATCTCACTGTTCGTGAAAATTTAGAACTGGGCAGTTATGCCAACAATGATTACAACTGGGATCCGGTATTTGATTATTTTCCAAAGTTAAAAATCCTGATTGATCGTAAAGCCGGGTTTTTAAGTGGCGGCGAAAGACAAATGTTGATGATTGGTCGAGCCATTCTAGGTGCGCCTGAAGTCCTTCTGATTGATGAACCAACAGAAGGTTTGGCACCAAGCATTGTTACCCACTTACGCCATGTATTTACAGATCTCAGTAAAAAGGCATCCCTTATCATCGTCGAGCAAAATCTGCCCCTGGTCTGCGCTATCTCTAATAGAGTCTACGCAATTAGAGAAGGCCATGTTGTTGCCGAACTGAGTACTCGCGATGAGATTAACCCCAATAATTGTGAGCAGTATCTCTAGAGGATCATTAATGTTAGATACATGGCGCTGGTGGCGCGGAATACTCATTGCATTTGGTCTAGTGGCTATTAGCAGGCTATTTATTCCGCTGCCATTTTTAAATGAAGTACTCATCTTTTCTATTTATACAATTGGCTGCAATTTTTTACTGGGCAAGGTTGGATTTATCTCATTTGGGCAGCCGGCCTATTTAGCTATTGGAGCCTATGGAACCGCCTTTTACTTGTTTTATTTTGGCACTAATCCCTACATTGGAATTCTTGTTGGTCTCACTAGCGGTCTGATTTTTTCAACCTTAGTTGCACCGATGTTTGTTCGACTGCGGAGTGACTATTTTGCACTCGTCAATTTGGCTCTAGCAGTCATTATTTTTTATATGATGCAAAAAGTATTTGCTGGCATTACGAAGGGAGACAATGGTTTATGGTTCCTAGCTAGCATTGCCTCAACCCCACTACTTGATCTAACCAAGCCGAGTGACTTTTTTACCTTTAGCTTATTGGTAGCAATTGCATTGTGGGCTTTCTATAAATATATTGATGGCACTATTTTTGGGGCGTGCTGCTTGGCCACCAAAATCAATGAGACCAAATTACAATTCTTGGGCTACAGTAATTTCCGCATACGCCTCATTGCATTTGTCATTGCCAATACCAGTACTGCTCTAGCTGGATCCCTCTATGCTGTGTACCTGGGCTCAGTAAGCCCTGAAATTACGAGTCCAGCTAGAACAGCCGACCCTGTTGTGGTCACTATTCTTGGAGGTGTCGGCAGCCTCTTTGGCCCATTGGTCGGGACGATTGCCTATACAGGCCTACGTGACGTGATTAGCAAATTAATCGGCAATTGGGAATTTTTTATCGGCGCTATTTTAGTCATTATTATGCTTACCAACTCCAGCGGACTGTACGGTAGTGCCGAAGCGCTCCTGAAAAAGTTAGTGAATAAGTTAAAGTCGCAAGCAGAAAAACAGGTGCTTAAATAATGGATGGTCAATTACTTGTATCAGGCGTTATCTTTGGTTTTAGCTTAGCCAGTATTTATTTTCTGATTTCTATTGGGCTATCGCTTTGCTTTGGCCTCATGCGGATCATCAGCCTAGATCAGCTACTCTATTACTCATTCGGCGCCTATATCACCTATACAGTTACTACTATCACTGGTAGCTTCTGGCTAGGAGTGCTGTGTGGCGTCATTGTAGGTGGACTACTGGCATTTTTTGTTGAGCGCGCCATCTTCAGAAGAATCTATGAACGTGAGTTAACTTTCAGCATGATTACCTCCTTTGGCGTGCTACTCGGCGGGATTGGGCTGATCAAGTTCATCTGGGGTGTTGTTCCCCGCCCTGTCAAAACACCATTTACAGATCAAATTGTTTTAATTGGCACAGAAATTCCTGCCTATCGTTTGCTGGTGATCTTGATAGCGGGACTGGTTTACTTAGGCATCTGGCTATTCTTAAACAAAACGATTATCGGCAAAGCTATTCGCGCTGGTATAGAGGATATGAATCACGTTGAAGGCTTGGGCATCAATGTCACAAGACTTTTTACCATTACCTTTGTACTAGCAGCATCTCTCTCGGCCCTCGGTGGAGCGCTTTATGCTCCGCTCATCATTGTTGATCCAAGCATGGGTCTTGAGGTGCTCGCCTTCGCATTTATGGTGGTCATCATAGGTGGTCTAGGCAGTATCAAGGGCACTTTGATTTCGGCGATTATTGTTGGTCAAGTAGTATCCATCGGTTCCTTGATTTACGCACCACTTGCCATCATGGCCCCTTTTGCCATGATGCTGGTCATCCTACTAATTAAACCAACAGGATTATTTGGAAGCAAGCTGACAAAGTAAGACTAGAAGCTAGCCTTACTTTTTTAGCTAGTAGAGCCAGTATCCGTCCAGCTTGCTACACGACCAGCGCTTACAGCCTCTTGCGCAGAGAAGTTAAGCTCAACCTTGATGCCGTTGATGGGTTCGCGCATAAATAATTGATAGAGATTTGAGTTGTGAGCTTTGCGCTCACTGAACTCGACGCCATTATCTGTAAGACGCTTAACAAACTCATTAATGCCATCGCAGTTAAAGCACACATGGTCAATGCGAGCAGAACCTAGAGCGCCCGCTGCAGAATAGTCTTGATTTGCTTGATCGCTGGGTGTTTTCAAATAGGTATCTTGGTGCTCAGAAAACTTTGCCTTGCCGATATGAACAACATCCTGATTGCCGATATACAACCAATACACCGGAAAGCCAAAATCTGGATGATCACCACTTCTAAACCCCAAGTTAGTACAAAACCAGTCTCTTGTACCCTCGGGGTCATGAGTGAGGATCAGGATATGCTCCATAAACTTTAGACCCATTTTCTTTACCCTTTCTCTTTATTCTGAATCATTTTTTTGGAGCCGGCACTTGAGTGCGATACCAATCTGAAATCCACTCACCCGTCTTAATCAAAACGCCTTCTTTTTTCTGTATATGATCAAGCAGCTTTTCAAAATATCCGATACGGTGTGGTGCGCCAGTAATATAAGGATGCACACTGAGCGCCATCACACGCGGAATGCTTGCACTCTCAGACCATAAGCGCTCAAATTGATCTATACCTCGAGTCAACATCTCCTCGGCACGATTGCTCTGCAACAACATCATCGGAATGTCATTCATTTCAACGGTATAAGGAACTGATAACACTGGTTTTGGATTGGCTTTAATCCATACAGGCTGATCATCCAATACCCAATCAGCTACATACTCAATTCCGGCTTTAGATAGGCAGTCAATCGTCGTATCGTTTTCGGTTAAGCCTGGGCTCTCCCAGCCCACTGGAGCCTTACCGCTAAATTTCTTGATCGCTTCAACAGTTTGCTCAATTGCCTCAAGTTGATTTGGCAATTTATGCATAGGACCCTGAACATAGCCATGCCCCATCATCTCCCAGCCTTTATTTAAGCCTGCCTCAGCAACACGGGGATATGAAGTACAAACAATGCCATTAGTAGCGAGGGTTGGCACAATATTGCGTTGATTAAGGGCATCAAAGATGCGCCAAAAACCCACCCGCATTCCGTATTCATGCCAAGCCCAATTGGGAAGGTCAGGTTGCAGCGGTTGACCCATGGGTGGTGACAGTACCGTTCTGGGCATTGGATTCTCCATTGACCAGTGCTCTATATTGACAATTAACCAAACCACCATCCTGGCCGATTCTGGAAGGACTAAATTAGGTCTGTCCACTATTGCAGAAAAGGGGACGCGAGTACTCAGCAATTCATTCATTTATGTCTCTTTTAGTATGGTTTAATAAAATAAAGGCTATTTTTAGTTCTGTCATATTACCTTCCGACCAATTCAATGTAAACCGTGAATATACAAAGTCTATCGAATATTTTTGAGCGCGATACAGTCGCCGCTTTTTGCCAACATGCCCCCGTACACATTGAGGCAAGCAAAGCTGGCCTGCTTAACGGGTTATCTTATGGCCTTAAGGATATATATGATATTGAAGGCATTCCAACCGGCTTTGGCAGCCCAGCTTGGCTCAATAGCCACCCCATACCAACGATTAGCGCTGCGTTTATTCGGACCCTCTGCAATGCTGGGGCAACACTGCTGGGTAAGACCCATACCGATGAATTAACTTACAGTATTTTAGGCATCAATGCGCATTATGGGACGCCAATCAATAGCGCTTCACCAGAACGTGTTCCAGGCGGCTCCTCTAGTGGGTCTGCTGCTGCAGTGGCTGCTGGGTTAGTAGACTTTGCCATTGGTTCAGACACTGGCGGCTCTGTCAGAGCGCCAGCCAGTTTTTGCGGTATTTACGGCATCAGAACAACGCATGGTCGCATTTCGCTGGCCAATGCAAGACCGTTAGCTAAAAGTTTTGACGCTCTCGGATGGTTTGCGCAAAGCCCCAAAATACTTAGACAGGTTGGAGAAGCGCTATTAAATAAAGAGGTGGCCAGTATTCATAAAAAGCCTCAATTTTTTATCCTCAAAGAAACCTTTGACCTGATCCCTGAAGTCATTGCACATACCCTTAAAAAAACCATAACCAAGCATTTTAATTTTTCACTAGAAGAAATATCCATTACACCTGAAAAGCTTTCTGATTGGGCAGAGACCTTTCGCATTGTTCAAGCCTCTGAAATATGGCAAGAACATGGACAATGGGCACAGCAGCATCTTCATGAGTTTGGTCCTGGCATTAAGGAGCGCTTTGAAATCGCTCAATCATTGGATCCAATTGCAGTTCAATCTGCCATCCAGAATAAGAATCGCATTACCCATTACATCAGGGGATTAATCAGTGCATTGGGTGATGGCCAAACTGAGGCGATTCTAGTATTGCCAAGCACAGGCTGCATTGCCCCGCTCTTGAATTCAAGCGCCAGCGAACTAGAACAAGTGCGAAAACATCTTTTTCAGCTATTGTGCATTGCTGGCTTGGGTGGCTTACCGCAAATCAATTTACCACTATGCAAATATGAAGGAGCGCCACTAGGACTCTCCCTCATCGGCAATGCTAACGAAGATTTGTTATTGCTAAATATTGCTGATGAAATGGGATAGTCTTAATCTGGTGCTGCGCCTGATTCTTTGACTACGACATTCCACTTCTTCAACTCGCTAGAGAGGAAATTTTTCGCATCTGCAGGAGATTTACTTAAGGTAATATTGGCGCCACCGTTCAAGATGCGTTCCGCAATATCTGGCATCGTTAAGGACTTAGTCAGCGCATCGAATAATTTATTTACTATTTCTGGTGGAGTGCCTACTGGTGCCATCATCATTTGCCAAGAGCCCGTTTTATAGTCGGGATATCCCAATTCAAGCATCGTTGGAACATTGGGTAATCCAGACTGTCTAGCAATTCCAGTAACAGCATAACTTTTAATCTTGTTGGCAATCATGAATTGTTTGACTGACGGCAAGGTATTAAACATGACTTGAGTTTCACCGCCAACCAATCCAACAGCAGCAGGACCGCCCCCGCCTTTATAGGGCACATGAGTCATCTTTGTACCAGTTAATTTCATGAACACTTCCATCTCCAATCGATTCGCACTACCGCCACCCGGAGTAGCGAAATTAAACTTATCAGGATTGGATCGAAGATAGGTAATGAGTTGCGTAACATTATTCGGTGGAAATTCGTTATTACCAACCAAGGCACTAGGCACATCAGCCACTTGAGTGATTGGGATAAAATCACGCAGTGGATTGATATTCAATCCTGGAAATAAAGTGGGGTTAATGGCCAGAGTTCCAATATTGCCCAAAAAGATAGTGTAACCATCAGGCGTAGATTTGGCTGCTGCCTCCATCCCAATATTTCCAGCGGCTCCCGAACGATTATCAATGATGACTTGCTGCCCTAAAATTTCGCTCATCTTGACGCTAATAATTCGACCAATAAAATCCGATGCCCCACCAGGCGCAAACGGAATGATCATCTTAATGGGTCTATTGGGGTAAGACGTAGCTTGCGCAAATACTGAAAAACTCAATCCAATCAATGCGCAAAAGAGAGCTAGTTTCTTCGTCACTTCAAATACACGCTTCTGGTAAATATTCATAAATTTCCAAAAAGTGAGGTGCAAGCTATTAGTAAATATCGTCAGCAGGCTCAATGGGGAGCGAAATCGGCTTCTTTAAGCGAGCCGATAAATCAAAGGCTTTCGTAATCATGAGATTGCGATGCGCCTCAGCTGCAGTGGCTGCAGGGGTTGGCAGATTTAAAGACACGCGATTCAACCATGACTCAGTTTCCTCGCGCATTGGGCCGCGCAACTCTCCTAAAGCCATATCACCTGGTGGATAGCTACCCATAAAATCGACTCGACGCGCAGCATCAGGAGCATAGCCTTCACCTTGTGCCTTATTGGTAGCTAGAACGATGTCACGATGGGTATCGTCGATCGTCAATACTCCTTCCGTGCCAACAATCCCAACATCTAAACTGTAAACAGCGCCGGGCCAAACCACTGGCAAGGCCCAGGAAATGGTTGATTGATAAATAGTTCCATCCGAAAAAGTAATCACACCGGAGGTGGCATCTATCCCTTTGTATTCTGGGCCGAGCGCCCTATCGACGGAACGAGCATAAATCTCGACAGGTGTTTTACCTTCCATCATCCACATGACAATATCTAAAGCATGTGTTCCGGATATCACCATGGGTGATATTTTTTCAGGATGATCAGTGCGCTTGTAGTTATCAATTGCGACTAGGCGGTTCATGAATGCCCTAGAAGAAACCAATGTGACATCTCCGAGCTGACCCGTGCTGACTTTTTCTTTGGCTGCTAACCAGCGCCTACGAAAACGCTGTGTATAGCCAACTACAGCATCTACACCCGCTTCTTGAATGGCTTTTAGCACCCTGGCTGAATCACCCAAGTCAGTTGCCAAAGGCTTTTCGATCATCAATGAATGTTTGCGCTCTACTGCTGCCAAAATGGGATCAACGTGCAAATGCTCATCCGTTGAAATAATGGTAGCGTTCACCTCAGGACGATTCAGCAATTCCCGATAGTCGGAGGTAACAAAATCCGCCTTTAATTTCTCGGCAACAAACTTTGCCCTCTCTGGATTCTTCTCTGCAATACCAATCCAGCCAACTTGAGCATGTCTAGCAGCAACTTCACCCCGAAATAATCCAACGCGACCCGCACCAACAATGGCTAAACCAATGTTTTTTGCCTGACGATCACGCATGGTTAACCTGCAACCAGCTTCAACTTCTCCTGAGAGAGCGGCAGATAAACAGGATCACCCGTTTCAGCAGATAAATCTGCGGCCATATAGACTTCCATGACTGTGCGAGCCTGCTCACCAGTGACCAATACGGGACGATCAAAGGCAACAGCCTCAATAAAGTGAACCGTCTCGGAAGCCATTGGTCCAGCAAAAACGTGATCGACCTTTTCACCGGGCATAGTGGACATCGGTAATTGCATGCCTTTTTCTACAGTATTAATCACCACATCTTTATGGCTATCATCCACCATCACAGCACCCTCGGTTCCAATAAATTCAATCCAAGTGGTTGAAAAATTAGGGTAGCCCAATGGCAAGCTCCAGCCTCCACCAACCACAAAAGATAAACCGTTATCCATCGTGACAGTGATCCATTGCGAGTCTGGAATATCTGCACCAGTTGATTCACGCATAGCGCCGTAATTGACTTGTGAATAGACTTTAACCGGCTTTGCAGGCTCTAAGCACCAGAATACGAAGTCGAGATCATGTGTTGACTCCATAGCGGCTGGGGATAATTTCACGCGACCGCTGATTTTTTTACCTAAGCCTCTTGTAATATGGCGACTCACTAAAACAGTGACTGGCTTACCGATAGCGCCTGAAGTAATCGATTTTTTTACATATGCAAACTTAGGATTGAAACGTTGTGAATATCCAATCGTAAATTTAAGATTCGATTTTTTAGCGAGGGCAATAAGTTCGTCAGCCTCTTCCAGCTCTATAGCAATGGGTTTTTCTAAGAAGACATGCTTACCTGCTAACAAAGCATCGCGCGCCATTGGAAAATGGGTTGTCTCTGGTGTGGCAGAAATAATAATCGCATCGATATCTTTGATTTTTAGAATATCGCGATAGTCTGTGGTAGCAGTTTTAGCCTCTACCAAATCAGCCATCTCTTTTAAGCGTAGCTCATTAGTCTCAGCTATATGAATATCTTTTACCAAGGCACTTGCTCTCGCAGCCTCCGTACGAATCCCACCACACCAACCAGTACCAATTATGCCAAGATTAATTTGCTTCATGTCTCCACCTTTATATTTTTAATATCAAATTTACAAGCTATAAACCGAAATCTATCGAACGGTTTTACGAGCAATCACTACATTATCAAACACTAAATTCTGAGTCCAAATCCATCTAGCGCCAGAAAATATTTCCGGATAGCGCGTGTAGGCTGGTAAGGCATTAACACCAATATCCTCATCGGTGTATTCCCAAGCACGAGGCCAGTTCAAATCATTAAAGCGTTTAGATTGCCAGTTTTCTGGAATCGGGTAATGAATAGCAAAGCATTGATCTTTACAATCAGGCTTCTTGGCAAATGGATGAACACGGCCTTTTAATGGTGTGTCATGCACATTGCCTTTTTCCACTACCTCAGACGGATCATTTAAAGGTGCAATATAAAATGTTTGCGCCTTCCATGAGCTATCTGTCATCGTGCCATCGCTAAACTTGGCAATTAGACCACCATCGCCTGGGTACCACTGGCTGGTTTTCTCGGTAACGGGCACAGGGAATTGCTCCATTCCTAAACCTAAGTGCTCATCCCAATCCACCAATAAAAAAGCTATGGTGTATGGGCGCTTCACTTTGAATTTCACAATTGCAGAATTAAAAGGAGTGTATGGGGTGTTATCTACTGAGACCAGCTTACCATTGACCCACATCTCATAATAGTTATCAGCAACAATGTAACCGGTAATGACTTCACCATCCGGATCCACAACCACCACTGGTGCATCCTTGGCAGATACCTCGGAAGTATTCTTAGGAGTAATCTGCGCGCACTCACTATATAAATCAAAGCTCTTAGGGCCAAGCCCTTTTTGTAGAGCTGTTTCTGCAGGAACGGTGATCACAGTACCATCTGTTGCGGTAATTTTTCCAACGGAACTCAGGCGGTGGTTCGCAACTGTTACGGGGCACTTGTAAAGTGTCTCAATAAACGGGGTTGCTGGCCCTTGCGTCACCATTCTTTTATAAACGGTGTTATCGGGATCCAGCTTTGCCTCACCTACCGCGATAGCTGACTGCCAACATAGAGTTGCCATGATTAAAAATGTAGACTTTATTAGTAAGTGTTTCAAATTCATAGGCCACCCCTTGTTAGTTCTAAGAACACATTACGCCTTAATTGCGGCATTCACTCTTGGCATTACCTCAGTAGCAAATAGTTCCATTGAACGTTTTGCTAACTTTGGATCCATCCAATCATGACCAGCATATAACAATTGGCCGAAATCGCCTACATGCTCTCTAAAGGCCAAAATTTGATCCACAACTGAATTTACGGTACCGGCAAGCACCAATTTCTTGGTTACATACTCTGGAGTGAGCTCCGAATCAGGCATATTTTGATCTAATTTGAACAAATTACTGCGACCACCACCACTAACTAATTTACGCACCAATTGCTTAAAGTAAAAATGGTATGGTCCGCCCTCTTCATAGGCATAACGCTGTGCCGTAGCTTCGTCATCAGCAACAAAAATGCTTTTAGCAATGCGCCATTCATCAGGATGAGCGACTGCACCAACCGCTTCACGGCCTTCAACATATTTTGGCCAATGGGTCTTGACCCACTCAGGGAGTAAGAATGGTGCTGAAATAGGCTGCCAGCCGCGCTTTGCCATCTCCGTGACACCTTTAGAAAATGGCGCTACTGCAGTACCAACGATCAATGGATGGGGTTTTTGGAATGGCTTCATGATGAAACCTTGGCCAATTTCTGGAATCATGGTCTTTTCAACCGAGATATTCCAGTAGTCTCCTTTAATATTGTAAGGTGGCTCCGACTCCCAAATCTTCAACACCATATTAATGCCTTCAACAAACATCGCATTGCGATCTCTGTCGTAGTTACCAAAAACTTCAGCATCTGACATCAAACCACCTGGGCTAATACCCATGATGAAGCGGCCTTGTAGAAGGTGATCAAGCATCGCTGCTTGAGCAGCCACATTTGCAGGGTGTGAATTTGGTAAGTTAATCGTACCTGTACAAAGCTTAATGTTCTTAGTCTGGCTGATTAAGGTAGCTAAAAAGATCATAGAAGAAGTGACGGTCTCAGCGGCGTCAGTAACATGCTCACCAACGTATGCTTCGGAAAAGCCAAGCTTATCGGCCAAAATAATAGCTTCTTGATCCTCCTGCAAAGTCTCCAATAGATTACGTCCTGGAGGATGAAGAGGCATCATAAAAGTACTATATTTCATATTATTTTCCGTTTGCAAATGAATGTTAATCAATAAAAAACTGCATCAAACCTGAACCGCTTTTGCATAAGCTCCGTTACAAAAAAGCAAGGTTTCTTTTTTTAGATAGTTGTAGCGCTCAATTTGACCCAAAAATAGAATGTGATCACCGACCTCTTGTAAGCTTACTGCTCTGCATTCAATATTTGCAGCGCAATCATTTAATACTGGTAAACCGCCGATACCTACGCTAGTGCCCACACCTAAAAATCGATCTTCTATTGGTCTTGAGAATTGCTTTGATAGTGTCAATTGCTCCATCGAAAGAACATTAATGACGAATCTAGAGGCTTCCATAAATGCATTTAGACTTTTAGATTGTTTAGATAGGCTCCACAGAACAATGGGGGGATCCAAGGAGACAGAGCTAAATGAGTTGGCTGTTAGACCCACTTTTTGTCCATTTTTATCTAAAGTAGTGACAACTGTAACGCCTGTACCGAAACATCCCAGTACGTTGCGAAGTTCTTTTGAGTCAAGCTTGTCACCGCAGACCTCTAACTGCATATCGTCTCCAACTTTTTATCGTTTTAAATACATGAATATGATCTAGTGATCAGTTGATCATTTATAAGTAATCATTTGATCTATAACAATAAGTATAAACCCTTACTTTTGAGCCAAAATGAGCTTTGGAACAATCTCCTGAGCACCATACATAAAAGATGTGATGGTTTGCTCAATGATGGCATCAACGTCTAAAGCAAGGGGGGAATCAAAAATCCACAGTCTTTGGCCAAGATAGAAAACACGTGCATTAATACCCCATACAAGCTCTACCTCCTCCTCCTGGAGTGGCACCTCATCAAAACCTGGCAAACCAAGTTCAACACGCAATTCTGCAGCAATCGGTGCCAACACGCGATTTCTGAGGAAATTAAGGTAGCGGGTGTTGATGTCGACACCCCGCAAGCCAGAAAACATGAAAATACGAACCCAATCATAGGTAAGGGCTACCCGTGCATAGTCTTTATACAGTCTTAAGAGTCGACCCTTTACCGAGACATTACGGTCAGCAATAATGGTTTCCCAATAGGGATTCCAGCGACCCACATAGACTTCTTGGTAGACCCGCTCTATCAGCGCAGCCTTAGTAGGAAAGTACCGAAATATCAGTGACTGAGTTACGCCTAAACGTTTAGCAAGTTCGCGTGTATCGCCATCAAGACCAACTTCCGCAAAGAATGCAACCGCTGCCTTCACAATCTCGCGATCGCGATCTTCGCGCTTCATGCGCTTTTTAGGCAGAGAAACTTCAAGCACAGTCATAAAGAACTATGAACCCTATCAAGCAGTAATGACTGGAATTTGTTCAATCTGCCCGCTCTCAGCGGACTTCATGATGGATTCCAGTGCAGCCACATTCGCTAACATTTCAGCAGTGGTCACAGGATAAGGAGATATACCCCTCACACCATTCGCAAATGCCTCAAGATTGGCACGTACAATAGTATGCGGCGCCTCATAGTGAGTCTGTTTTTCTTTTCCACTTAAGACGGTGCTGATATCCCAACCTGTGGGATTTTCAGGATGAGTTCTATCGCGAACCTCAATCCAACCTTTGGAGCCATACACCGTAAATCGACCATCGAATGGGGTTGCCAAAATAGCACTGATTAATGCAGTTGCACCGCTCTTAAAGCTCAACATCACAGCTAAGGTATCACCATTCGCAAAATTACTAGCCAAGGTATTTAAGCGCGCCAACACATTGTCTGCCGGCCCAAGAATCGCAATCGCTAAATCAACTAAATGAATACCGGTTGCTGAGAGCGGCCCACATGGAGCGAGTTCTTTTGACAAGCGCCAATTATCTGGCGGCAAAGCAAAGAATTTATCCTGACTAAAGTTACCTTCAATCTGCAAAATAGTTCCCAAGTCGCCATTAGCAATGCGACGACGAAGTTCAATAATGGCAGGTTCAAAGCGTCTTTCATGACCGATACCAAGCTGAACATTGGCAGCTTTACAAGCAGCGACTGCTTGCACAGCGTCAGCAAAACTAAGACAAAGTGGTTTCTCACAAAACACATGCTTGCCAGCTTTTGCGGCTGCTGCAATCTGGGCTGCATGTAATTTATGAGGCGTACAAAGCACTACAGCCTCTACATTCGGATTTGCAATGGCATCCTCAAACATGCTTGAAACAGTAAAGTCTTGGGTTGCACCGAGTGCTTGGGCAGCCAAGCGTGGCACCTCTTCTTGCTCAATTACCATTTCCACTTTTAATAAAGGGCTAGATTGCAATGTAGCAACAATCGTTTTTCCCCACCAGCCATAACCGATAACAGCTACACGCAACGCTTGTTGAGTCATCTGATTGATCTCCTTTTTATTAATG
This sequence comes from Burkholderiaceae bacterium, assembly GCA_947452625.1. Taxonomy (GTDB): domain Bacteria; phylum Pseudomonadota; class Gammaproteobacteria; order Burkholderiales; family Burkholderiaceae; genus Polynucleobacter. The sequence goes on from CANGEC010000020.1 coordinate 15,627, forward strand.
GATTATGAGTTTGCTTTAAGGAACTGGGAGACCGCCTGAGTGTATTGACTCTCGCATTCAATATTGGCTAAATGTGCGGCATTCAATTCTAGATAAGTAGCGCCCTTCAATGCATCTCTTACGCAAGCGAATTCTGCAACAGGCGCAGCCATATCATGCGTACCGCCGATGATGAGAACGGGGCAAGTGATCTCTGGGAAGAATTTACGGGCATCGTAGTCACGAACTGCACCAGCACAAGCCATAAAGCCTTTGGCCGAAGTTCTGGCAATCATCTGACGAATCATTTGATCTGCCGCTGGATTCGCCTTACGAAATCCTTCGGTAAGCCATCTATCCGCTGTTCCATCCACAATCGCTGCCACACCCTTATCCTTGACCATGGCAATTCGATCATTCCATTGGCCTTTCGTCACTTCATTTTGAAAGGGTCTGAAATTTGTTGCCACTAGCGCTTTTACTCTGGCTGGAATTTTTGCCGCTAAATATAGACCCAACATGCCGCCCAAAGAAAGCCCAACAAAAGAAAATTGCTGAACCTGTAATTCGTCTAAGAGCTCTATTAAGTCAGCACCCAAGCTTTCTATCGAGGCGAGTTCTTGATTCGGAGGTGTATCACCATGACCCTGGTAGCTATAACGCAGGATTCGATAGGATTTTTTGAGCGTCTCCACCTGTGCAGCCCACATTTCTGGAGCAGCTGCTAAAGAATTTGCAAGTACTAATACCGGGGCGTCTTTTTTTCCCTCAAATACAAAGGCACTATTTGTTGTCATTTCTTTATCTCCATATTGAATTTATGTTGTTTGATCTGCAATCTTTGCTTGATTCATGACTGATTTTTAGGTCTGCCTCTATTAGATTTTTGTCTTTTTTCGATCCCGTTTGTTGATCGGTACTGTAAAGACTATTTTTTTAATCTATGGCATCATTATAATTAGTTGATCACTTGATCACCTAAATATACCAGCAAAAAATAATGAAAGCAGGTCATGGAAGCAAAAAATGCAGGGTTTGATCAAAAGGACTTCAGAAACGCACTAGGCTGCTTTGGCACCGGCGTGACTGTGATTACGACGCGCGATCAAGACGGCAAACATTACGGTGTAACAGCCAGCAGCTTCAACTCGGTATCGCTAGATCCACCATTGATTCTGTGGTCACAAGGTAAAGCTGCCCCTAGTCATGGCGCCTTTAAAGAAAATTCTAACTTTGTCGTAAATGTTCTATCAGCAAACCAAGCAGACATATCTAATCAATTCGCTAGGCCTAGTGATAATAAGTTTCAGGGTCTTGATTGCACTTACACAGAAGATGGGATCGCAATTCTGCCAGGAACTTCTGGGCATTTTGAGTGTGTAACACAAAACATGATCGAAGGTGGTGATCACATCATCTTTCTTGCGAAAGTAGTTAACTACAGGCACCATGCAGATACCAGCCCTTTATTTTTCTGGAAGGGTCAATACATCACTCCGTAAGTCAAGGCAAGTAGTCCAGGACTCTTGATTATGAATAATAAGGGCTTATCCAAACATCTACAGCCACTTATCGTAGCAACCGCTTTTTTTATGGAAAATCTAGATGGCACGGTGATCACTACCGCACTACCTCAGATGGCCATTACTTTTGGTATTAGCGCTATTGATGCCAGCATTGGCATTACCTCCTACCTCATCACACTGGCAATCTTTATCCCAATTAGTGGCTGGCTGGCAGATCGCTTTGGATCCCGCTTGATCTTTGGATCAGCGATTGGGATTTTTACATTTGCCTCTGCCCTCTGCGCCCTTAGCCAGGGAATCGAAGAATTTGTAGCTGCGCGCATTCTTCAAGGGATCGGTGGCGCCATGATGGTTCCTGTTGGCAGGCTCATCGTCCTGCGCACAACGCCCAAAACAGAGCTAGCCAAAACGATTGCATTAATTACTTGGCCAGGTCTAGCGGCCCCCATCATTGGCCCTCCTCTTGGTGGATTTTTGACGACTTACTTCTCTTGGCAATGGGTCTTTATTCTGAATATTCCACTTGGACTGATTGGCATACTGCTAGTCAGTCGATTTATTAGAAATGATGGTGAAAAAGAGCATCGACCTTTGGATTGGCTTGGATTTGCCCTTACGGGCATCACTCTAGCAACCATCATTAGCGCTCTTGAAAGCATTACCAATAGCGGTATCACACCAGATATTGGGTATTACGTATTGCTTGCCTTAGTGCTGTGCATCATCGCAACGCGGCATGCTAAAAAACATGTCTCACCTATTCTGGACTTCAGCATTCTTCGCATTCCGAGTTTTGGGGTGACAGTGATGTCCGGCTCATTTGTCCGCATCTTGATTGGGGTAACACCCTTTCTAGCGCCGCTCATGTTTCAGATTGGTTTTGGATATAGCCCTTTTGAATCCGGCTTACTGTTACTAGCGGCCATGCTAGGGAACCTTGGGCTTAAACCTATGACCCCCTATCTACTGAGATTATTTGGGTTTAGAAACATCTTAATTATTAACGTAACAATTTCTGCGGCGGCCGCAATACTCTGTGGCTTACTATCGTCCAACACCAACGTCATCTTGATTTGTATCGTGATGTTTATTTACGGGACCAGTAGATCCATGCAGTTTACCTGCCTGCAAACCTTAGCTTTTGTGGATGTGCCAAACGATAAAATGAGTGGTGCAAATACGCTGTTTAGTACCATTACTCAACTATCTCAAGGAATAGGCGTCTCTGTAGCGGCAGTATTGCTTCAGTTTTGCATGCTACTTCGCGGAGAAAATACCTCGACTCCGACAGCGATCGATTTTCAGGCGACGTTTATTGCAATCGGCTTATTAATGCTACTTTCCCTATTCAGCTTTAGAAAACTTGACCCAAACACAGGATCCATTGTCAGCGGACATACCCAATAAATAATATGAAGATTAAAGAAAAAATAGAAGAAGAATTTATTAAAGCAGGTTTACTGAGCTTATATTTTGCCCTCTGGTTTTGTGCTCTCGCATTTTTAGCGGCAACCAGTTTTCAGCATGATCAACTTAAGTTGGCTGTCTTTGGCTTTGCCTTAATCAAGGCAGCCTTATGCGCAAAGTTCATGCTGCTCACACAAGCAGTCTATCCATTTCATTACGATAGGTCTCGCGGTTTGTTTGGGACATTATTTCTAAAATCCATTCTGTATCTGTTTTCAATTTTAGTGTTGAGCTATTTAGAGAGTGGCATCGATAGCCAAATTCATGGCACAAGTTTTGTGGCTGGCATTCTGAATTTCGGACACGGGGACCCACTAAACATCCTAGCCCTTTCCTTTGTTTACTGGCTGATCATATGGCCATATCTTGTC
>CANGEC010000021.1 GCA_947452625.1 Burkholderiaceae bacterium
CTATGGATTCAACACTAAATAGCAATATCTCCGTAGGTCTTCCCTTGGATTTATTGGTTTATGAAAAGAATTCCCTCAGAGCAAGCAAGCTGGTCACTATTGACGAGTCCAACCCTTACTTTCAGATGATTCACCAAAGCTGGGGAGAAAAGCTTCGCCAAGCCTTTAACTCGATTGCCGAACCAAGCTGGGCCGCAGGTAGTCGCGGACGCTCTATTGCAGTACCCGCAAAAAAGCTGGGAACAGTACCGCTGCAGCGTGAGGTAAAAAAGCTGGCTAGCAAAAAAGCAAAACCTGCCAAGAAGTTATCCCCCATCAAGAAAAAAACCTAGTATTTTTACTAGGCTTTTTTGCTTTACATCAACGCTGACTTATTGCTTACCCAACATCTCCCAGGTCTCAACTACGCTGTCTGGATTCAAAGAGATCGAAGTGATCCCCTTCTCCACTAGCCAACGCGCAAAGTCTGGATGATCTGAGGGGCCTTGACCGCAAATACCGACATACTTGTTTTGCTTACGGCAAGCTTCGATGGAGCGAGCGATCATAAACTCCACCGCCGGATCACGCTCATCAAAGTCAATCGCCAATAGCTCCATACCGGAGTCGCGATCTAGACCAAGAGTCAATTGCGTCATGTCATTGGAACCAATTGAGAAGCCATCAAAGTGCTCCAGGAACTGATCAGCCAAAATGGCATTCGATGGAATCTCACACATCATAATGAGGCGCAGACCATTCACACCGCGCTTCAAGCCAAACTTCTCCATCATGGCAATCACACGCTCAGCCTGCTTAATGGTGCGAACAAATGGCACCATGATCTCAACGTTATCAAGCCCCATATCCTCGCGGACACGCTTCATTGCTGCACACTCTAGAGCAAAGGCTTCGCCAAAATCTTCTGATACATAGCGAGATGCGCCACGGAAACCCAACATTGGATTCTCTTCATCAGGCTCGTACCGTGATCCACCAATCAACTTCTTGTACTCATTCGATTTGAAATCCGATAAACGCACAATCACAGGCTTGGGATAGAAAGCGGCGGCAATGGTCGCGACACCCTCAACCAATTTATCTTCGTAGAACTGACGAGGACTTGCATAACCCCGTGCCACACTTTCAACCGCACGTTTGAGATCAGGATCAATATTCGGATACTCCAAGACCGCACGTGGATGCACGCCAATATAGTTGTTAATAATGAACTCTAGGCGAGCCAAACCCACACCAGCATTCGGTATTTGACAGAAATCAAATGCCAACTGGGGGTTACCGATATTCATCGTGATCTTCACTGGAATCTCAGGCAATACACCGCGAGAGATTTCAGTCACTTCGGTTTCAATCAAACCATCATAGATATGACCCTCATCGCCTTCGGCACAAGATACCGTTACCATCATGCCATCTTGCAAATGCTCGGTCGCATCGCCACAACCAACGACCGCAGGCACCCCTAATTCGCGAGCGATAATCGCAGCGTGACAAGTGCGACCACCACGATTGGTAATAATCGCTGAAGCGCGCTTCATCACGGGCTCCCAATTCGGGTCTGTCATGTCCGCCACCAAGACGTCACCTGGCTGCACACGATCCATCTCACTTGGATCACGTATTACCCGTACTGGGCCAGCACCAATCTTTTGACCGATGGCGCGACCCTTTGCCAATACCTTGGAGCTGCCTTTAAGCTTGTAACGCATCTCTACTTGGCCAGCCGCCTGGCTCTTTACAGTCTCGGGACGTGCTTGCAAGATATAGATGCGGCCATCTTGACCATCCTTACCCCACTCGATATCCATTGGGCGGCCATAGTGCTTTTCAATAATGACGGCGTATTTAGCCAACGCGGTAATATCCGCATCCTCCAAAGAAAAACGATTGCGCTTCTCAGGAGATACATCAACAGTGATGACCTTCTCAGCAGAGCCTGTCGGTGCAAATTGCATCTGAATCAACTTAGAACCTAGTGAACGGCGAATAATCGCCTTCTTATCTTGCGCTAAAGTAGTTTTAAAGACATAAAACTCATCTGGGTTAACCGCTCCCTGGACTACGGTTTCACCCAAGCCATAGCTTGAGGTAATAAATACGACATCTTCAAAGCCTGATTCAGTATCCAAGGTAAACATCACGCCGGCCGCGCCTAAGTCCGAACGCACCATGCGCTGAATACCCGCAGATAGTGCTACTTCAGCATGCGCAAAACCTTTGTGGACCCGATAAGAAATCGCACGGTCGTTATAAAGGGAGGCAAACACTTCGCGAATCTTCTTGAGAACATCATCGATACCTTCAACATTCAGAAATGTCTCTTGCTGACCAGCAAAGGAGGCGTCTGGCAAATCCTCAGCAGTTGCTGAAGAGCGAACCGCAAATGAGCCTTTACCGGAATCATCTAATGTCTTGAAAGCTGCGCGAATCTCTTCATCCAAACGCGGCTGAAATGGCGCGGTCTCAATCCACTGACGGATTTCAGCACCTGCTTCTGCAAGAGCGCGCACATCATCAATATTCAGATTGACCAAGCGTTCTTGAATCCGCTCGGTCAAGTGGTTGTGTTGCAAGAAATCGCGAAAGGCCAAGGCGGTGGTTGCAAAACCGGTTGGAACGCGCACTCCCGTAGAAGACAACTGGGAGATCATTTCACCAAGAGAAGCATTCTTACCGCCAACGGATTCAACATCCGTCATCCGAAGCTGCTCAAAAGGTAAAACATAGGCTTTTGCCACACTGCTATTTTGTTGCTGTTGGTTGGACATAAAATACTCTCTAAGGATAAGGAAACTGGTCGAGCGGCCACATAATCGGGCATACTTCATTAACTTCATATTGTAGTGCTGACCTCGACTTTTAGGCCAACCCCATGACCACCCAAACCCGCATTGTTTTCATTGTTTCTGACGGCACTGGTATTACCGCCGAAAACTTCAGCCAGTCAATTCTGGCCCAATTTGAGGCTTCTTTTAAGCATATTCGGGTGCCATTCGTTGATAGTTTCGATAAAGCCCACGATGCGGTTGGCAGCATTAATCAGGCAGCAAGTAAATATGGGGTGCCGCCCATCGTTTTCACTACCCTAGTCAATCCTGAGCTCAATGCCATTGTGGGCAAAGCAAATGGCCTGATTTTGGACATGTTTCAGACCTTTGTGGCCCCACTAGAAAATGCCCTAGGCATTAAATCCACCCATGCCATGAACCGGCTCCATCACAATGCCGATACAGACGCCTATAAAAATCGTATCGAGGCGATTAATTACTCTCTAGCCCATGATGATGGCCAATCCAATAAGAATCTTGCCGAAGCGGATGTGATTTTGGTTGGCATCTCCCGGGTAGGCAAAACACCAACTAGCCTGTATTTGGCAATGCAATATGGGCTCAAGGCGGCAAATTACCCCCTCATCCCTGAAGATTTTGAGCGTGGACAGCTTCCCAAAGATCTCGTTCCTTACCGCAACAAGATATTTGGCCTCATGATTGATGCCGAGCGCCTTTCACAAATTCGCAATGAAAGACGTCCTGGTAGCAATTACGCCAAACTGGAAAATTGTCGTTACGAGATTAATGAAGCTACTGCAATGATGAAAAAAGAATCTATTCCCTGGGTGGTTACTACTAGCAAATCTATTGAAGAGATTGCCACTACCGTGCTGCAAGCCATCAAGTCCGATAAAACGATTCTAGGTTAAGCCTTAAGTGCGTCTCACACGCATTGTTTCAAATAGGCAAATTGCGGCTGCAGTAGCAACATTCAAAGACTCAACGCGGGGATCAATCGGAATCGAGACCCCTCTTGCTTGAGCAAGGAAGTCTTCCGACACACCCTGACCTTCACTGCCCATTACCCAGGCAACTGGATGAATCAGCTCTTTTGATAAATGAAAGACATCGCTCGCACCATCTGCGCTTGCCGCCATTAAAGGTGCAGTGACGGCGCTTAATACTTGCTGAGTCGACCAACCCTCATAAAGATCTAATAGACGATGCGCCCCCATGCCAGCTCGCAATACTTTGCTAGACCATAAGTGCGCACAACCTGAGACGGCAATCACTTGCGTAAAACCTGCGGCTGCGGCAGTACGCAATATTGAGCCCACATTTCCGGCATCTTGAATACGATCCAAAATTAAGACATCACCCGCCAGAGTAGCAATGGATTGCGAAGGAGCAAGCGAGGTCTGCGGAAGCTTTAGCAAGCCAGCAAGATGAGGCGCATGCACAAGCTCACTGAGTAAATCCCACAAAGCGGGATCCAACTCATAAACGCGGGTTTGAGGGCACAACTCCAGATGAGCATAGACCGCCTCACGAATCTCAGGATTTTTTAAACCTTCAGACGAAGTCAACAAGGTATCCAATGCACTGTCGCCAACCCAAGTTTGTACTAAATGAATACCTTCCAATAAAGCATGGCCGCTCGCAATCCGCGCCTTTTGTCCTTTAGTACCGGCTGCCTGTAATAGCCGTAGCTCCTTGAATAAAGGATTGTCTTTTGAAGAAATCAGATCCATTTTCATTTGACTGCAAGCGCCTCTAAAACATTACGTACCGGTGAAAAACTACGGCGATGCTCTTCGCAAACCCCAAATTCTTTGAGGGCGGCAAAATGCGCTACGGTTGGATAGCCCATATGTTGCGCAAAACCATATTGTGGAAAGCGTTCATGCAAGATCACCATCTGACGATCACGCGTTACCTTAGCCAGAATTGAGGCCGCTGAAATCGCTGGCTCCTTAGCATCCCCCCGAATAATGGCCTCAGCTGCAATGGGCAATTCAGGACAACGATTCCCATCAATCAACGCCTTATCTGGCCAAGCTCCCAGCCTGCTAGTTAAATCCTCTACAGCACGTCGCATTGCCAACATCGTGGCCTGCAAAATATTGATTTGATCAATCTCTTGTGGGCTGGCTTGCCCAATGCCCCAGGCTTTTGCCTTTTGCATGATTTGCTCAAACAAGTACTCTCGTTTTGCGGGGGTTAGCTTTTTTGAATCCTTTAGGCCCGTAATTGGATGCTCTGGGTCGAGCACGACCGCACCAGCCACTACTGAGCCCACCAGAGGCCCACGTCCCGCCTCATCAACACCGCAGACCCAGATGGCACTCATACACTCGTCCGATGCCCATGAGCATGGAGCGTTTGCGCAACCGCTTGGGCAACGAGCAAACCCGTGGGGCGCCTTAAGGTTTCATGCATGACCGCAAACCGCTCTTTAAGTTCGACAACCTTCGCAGGATGATTTAACCAATCCAAGAGTGCCTGAGCCAACTTTTCAGGAGTGGCGTCATCTTGGAGCAACTCAGGCACCACAAACTCACCACAGAGAATATTGGGCAAACCAACATAAGGCAGATAACCTTGACGCTTCATAATTTGAGCAGTGAGCCAAGGTACCTTATAAGAAATCACCATCGGTTTTTTCCAAAGTGCGGCTTGCAAAGTCGCAGTACCACTTGCAATTAAGACAAGGTCTGCAGCCTCAAGAATCACATCGGCCTGGCCATCCAATAAGTAGATTTGCAAATCGGGATAACGCTCTAAGGCTTGTTGTCGCAAATCCTCAAGTGGCTTGCGCAATTGGGGTAAAGCCACCGGAATGCAAAAGGCCAATCTTTCCCCTTGCAAGCGAGATGTCAACACCTGCATGGTCTCAAAAAATATCGGAGCAATATGTTCAATTTCAGAGCCTCTGCTACCCGGCAATACCGCTATCACTTTATCGCCCAATGCCTGAGGGCTAACCTGCAATATCTCAGCAATCTTCGCTCTAGCAAGATTCGTATTGGGCTCCAGTGGAATATCGCTCGCCAAAGGATGCCCGACATAACTTGCCGATACGCCCGCCCGCTCATAGATTTCGGTTTCAAACGGAAAGATACACAGCATGCGTTCAACTGCTTGAGCAATCTTTTTAATCCGCCCTCCTCGCCAGGCCCAGATCGAAGGAGAAACTAAATGCAAAGTAGGAATACCCGCCTTACGAAGTTGCAATTCCACACCCAAATTAAAATCAGGCGCATCAATTCCAAGATAAACATCTGGCCTATTTTGATGCAGGAGGCTTGTGATCAGTTCACGGCGAAGTTTCAAAATCGCCGGAAGCTGTCGAATGGCCTCGACATAGCCCCGCACACTCAAGGTTTCCATTGGCCAGTCGGAACGAAAACCCTCCGCCTGCATGCGCGGGCCACCAATTCCGTAGACCTCAAGATAAGCCGTTTCCGGAATTTGGTTTAAAGCATTTAGTACCGGCGCGGCAAGCAAATCACCCGAGAGTTCGCCAGCGACGCAGGCTAATTTAGGCAAAGCCGACCTGCATTAGCGAATGATGCCGCGAGTCGATGCGGCAATAAAATCATGAAACTCTCTCAACTTTTCTGCAGTAGCAGGATCTGACGTGCTCTCTGTAGCCATCTTCTGAATTTCTACTTTGGCTTCTTCAAAACTCAAACCATCCTTGTAAAGGACTTTATAAGCTTGGCGTAGCGCAGCGATAGTTTCGCTTGAGAAACCCCGTCGCTTCAAGCCCTCGACGTTGATCCCATGAGGTGAAGCCTTATCACCCGCCGCGATTACAAAAGGCGGGATGTCTTGCACTAACGCCGAAGCGCCGCCCAACATTGCATGCTGCCCAATTCTGACAAACTGATGAACTCCTGACATGCCACCCATGATGGCCCAGTCATTGACATGTACATGCCCGGCAATTTGCGCATTACTAGAGAAAATAGTGTGATTACCGATTTGACAGTCATGGGCGATATGAACATAAGCCATGATCCAGTTGTTATTGCCAATTCGCGTAATACCCTCATCTTGAGCGGTACCCGTATGAATCGTAGTGAACTCACGCACTGTATTGCGATCGCCAATAATCAGCTGGGTTGGCTCCCCGCGGTATTTCATATCCTGAGGAGGCCCACCAATCGCAGCAAAATGCGCAATATTATTTTCCTTACCAAGGGTGGTGTAACCCTCGATGATCGTATGTGAGCCAATCTTGGTACCAGAACCAATCTTGACATTTGGACCAATGACGGAATACGGCCCAACCTCAACGTCACTAGCAAGCTCTGCTTTGCTATCAATGACCGCAGATGAATGAATTAAAGACATTACGCGCCTTTCGACCGCACTGCGCAAGTGATGTTTGCCTCTGCAGCCAACTCACCATCAACCATCGCTTGAACTTGGAATTTATAGATGCCAGCACGCTCCCGTTCTAACTTAGCCGTCATGATGAGTTGATCGCCAGGTAACACCGGCTTCTTGAAACGCGCGCCATCAATTCCGGCAAAGTAATACACCGCGTTCTCCTGCTTTGCCTCTGAAAAAGTTAACAAGGCTGCAGTCTGAGCCAAAGCCTCAATAATCAAGACACCAGGCATCACCGGAAAATCTGGAAAATGGCCTTGAAAAAATGGCTCATTCATGGTCACATTCTTCAGAGCTGTAATGCTTTCACGAGGAGTAAGCTCGAGCACCCGATCCACCAGTAAAAATGGGTAGCGATGGGGCAAAAGTTTCAGAATCTGATTGATATCAATTGCAATCGTTTCGCTCATAAAGTGACCTACTTAAAAGTTAAAAATGAATGGGTGCTTCTGAAGCCTCAAGATTCGGATGACTTATTCTTATCCAGCAAACGTAAGCGTTGTCGTATTTTATCTAGCCCACGCAAGATGGCAGCGTTTTTCTCCCAAGCGCTATGCGGCATCGATGGGTAGACCCCGGTAAAGTGCTGGCCCGGCTCAGTAATGGAGCGAATAATCGAGGTATTTCCAGAAACCGTAGTTCGGTCTGCAATGGTCAAATGGCCTGCAAAATTTGCCGCGCCGCCAATAATGCAGAAATTACCAATTTTGGTACTGCCAGAAATTGCTGCGCAGCCAGCCACTACACAACACTGACCAATGACTACGTTGTGGGCAATTTGCACTTGATTGTCAATTTTGCTTCCAGCGCCAATCACGGTATCACTCATGGCGCCACGATCAATCGTCGTCGAAGCCCCAATCTCGACATCACCACCAATCACAACATTGCCTGTTTGAGGAATCTTGACCCACTCACCACCGGTGGCTAAAAAATCTGGCGCAAATCCAAAGCCATCAGCACCAATGACTGCGCCACTATGAATAATGCAACGCTCACCTATTTCAGTCCCATAATAAATCGATACCGCAGGGTAGATTAAAGCATCAGCACCGATCGTGACATCTCGGGCGATTGAGACATTACCCAAAATAACCGCCCTCTCACCCAGCTTGACATTCGCACCAATCTGCACAAAAGGACCGATATGACAAGAGGCTGGGATCTGGGCGGATGCATCTATGACAGCGCTCGGATGTATTCCCGATGGATACTTTGGTGCGCTGACTTTAGCAAAATGCTGAGCCATTCTGGCAAAGGTAGCGTAAGGATTTTTTGAAACGAAGTAAACGCGCTGCGCAGAATTTGCGCCGGGATTGGCTTGTAAGAACTCTAAATCAGCCTGACTCACAATGAGAGCGCCAGCCTTGCTATCACTAGCTTGCTGGCGATAAAGCGGATTTGAGAGAAAAGAAATCTGGTCTGACTGAGCCCGCTCTAACGGGGCAAGACCATGAAACGCATGGGGGGCATCCCCCACCAAGCTTGCTTGAAACTGTTCGGCCAGCTCGATGGCGGTGGGCATAAAACTTACTTAAGACTATTCAAAGCCTTGATGACATCATCAGTCACATCAGCCCGAGGACTAACATAAGCCGCTTCTTGAACAATGACATCAATCTTTCTTTGTTCAGCAATCTGCTTTAACACGGCATTGGCTTTTTCAGCAATCTTGGCACGCTCTTCAAAGGTGCGCTGATTCAAGTCTTCCGTGAACTCGCGTTGCTTACGTTGTAGCTCGCGATCTTGATCTGCCAACTCGCGCTGACGACGAACCCGCTCTGCTTCATTCATGACAGCAGCATCACGATCGAGCTTCTCAGCGGCTGACTTAATTTTTTGTGCGCTGTCACGCAAATCATTTTGACGCTTAGTAAATTCATTTTGCAAACGCGTTTGCATTGCTTTTGCCAAATTAGATTCATTAAACACTTTTTCGGAGTTCACCACTGCCACGCGCGTACCCGCATCTTGCGCTAACGCAAGGGGAGCTGACATTGCTGTTGCGCATGCAACTAAACCCAATTGAACCCACTTGGAAGATAAACAAAGCTTCATAAAACTTTCCTTAAACAATTAAAACGCCGTACCTACTTGGAACTGCAAACGCTGGACATTATCCGTCGGTAAAGTCTTGATCGGAATACCATAACTGAATTTTAGCGGACCCAGCGGTGATATCCATGATAAACCTACACCATAGGAATATCTTAAAACGAGGTTGATATTGGTTCCGAAAGCATTACCGCCATCCACAAAGGTAAACAAACGCAAGGTCTTATCAACCCCGGAGCCTGGAACTGGGAAGGTGTACTCCACATTCGTCACAATCTTGGACTGGCCGCCAATTGGCTGGTTCATCCCCATAAGGGTGTTGTAGTACTGAGGACCTAGGGATCCAGGGGCATAACCACGGACTGAGCCGATACCACCCACATAGTAGTTCTTGGTAATTGGGAATGGATACTGGCCATATGCCTGGCTATAACCAACTTCACCATTAAAGGACAAAATATTGCCTTTTGAGAATGAATGGTATTTCTGATACTGAGCATAGGCTCGGTAGAAGGTCATATTACCAACCGGAGTACCCACTTCAGCTGACAGTTGTTGCAAAGAGCCAGTTGAAGGAATTAAGGCGCTATCACGACCATCCCGCGCCCAGCCTACCGTCAACGGTACGTTATAGGTTTGGAGACGACCATAAGGAGACCCTGTATAGGACTGCACATAGTTTTGGTATGGAATTGGGGTATTGACGGTCGAATAGACACTGAACGCCTCAACACCAGTACCAAAGAAAACACGGTCCACTTCGGTATAAGGAACGCCGAATTTGAGATTGGTACCTACTGACTTAATCTGGTAATCTGGATCGCCAATGTAGTACAAAGGCTTGGATGAACGATAGTACAAATCGCTATAACGGCTAATGCCCTCCTCAGTAAAGTAAGGGTCATACTGAGACAGCGTAAGGTTTTGATTAATCTTACCTAAGGACGCATTTAAACCAATCGCAGTACCAGTACCAAAAGCATTATCTTGATTAATACCGGCAGACAAAATCAATTTCTCAGTTGAAGAAAAGCCCGCACCAATGGTTACGGCGCCAGTAGGCTTCTCAGTCACCTTCACAGTCACGTCGACTTGATCCGGGGATCCGGGAACGTCTTGAGTGGCGATATCGGTCTCGGTAAAGTAACCCAGACGACCTAAACGCTTTTTCGACAAGTCAATTTTGTCACTATCAAACCAAGAGCTCTCAAATTGACGCATCTCGCGACGAATGACCATGTCACGAGTTTTGGCATTACCGCTAATAGCAACCTGACGCACATATACCCGGCGGCCTGGATCAACCACCAAGGTCAAATCAACCTCACTCAACTCCCGCCGAATATCTGGCTGAGGATTGATGGTAGCGAAGGCATATCCGTAAGATCCTAGAATTTCAGCGATTGCCTTGCTGCTTTGAGTCAACTCAGCAGACGAGAATGTATCGCCAGCCTTTAGGGTAACTAACTGCATCAACTCGGCTTCTTTACCCAACAACTCACCAGCAAGACGGACATTCTTGACGGTGAACTTTTCACCCTCTCGCACGCTGATCGTCAAGTAAATGCCTTTTTTATCTGGGGTAATGGAAACCTGGGTCGACTCAATCACAAACTCGAGGTAACCGCGATTCAAATAATAAGAGCGAATTGTTTCCAGGTCAGCCGTGAGCTTTTGCTTGGAGTACAAATTGTCTTTGCTATACCAAGACAACCAGCCGCCAGTTTTGAGTTGCATCTCACTGAGCAAAGTACGTTCACTGACGGCTTTATTGCCAATGAAGTTAATTTCTTGAATCTTGGCTACCGGACCTTCATCGATATTGAAGTAAATCGCCACCTGATTACGCTCTACAGGAGTTACTGTCGCAACCACTTCTGCGGCGTACATACCCTTACCGATATATTGACGCTTTAACTCTTGCTCGGCCTTATCAATTAAGGCCTTGTCATAAAAACGTGCCTCGGCCACACCAACCGCTTTTAGGGACTTTCGCACAACTTCTTGATCAAATTCCTTCATCCCCGTAAATTCAATCCGAGAAATCGTCGGGCGCTCATCCACAATCACAATCAGCACACTGCCTTGAGCCTGAATTTGCACGTCCCTAAAAAAGCCGGTGCCGTATAAAGCCTTAATTGCTTCAGCGCCCTTCTCGTCAGTAAAGGTATCGCCAACCTGAACCGGCAGATAACTAAATACCGTACCTGGCTCTACACGCTGCAAACCCTCAATGCGGATATCTTTAATCACGAAAGAATCTGCCGCATGGGCATTCACAAAAAATCCAGCGGCAATAATCAACACTAATTGCGCTATTAATCGGATCAAAACACGAGGGGATGAGGTCAAAAAATTCAAGGCGAAAGATAGCGTTGCAAATCGTTAAACAAAGCCAGTAGCGAGAGCGAAATCAGCAATAAAAAGCCCACTTTTTGGAGCTGCTCTTGCGCTGAAATCGATATTCTTCTACCGGTAACCAACTCCCATGCATCATACAGGAGCTGACCCCCATCTAGCATCGGCAGCGGCACTAAATTGAGCAAACCAATACTAATGCTGAGGAGCGCCAAAAAAGCTAAAAAAGGCTGCCAACCGACCTGTGCTGACTTGCCCGCCATATCAGCGATGCTTAAAGGCCCGCCGAGCTGCTTAAGAGACGTATTTCCTGTCAATAAACCCATCATTAAACGGGTTGAGACTTTAGTAATCAGCCAAACTCGCTCGCCGGCATAAGTTAAAGCTTCCCATGGGCCCAATTTCAGCTCCTGCAAAGCCACCTGGCCATTGACTTGTGGCCGTAAACCCAAAGCTCTAAAAGGATCTGTTTCAGGTCTCATTTGGGGCAAATCGGCCTTCTGAAAGGCTTTAAAATAGTGCGCCCCAGAAGCCCCCGCCAGTTCGAGAGCAAAACCCTCCTGGGCCGTCAGGGCATCGAGCAATTTCCAGCGCAGCACATTCCAACTCAGAACTGGCTCAAAATCTCCCGTACTCACCCCATCCTCAACATCGGCCGTGAGCGTTTTCCAGCCAACCACCCGATCCCCTGCCGCAATACCCAGGCTCGCCGCCAATGATTGCTCTGGAGGACTTTCAAGACGTGCAGGCAATTGCGCGACTCCCGTCATATAAATTAAGGCAAATAGCACAATGGCCAACAGAAAATTGGCTAGCGGGCCGGCCGCAACAATCAGGGAACGGCGCCACAAAGGTTTGGCATCAAAAGCTTCATGGCGAGCTTCTGGTGAAATAGTTTGACTTGAGTCACGACCATCCAGCAACTTCACATAACCTCCAAGCGGAATGCTGGCGACTACCCACTCAGTTTGATTGCGCGCTACGTAGGTAAACAACGGTTTTCCAAAGCCGAGCGCAAAACGTAAGACGCGCACGCCACAAAGTCGTGCCGCCAAAAAATGTCCGAACTCATGAAAACTCACCAAGATACCGAGTGTGACTAAAAAAGCAGCAAGAGTGATCAAGGCCTGCACTGTTGATATCCCACTAAATTCCCATTGCTTTCACCAAATCTTTGGTCACGGCTCTGGCTTGAGCATCCACCTCTAAGATCAACTCAATTGAGCTAGCTGGAGCAGCCGCCATCCGACTTAAGGTTTTCTCAACCACCTCAGGAATGCGCAAGTAAGGCATGCCCTGATCCAAAAAAGCGGCGACGGCAATTTCATTAGCGGCATTCAAAATCGTTGGCGCAGTTCCGCCCGCATTAGCCGCAGCAAATGCCAAAGCCAAACAAGGAAAACGCGCCAGATCAGGCTGAGCAAAACTCAGGGCTGCTAATTGGGGTAAGTTCAAAGGGCTGACACCAGAATGGATGCGCTCGGGCCAAGCCAGGCCGTATGCAATCGGCGTTCTCATATCAGGCTGCCCCATCTGGGCAATCACAGAACCATCGCGGTAGCGCACCATCGAGTGCACTACGCTTTGTGGATGAATCAAGACCTTGATTTTCTCTAGGGGAAGGCCAAACAACCAAAATGCCTCAATCACTTCAAGACCCTTATTCATCATGGTCGCTGAATCCACAGAGATCTTGCGTCCCATCACCCAGTTTGGGTGGGCACACGCCTGCTCTGGAGTAATGGCTGACAACTGCGCCAAGGGGGTATCTCTAAAGGGGCCGCCCGAAGCTGTTAACCAGAGCTCTTCTACCCCCAAATGATCAGCAGGCTCATCGGTAAATCTTTGGGGCAGACATTGAAAAATCGCATTGTGTTCGCTATCGATAGGGAGCAACTCACCCCCTCCTTCCTGCATAGCCTTCATAAACAAATCGCCAGACATGACCAATGCTTCTTTATTGGCCAGCAGCACTCTTTTGCCAGCTTTAGCAGCAGCGAGTGCTGGCACCAATCCGGCAGCACCAACAATCGCTGCCATCACGGTATCGCAAGAAGATTCCGTGACAGCCGTCACCAATGCTTCTGGGCCATACAGGACTTGAGTAGCAATGCCGGCCTGAGCAAGCGTGGCGCTTAATCGCGCTGCGCCAGCAGCATCAGAGACTACAGCCATCTTTGGCGCAAATTCAAGACACTGTTGCGCCAGCAGATCCACCTGTTTGCCCGCCGTTAAAGCGACTACCTGAAAACGCTCAGGATGCGCGCGAATGACATCAAGTGTATTGACGCCAATCGAACCCGTTGAACCTAAGATGGCAACGCGTTTACTTGGCATTACACCAATCCAGCTAGAAGCGCTGCCAACGGCATTACCGGCAACAATGCATCTACCCGATCTAAAACACCACCATGACCAGGTAACAAGTGACTGCTATCTTTGACGCCAGCAACGCGCTTTAATTGTGATTCAAATAAATCACCAAAAATACTAAAGGCCGTCAGCACCGTCACCATCAGGAGCATCGGCAAACAACCATAGCGCAAGGCCCAAGCACCAAATAAAGTGGCTTCAAAGGGGAGATATAAAACGCACAACACGGCATAACCATAACAAAGCATGAGTCCGCCTAGGGCCCCTTCAACCGATTTACCCGGACTGATTTGCGCTGCCAAGCGATGCTTGCCAAAAGCCTTGCCGACAAAGTAGGCACCAATATCAGCCACCCAAACCAGGCCCATTGCGGTCAATAAAAATACCAGGCCAATCTCTCGCAAAAAGATCAAAGCAAACCAGGTTGCCGGCAACAAAATCAGGCCTAAGATAGCGTAGAAATAACGCCACTTTTGCAAAGAAAAATTAAGGCCACGGGCGAGCATAAAAGGCGCATTAAAGAACCAAAACATTCCCGCCATCGCTAGTAAAGCAAATTGCCAAACAGCTTGATTGAGTACCAGCAAGCCCAGAATAATCATCAGGCAAAACACGGGATAAATGATTGCGCCCCGCTTGGACTCTGGGGCGATCAAACGACTCCACTCCCATGCTGCAAGCAAAACCGTCACTAGAAAAAAAGCACTTAAATAGATGGCCGGCAGCAAAAATAAGATGGGTAACAGAACCGCCAACAGGATAGTGGCAGTAATAATTCGAGTCTTTAGCATGTGTGTACCAAGTGGATAGTTTTATACCGCATCACTCATGACTTGAGATGCGACCTGAGCACTGGTTCGACCAAAACGACGCTCGCGTTGACTAAACCAATCAAACGCTTTGCGCAACTCATTCTCATCAAAATCTGGCCACAACACATCAGTGAAATAAAGCTCGGTATAGGCTAATTGCCACAACAAGAAATTACTCACCCGCTGCTCACCACCAGTACGAATAAATAAATCTGGCTCAGGCGCATAAGCCATCGATAAATGCGCTTGCAATAATTCTTCGGTAACCTGCTCGGGCTTTAAATGAGGATTAGCCTCCAAACAGCGGCGCATGGCTTGCAAAATATCCCAACGACCACCGTAATTAGCGGCAATCGTGAACGTTAAACTTTTGCAAGCAGCCGTCTTCTCCTCGGAGAACTGCACCATCTCTTGAATCGCTGAATCAAAACGGCTTAAATCACCCACTAACCGTAGCGCAATATCATTCTCAGCTAGTCGCGAGACTTCACCCTTTAGGGATTTCAAAAACAACTTCATCAAGAAGCCCACTTCTTCTGGGGGGCGACGCCAATTCTCAGAGCTAAAAGCAAAGACGGTTAAATACTCCACCCCGAGACGGCGACACTCTTGCACGATTTTTCGGACAGCACTTAAGCCTTCTGAATGCCCGGCAACGCGAGGCATCATGCGCTTACTTGCCCAGCGGCCATTGCCATCCATAATGATCGCCACATGACGTGGAATAGCACTTACCTCGGGGACAACCAAGGTAGAGCTAATGTGCTGAGTCATGGAGTGGGCTTGAGAATAAAAAAATCAATCAGGCCTAAACCGTCATGATCTCTTTTTCTTTGTCAGCAATGATTTTGTCGATATCGACCACTGCTTTATCAGTCATCTTCTGAATATCATCAGTAGCGCGACGCTCTTCATCCTCAGAAATCTCTTTGTCTTTAGTCAAACGCTTGAGATGCTCATTGGCATCGCGCCGTAAATTGCGCACGGCGATCTTGGCATCTTCACCCTCGTTTCTGACAACCTTGGTTAACTCGCGACGACGCTCTTCGGTCAAAGCGGGCATCGGCACACGAATCACGGTTCCCTGCGAGGCTGGATTTAAACCTAAATCAGAATCGCGAATGGCTTTTTCAATCGCGCCAACCATGCTTTTTTCAAATGGCTGAACGTTAATAGTTCTCGCATCCGCCAAACCTAAACTAGCTACCTGACTCAATGGGGTTGGGTTACCGTAATACTCCACTTGAATATGCTCCAAGATACCGGGATTAGCGCGCCCAGAGCGGATCTTCGCTAAATTGGTTTTTAGCGCCTCAAGAGACTTATGCATCTTTTGATCGGTGGTGGATTTAATTTCTGCTGCGGACATCAAGCCTCCTATTAAACGTGTACTAGTGTGCCTTCAGGCTCACCCTGAACAACGCGCATCAACGCGCCTGGTTTGAGTATTGAGAAAACTTTAATAGGCAATTTACGATCACGACACAAAGCAAAGGCAGTGGCGTCCATCACCTGTAAATTTTTAATTAAAGCTTCATCAAAGGTAATCGTTTTATACAGCGTAGCAGTTGGATCCTTCACCGGATCGGCACTGTAAATTCCATCCACCTTAGTCGCTTTGAGCATGACCTCGACACCCATCTCGGCGCCACGCAAGGCAGCTGCAGTATCAGTAGTGAAAAATGGGTTACCAGTACCAGCCGCAAAAATCACGACCTTGCCTTCACCCATGGCCCGAATAGCCCGTGGGCGAATATAAGGTTCAACGACTTGATCCATACGCAAAGCAGACTGAACGCGAGCCTCAACCCCTTTTTGACGCAGAGCATCTTGCAGCGCCAAAGAATTCATCATGGTGGCTAACATTCCCATATAGTCAGCTGTCGCACGATCCATGCCAGCAGCCCCACCAGCGACACCTCGGAAAATATTGCCGCCCCCAATCACAATAGCCAGCTCTACACCGCTATTAACGACGTCCGCAATCTCTTTAACCATCGCATCAATCGTGATCGGATTAATGCCAAAGGCATCATCACCCATCAGGGCTTCACCAGATAGTTTTAAGAGGACACGTTTATAAGCTGGCATAGTTTTCGGTTTTCCGTAAATTGCTGAGTAATTTACTTACTTAGCTTATTGATCTTTAAGTACTTTTTAATATCTCTAGCAAATTATAAAGGTCTTAAGCCAGACAAAACAAAAGGGCATGGAAACCTTGGTTTCCATGCCCTTTTAAGGATTACAGCCGGCTGGGTCACCCCAACCAAAAACAATTAAGCAGTTGCCTTAGCGGCAGCAACCTGAGCAGCAACCTCAGCTGCAAAGTCATCCTGACGCTTCTCAATGCCCTCGCCTACAACAAACATAGTGAAACCTTTGATCGTTGTATTGGCAGCCTTGAGCATTTGCTCAACCGTTTGCTTATCGTTTTTCACGAAGGTTTGGTTCAACAAAGACACCTCTTTGAGGTACTTCTGAATAGAACCCTCTACCATCTTCTCAACGATTTCTGGTGGTTTGCCAGATTCAGCAGCTTTTTGTACGGCAACATTACGCTCAACGGCAATCGCTTCAGCAGGAACATCCGCCATAGATAAAGCCACTGGCTTCATTGCAGCAATATGCATCGCAACATCTTTAGCGGCAACTTCATCACCTTCAAACTCAACCATCACGCCAATACGCGCGCCATGGAGGTAAGAAACCAACTTGTTGCTACCCGAGAAGCGTTTAAAACGACGCGGCATAATGTTCTCGCCGATCTTACCGATCAAAGCGCTACGCACAGCATCAACAGTGGAATCATTCATTGGCAATGCCAATAATGCAGCAACATCAGCTGGATTCTTTTCTGCCACCAGCTTGACGCAACCATTGGTAAACGCCAAAAAGTCATCGTTCTTAGAAACGAAGTCGGTTTCGCAGTTCACTTCAATCAAGGCACCAGTAGTGCCTTCGATGAAAGAAGCCACAATACCTTCGGCCGTTACACGAGAAGCAGCTTTACCAGCTTTGCTTCCGAGCTTTACACGCAGAATTTCTTCTGCTTTAGCCATATCACCATTAGCCTCAGTTAATGCTTTTTTGCACTCCATCATCGGAGCATCAGTCTTGGCGCGTAACTCGCCAACCAGTGCAGCGGTAATAGCGGCCATTATTCTGCCTTCCCTTCTTCGACAAACTCCTCTTCACCTTCTTTAACCGCAGTCAAGATTTCTTGAACAGAGTTCGCTTTACCTTCGAGGATTGCATCCGCGATACCACGTGCGTAAAGGGTTACAGCCTTGCTTGAGTCATCGTTACCTGGAATGATGTAATCAACACCTTCTGGCGAGTGGTTGGTATCCACTACAGCAATGACTGGAATACCAAGCTTGTTCGCTTCGGTAATTGCAATCTTGTGATAGCCAACGTCCACAACAAAAATGGCGTCAGGTACACCATTCAGATCTTGAATACCGCCAAGCGCTTTTTGCAATTTGTCGAGATCGCGATCATTTGTCAAAGCCTCTTTCTTGGAAAGCTTTTCCCAGTCGCCTGCTTCTTTGGCAACTGCCATATCTTTTAAACGCTTCAGTGAGCCTTTAACTGTTTTGAAATTGGTGAGCGTACCGCCCAACCAGCGGCTATCAATGTAAGGCATGCCAGCACGTGCAGCTTCTTCAGCGATGATTTCGCGTGATTGACGTTTTGTGCCAACAAATAAAATCGTGCCACGATTAGCAGCAACTTGTTTTGCAAATTTCAGGGCATCCTGAAACATTGGCAATGTTTTTTCCAAGTTGATGATGTGGATTTTGTTGCGATGGCCGAAGATATAAGGGGCCATTCTTGGGGACCAGAAACGGGTTTGGTGACCA
>CANGEC010000022.1 GCA_947452625.1 Burkholderiaceae bacterium
AACGTCTTGAGAAATCTATTCAGGCATTAGATAACGTCACTATTTATACCTATTTAATTCCGATCCTAGGACCTGATTCAGTGCAAAAAGCGAAACAAATTTGGTGTTCACCGGATCCCACCAAATCCTATATTGATTGGATGGTCAATAGCGCCACCCTAGGTAACAAGACAGAATGCACTACTCCGATCGACAAAAATCTAGCGCTGGCTAAGACTTATGGCATCACCGGCACACCAACGCTATTCTTTACTGATGGCAGCCGCTTTCCTGGCGCAGTTCAAGTCAGTGATATTGAAAAGAAATTTTCCACTATCAAGTAATGCCATCACAGCCATCGATTTCTATGAGCACTACTAGCAACCCAGATTTACCGGCTATTCAATATTCCGTTTGGCCGGCGGACTTGCATGGTCATCGTTTTGCTGTAAAGCTGCGTATTACCAATCCAGATCCCAATGGCCAAGTACTGGAAATGCCAGCATGGATACCGGGAAGTTATTTGATTCGTGATTTCAGTAAACAGATTGAAAGTATTGAGGCTTATAACGCTGACGCTAAACGACAGCCCCTTACTCTTGAGCGTATCGACAATGATCACTGGCGTCTACCTAAAGTTACCGGTTCCGTTGAAGTGCTAACTAAGGTCTATGCGTTTGATTCTTCTGTTCGAGCAGCCTATCTCGACCAAGAAAGAGGCTTCTTCAACGCCAGCAGCCTCTGCCTAGCAGTCAAAGGTCAAGAGCACTTACCCTGTGCGTTAGCAATCGTGCCGCCAAGCACTAGCGCTACTGAGCACTGGAACGTTCAGACTACGCTTCAGGCTGCCAAAACAGATGAGCGCGGTTTTGGTTTTTATCTAGCCAAAAACTATGATGACCTACTAGATCATCCTGTAGCCATGGGTGAGTTTCAAACGGTTCACTGGCAGTCCCATGGTGTACCTCATGCCATGGCCATTCAAGGGTGCATTCATCCGGTAGATGCGCAACGCTTGGCCAATGATCTCCAAGCGATTTGTAACAGCACTATCAATCTTTTTGAGCCGAGAAGTAAAAAGGCGCCCTTTACTTACTATCTCTTTTTAGTCAATGCAGTGTTGTCGGGATATGGCGGCCTAGAACATCGCGCCAGTACTGCATTGCTTTGTCGTCGGGATCAGCTTCCGCAACGTGGCCTACCTTTAGATGAAACCAGCTATCGAGAATTTTTAGGCCTTTGCAGTCATGAATATTTTCATGCTTGGTTAGTTAAGCGCATTCAAGCGCTAGCATTTCAACCCTATCGACTCGATCGTCGTAACCATACGCGCTTACTTTGGCTCTTTGAGGGCTTTACAAGCTACTACGATGATCTACAACTCTTACGCAGCAAACGCATTGATCTCAAGACCTATCTGACATTAGTGGCCAACAATTGGAATGGCGTCTTGCGCGGCCCTGGTAGAGTCAAACAAAGTCTGGCTGATAGCTCTTTTGATGCTTGGACCAAGTACTACCAAGCGGATGAAAACACTCCGAATGCTGTGGTGAGCTACTACGGTAAAGGTGCCTTAGCTGCCCTTGGGCTGGACTTAAAGATTCGCCAATTTAGCCAAAATCGCCATTCTCTTGATGACTTGATGCGTTTGATTTGGCAAAAACACGGCATCACGATGAGCGGCATTGCCGAAGATGGACTAGATGGATTGCTCCAGGAACTATTGGGCACTAGCTTTAATAAAATCTGGCAAGAATTTAAAACCCAATATATCTACGGCCTTGAAGATCTTCCTCTGCAAAAATGGTTTGACCCGCGCTTTATTAAAGTGACCGTAAAGAAGCAAACTCAAATTGACGACATCAAACTACAACTCGGTATGCGCCATACTGATATCAATGGCTGGCTGAAGGTAACCCATGTGCTTGACGGTGGAGCGGCCCAAGCTGCAGGCCTGGCACCAGGAGATCTGTTGGCCAGCATCAATGGGGAACGCATCACCACTGCCCGTCTCGATAAAGTGTTGAGCGGCCTATCTGTAAATCAAACTATCACCTTTTGTTTTTATCGAGAAGATCTTGAACATGAAAGCATGGCTGTCTTGCATCCAAGCCAGGCCCCCATTCAATATCAACTTGAACCTGCTTAAGTCATTCTCGGCCCGAGCTTTTCATTCATGCCCAGCTTTTCAAAAGATGACATCCCACAAGATTGGCGGGCCCTCTTGGGCGATTATTTTGAAACATCGGCATGGCTTGCCCTGCAGAAAAATTTGCAGGCTGAGTTAGAGCGACATCCTCAGGCGATTCGTCCAGAACCAAAACATTTTTTTAGAGCCCTGCAATTAACGCCTGTCGACTCAGTGCGTGTCGTAATTCTAGGTCAGGATCCTTATCATTCGCCAGGACTTGCCCAGGGTTTAGCCTTCTCGATTCCAAGCGATATCCCCACCAACTCGCGAGCGTTTCCGAGTTCACTCAGAAACATCAGCAAGGCATTGGCGCTCGAGGGCTTTGGGCGCTTACCCAACGGAGATTTAAACGACTGGGCTACGCAAGGCGTATTACTGCTAAATACCGCACTCAGCGTAAAACTAGGCGCGGCAGGTAGTCACGCTAACTTAGGCTGGCAAAGCTTGATTGATCAGTTCATTACGGAACTGGCTAAAGCCAAACCTAACTTAGTCTGGATGCTATGGGGTGGACATGCCCAATCTAAGCTTCATCTGATTGAGCCAAACCCCAATCAATATATTTTGCAGTCCTCACACCCCTCCGGACTTAGTGTCTACAAAACCCACAGGCCATTCTTGCAGCCTGGGGGTCATGCAAGCTGCGGCCACTTTACGGCTGCCAACCGATGGCTGACTGATCATCAACAAAAACCCATTGAGTGGGTTTCAAGCCGTCAAGATACGCAGACAATAGACCTGTTCAATCAAGGTCATTAATTCTTTTGTTACATGTAACTATTTTTTGTGTTATCATGTTACATGTAACAAATTAATAGAGCGGAGTCATCATGGCCTCAAGCACGGCAATAAGAGTTCAGAAACACAGGCTGTCATTAAAGGCAGCTGGATTAAGGCCAATTCAAATCTGGGTCCCAGATACTCGACAAGCTGACTTTATTCAAGAGTGTCGACGGCAATCTAAGCTAGCATCAACTGCAGATCGGGCAGATACTCAACTGATGGCCATCTTAGATGAAGCCTTAAATGATCTAGGAGACGTATGAAGCGTGGCAGCTTGGTCACCATTGCCATGCAGGGTGACTTTGGCAAGCCAAGACCAGCCCTGATAATTCAGTCAAACATGTTCAACAAAGAGCATGCGACCGTTACAGTGCTGTTGATTTCAAGCGAACTTGTAGAAGCTCCGATATTTCGCTTGAATGTTCTACCCAATAGCCAAAATGGCTTAACAAAACCATGTCAAATTCAAGTCGACAAGATCATGTCAGTGCGGGCGGAAAAAATTGGAAAAAAAATTGGCGAGCTTGATGAGGCAAGCTTAACTAGTGTTAATCGAGCTCTAGCCGTTTGGCTTGGCCTAGCTTAGTCATCTAGATAAAGCTGCATACAGCCCACCCACTAAACAAGCGGCAACAATGGTGCAGAGCCACTCGAGCATCTGTCCGGCTTGAAAAAACTGGGCAAATTGCCCCAGATAGGAGGCTCCTAAAGCCGCCAAAAAACCCAGCAAGGCAGCCATGAGCAACTTTTGACCAGTGTTTTGGCGAGAGCGATTCGGATAAAACCCCCACGCACCAGCCCCAGAGACTCCGCCAATCACCAGAAAAGCCAAAAAACCCATTTACCACCCCCCAATGATGCTGTCATCAAATCTATAATCACCATTATGAAGTTGTTGACACTCGGCATCAATCATCACACAGCGCCGGTCGCCATTCGGGAAAAGGTCGCCTTTGACCCTGAATTTCTTCAAGAAGCGTTGCATGATCTTCGCCAACATTTAGTTGGTGCGAATCAGGCCGGACTCCCGGAAGCTACCATTCTGTCAACTTGCAATCGCACCGAAGTGTATTGCGCTGCTAATGATCCCAATGCGGCCAATATCCTGCATGAGGCTACTTTTGATTGGTTAGCCAAAACTCAAAAGCTAGCCCCGAGCAGTCTTCAGCCCCACATTTATTCCCTCCCACAATCGGATGCGGTACGCCATGCCTTCAGAGTAGCCTGTGGCCTGGATTCAATGGTGATTGGCGAAACCCAAATTCTGGGGCAAATGAAAGACGCCGTGCGTTCTGCTAATGATGCAGGCGTCTTAGGAACCTACCTCAACCAACTCTTCCAGAAAACATTTTCGGTAGCAAAAGAGGTGCGCGGCTCAACCGAGATTGGCGCTCATTCGATTTCGATGGCCGCTGCCTCGGTGCGCCTAGCTGAGCGCGTCTTTGGCAAGATCTCCGATCAACGAGTACTCTTTATTGGTGCCGGAGAAATGATTTCACTGTGTGCCACTCACTTTGTCGCACACCATCCCAAAAGTATTTCAATTGCTAATCGCAGTATTGAACGCGGCCAAGAATTAGCCGACTCTATTGCGAATGAAAATATCGAAGCTGAATCTTTTAAGCTTTCTGAATTACCAAGCTGCTTGCATGAATTTGACATCGTTGTTTCAAGTACTGCATCCTCGCTACCTATCATTGGGTTAGGGATGGTAGAAAGTGCTCTTAAACAGCGGCGTCACAAACCGATGGTGATGATTGATCTAGCAGTACCGCGTGATATCGAACCCGAAATTTCTCGGCTCAATGATGTGTATCTTTACACCGTTGACGACTTAGGGGTGATGATTCAGACTGGAGCCTCTTTACGCCAAGCCGCAGTCAGTCAAGCAGAAGCAATCATTGAAGATCGCGTAGGCAATTTTATGCACTGGATGCAAGGTCGCAATACCGTGCCAATTATTCAAGACATTCAGCAGCAGGGTGAGCGTCTCAGACAGCTCGAATTAGAACGCGCGATGAAACGCCTCATGCGTGGTGATGATCCTCAAGAAGTGCTCAATGCAATGGCGCAAGGTTTAACCAATAAATTTCTCCATGGCTCCTTACATGCTCTGCAACATTCCAATGGTGCAGAACGCGATGCCCTCATTAAATTACTCCCCAAATTATTTACCTCACACTCTAAGCCAGAAGATCATTAGATGAAGCCTAGTATGCGGGCTAAGCTAGATCATCTAGACACGCGCTTAGCCGAACTCAATTCCTTATTAACTACCGAAGAGTCCACGAAAGACATGGATGTCTATCGCAAACTCACCCGTGAGCATGCCGATATCGCGACAGTGGTAGAGCAGTTTGGTCTATATAAACAGGCTGAAGCAGATGCCGCGGCCGCAGAAGAAATGCGTAAAGATCCAGATATGAAGGACTTTGCTGATGAGGAACAGAAGGCCGCAATCGCCACCATGGAAGAACTTGAAGGAGTATTGCAAAAACTTCTCCTCCCTAAAGATGAAAACGACGAGCGCAATGTCTTTTTAGAAATTCGGGCAGGTACTGGGGGAGATGAAAGCGCTCTGTTTGCCGGCGATCTACTGCGCATGTATACACGCTTTGCCGAACGTCAAGGCTGGAAAGTGGAAATTGTGAGTGCCGCAGAATCTGATTTAGGTGGATATAAAGAAGTGGTCATGCGCTTAGTGGGCCAGTCTGTGTACTCGCGTCTTAAATTTGAATCCGGTGGTCACCGTGTTCAACGTGTGCCACAGACTGAAACGCAAGGACGTATTCATACCTCAGCTTGTACTGTGGCTGTGATGCCTGAAGCCGATGAACTCGAAGCAGTCAAAATCAATCCTGCAGAATTGCGCATCGATACTTTCCGAGCGTCAGGAGCAGGCGGTCAGCACATCAACAAAACAGATTCGGCCGTACGGATTACCCACATCCCTACCGGCACTGTGGTGGAATGTCAGGATGACCGTAGCCAACATCGCAACAAAGAACAGGCTATGAAAGTCTTGGTCTCACGCATCATGGATGCACGCGAACGTGAAAAGCATCAACAAGAAGCGCAGACCAGAAAGTCCTTAATTGGCTCTGGCGATCGGAGTGATCGCATTCGGACTTACAACTTCCCCCAGGGGCGAATTACTGATCACCGCATCAATCTCACGCTTTACAAAATTGATGCCATGATGGATGGCGATCTTGACGATCTGTGCAACGCTCTCGCCTCAGAACATCAAGCCGAGTTGCTAGCCGCTTTAGGCGATAACTAAACGTCACTGCGCATGGGAAACGACATCTCTTTGCGCTCTGTCTTGAGCGCAAGCGCCCTGCCTCAAAGTGAAGCCAAAATTTTGCTGGCCTTTGTTCTAGAAAAGCACTATCAACTGCCTCGCTCAGCCCTACTCTCTCGAGATGAGATGGCACTCAATCCCCATGCCTTAGAAGAATGGCGAGATCTTGAGTCAAGAAGACTGCAAGGCGAACCGATGGCTTATTTGGTTGGTAAAAGAGGGTTTCATGCGATTGAACTTGAAGTGGCTCCAGGGGTGCTCATTCCGCGCCCTGAAACCGAACTCTTGGTAGATATTGCCCTCCAAGAAATCCAACAACTGGGTAATCAGGCCAAGGGGGCCAAAGTTTTAGATCTTGGCACCGGCTCAGGAGCCATCGCCCTAGCGGTAGCGCATGCTGCGCCACAAGCCATAGTCACCGCTACAGATCAGTCAACAGAGGCTCTTGATATAGCCAAACGCAATGCCGCCCATCTCCGACTTAATGAGCGGGTGCAATTTGCCCAAGGAAGCTGGTATGAGGCACTCGAGAATTCAGTCCAGTTTGATGTGATCTTGAGTAACCCGCCCTATATTGCCGCAGGAGATGCCCATTTAAGCCACGGAGATTTACGGTTTGAACCCTCGTCTGCTCTGACCGATGGGGCCAATGGCCTTTCTTGTTTAGAAGCGATTATTTCTGGAGCCAATCGGTTTCTCAAGGCTGGTGGTCTGATCGCCGTGGAGCATGGCTTTGATCAATCGGCTGATGTGGCCAATTTAATGAAAATGGCAAATTTTGATGGGATTGGTATTCATCAGGATTTAGCCGGTCATTGCCGAGTGGTTTCAGCCCGCAAGCCCAATCACTAGCAAGAGCGAATAACCTTATTTCGCATAAAGTCTTAAAATCAAGCAATACCTTTAACTCACTCTACTGTTGCCCTAGAAAGCTATTTATGGATACTCAAGCAAAAATTAAAGAAATCATTACTAGCCATCCTGTCGTTCTGTTTATGAAAGGCACTGCGCAATTTCCACAGTGCGGCTTTTCCGGAAACGCGATCAATATCTTGCGCGCGGCCGGAGTTGAAGACTTGCACACCGTGAATGTCTTTGATGATGAAAACATTCGCCAAGGCATTAAAGAATTTGCCAATTGGCCAACAATTCCTCAGCTTTATATCAATGGTGAATTCATTGGCGGCTCTGACATCATGACTGAGATGTTTCAGACTGGTGAGTTACAGAAGCTGGTAAAAGCCTAAGCACGCTTGATTTTTGCTTAATCGTCATTCGTGACTTTTGATCTCAGCACCTTACTACTCTCGGGCCTACCCTTTGGCCTGTGCGTAGGCTTATTGGTCTACGTATTCAATTTAAGGACTGCTCTAGCCCGTAGTGAAGAGCAAGCTCAAACTGAACTGAGCTTAAGTAATGCCTTGCGAACCGAACGTGATCAGGCCCTGCAAACAGCCATTCGTCTAGAAGCGGAACTCAATTCAGAGCGCAAGCAAGGCCTCGGTCGCATTGAGTCACTCAATGAAGCCAAAGAGGCCTTAACCAGCCAGTTTAAGAATCTGGCGAACGAGATTCTAGAGGACAAGTCAAAGCGCTTCACAGAACAAAATGCTGCTAGCTTAGACGCTCTTCTGAAACCACTCCAAACCAAGCTCATTGAATTTAAAGAACAAGTCAGCAATTCTTACGGAAATGAAGCGCGTGAGCGTCATGCCCTCAAAAGTGAAATTGAGCGACTTGCCAATCTCAACCTGCGCATGTCTGATGAGACTCGCTCGCTAACCCAAGCACTCAAGGGCGACTCTAAAGTCCAAGGTAACTGGGGTGAGCTCGTTTTAGAATCGATTCTAGAGTCATCCGGACTTCGCAAAGGCGAGGAGTATCTTGTCCAAGATAGCCATACCCAAACTGACGGCTCTAGGTTGCAACCAGACGTTGTGGTCAAACTTCCCGAGGGCAGAAGCCTGGTGGTCGATAGCAAAGTTTCAATCACCGCATACGCAAGACATGCTGAGACTACGGATCCCGTCATTGCCGAACAAGAGCTCACCGCCCACATTCAATCTCTACGCCAACATATCCAAGGCTTATCGAGTAAAAACTACAGCGCACTATACGGCATTGGTTCAGTCGATTTTGTTTTGATGTTCGTACCAATTGAGCCGGCATTCTTGCTGGCTCTTAAAACAGCGCCTAATCTTTATCAAGAAGCGCTTGCCAAGAATATTGTGCTGGTCTGCCCAAGCACACTCATGGCTACATTAAGAACTGTTGCACACCTTTGGAGACAGGATCACCAAAATCGCAATGCACTAGAGATTGCCAAGCAATGTGGCACTCTCTATGATAAGTTTGTGGGCTTTGTTGATGATCTGGAAAAATTAGGGCAACGCCTTGACCAAGCTCAAACCAGCTATCACGATGCCTTTAATAAGCTCAAGTCTGGCAAAGGGAACCTAATACGTACTGCAGAAAAGGTTCGTGAGTTAGGCGTAAAGCCCAGTAAAAATATTTCCGCACCTCTGCTTGAGGGCTCAGATCCAGATACAAACTAGATCTCAGCAATACCGCAAACCGCAAATACAAAACCCCGCCGTAGCGGGGTTTATTTTGAAGCGAAAGCCCTAAGCTAAATTAAGCAGCTTTACGTGCACGTGATGCAGGCGTTGCTGCTTTTTTCACTTGAGCGATTTGACCCTGAACTGCATCCATTGCTTGCTCAGCATTTTTCTCTGCAGTAGCAAAAGCTTCTTTGCTAACGGCGCGGAACTGGTCAAAACCTTGCAATGCGCTACCGTAGATGGTTTTAAAGGAAGATACAAAAACATCAGAACCAGCAGGTGCATTTGCAGCTACAGTGTTAATCCAGTCTTCTAAGCCATCTTGAAATTGATCAATGCTTGACTCAACAACGTTAGCCAATTCTTTATTACTATCACGCAAAACTTTGGTAACTTTCTTTTGGTATGCAACTGCTTGATTGCCAGCAGCTTGCAAAGCATCAGCACTGAGAATTTCAGCAACTTGCTTTGGATCTTTAGCTGTCAATACTTGCTGAATACCATCTTGCGCATTTACCAAAACATCTTTGGATGCGGCATAGTTGAGTTCAGCCAATTTCTGGGCATTTTCCAGAGCAGCTTCGCTCAATGAAAATGTAGCCTCAAGGCCTTTGCTGCTAATTTGGGACAATTTAGCGGTGATTTGATCTTGGTTCATGTGTTTCTCCAATAATTAGGTGGTACAACTAGTCAATTAAGTGCGCACTTAAGATTTGGGAATTCAGATTAACCTTAAATATTGCACTGCACCATGAAACTGTAACTGAAGCAATATGACAAATCAAGCATTTTTTGCTGCTTTGCAACATATTTATATGAGAACAAATAATATTGAATAATATCAATAACTTAGAAAATAAAAATACAGCCCATTCTTATCGGAAAGTAGCAATAGCTGCTTGTTTTGGGACGTTTTTGGAATGGTATGACTTCCTCACCTTTGCCACTCTTGCAGTTGTATTTGGCCCCCTATTCTTCCCCTCTAGCGACCCCAGCACAGGCCTTTTAGCGAGCTTGGCTACCTTTGGCGTTGGTATGGTGGTTAGGCCCTTGGGAGCAGCATTATTTGGCTCTATGGGCGATCGGATTGGCCGTAAGCCAGTATTTATGATCACTATTACGCTGATGGGTATTGCAACGGTAAGTGTTGGCTTTTTGCCGACCTATCAGGCGATAGGCATTTGGGCGCCCATCCTGCTAGTAAGCCTGCGGCTGTTACAAGGACTATCGGCCGGCGGGGAAATTGGCGGGAGCGCTGTTTACCTAACCGAACATGCTGGTGAGAAAAGTCGTGGTTTCAAAACTAGCTTTTTGCAGCTAATGGGTCCCCTAGGGATTTTGGTCTCAACTTTGCAAATTGCCTTGCTGCAACATTGGCTCTCCCCAGCCGAATTTCAGGCATGGGGTTGGCGAGTACCTTTCTGGGCCTCTCTCGCACTTCTCGCGATTGCTTTTCAGGCACGCAGAGCTTTAGAGGAGACGCCGGTTTTCCTGGAGATAGTCCAGCATCAGCAAAAAGCGCAATCTCAACTCGCCAATAATTTCCGAGATCCAGAAATTCGCAAGAAGATGTTCTTACTTTTTTTTTGCATTTCTTCCAGCGGCGCCATCCTGTTCTTTTGTGTACAGGTCTATACCGCTATTTTCTTAAAGACGGCAGTGAGGCTTCCATCTGAGATAGTAGATCAACTCAGCATCTATGCAACTTTAGCCTTATTCCCCCTCACCATCTTTGCTGGCTGGCTATCTGACAAAATGGGCAGAAAACCGGTGATTGTTGGCGGACTCTTCCTGGGTGCACTATTCATTCAGCCTGCTTTTGCCGCTATACAGAATCTTGGCAATCAAGTCAGCACTATCAATCATGAACCTCTAGCACTCATCGCAGGCATCTTGATGGGTCTGTCAGGAATTCTAGCGCTTGTGGTGGGACCCCAAACAGCACTACTAGCAGAACTCTTCCCCGCCAAAAATAGAAATAGCGCGGCAACGCTGCCTCACAATCTGGCAGCTGGTTGGATTGGAGGACTGTTGCCCTTGATCGTTACTTGGCTTAACCAGCTCAGCAACAGCAACTTAATGGGGCTTTGGTATCCGGTAATCTTTTTGGGATGTGCAGCAGTTGTGGCGCTACGGTATTTGCCTGAAACATTTAAAAATAATTTAAGTGCTTAAGACAATAAAAAAGCACTCGATTGAGTGCTTAGAAAATTTGGTGCCCCTTGTCCGACTCGAACAGACCACCTACTGATTACAAATCAGTTGCTCTACCAGATGAGCTAAAGGGGCAACGACGATATTCTAACCTACTTTACTATCTTTAAGAACGAATGCTTAGAATCCTTGCTTTCTGAAGGCTCTGTTTTTTCAGGGCTGGAAGCTTTTACTTCATTAGGATCAAACGGAAATGACATGCCCTGGCCATTCTCACGAGCATAAATTGCCAGAACATGAGTTACCGGTACCAAGATCTTGCGAGGGACCCCACCAAAGCGCGCCTGAAAGCTGATCCATTCATTTTCAATTTGCAGTTGATGGCAAGCCTCGGTAGATAGGTTCAGAACGATTTCATCATTCTTGACATATTCCATAGGGACTTCAACCTGCGCATCTACAAAGACGGCAATAAAGGGCGTAAAACCAAAATCCGTGCACCACTGGTGTAGAGCACGGATTAGGTAGGGCTTGTTGCTTGGAATGTCAGACATTGACTGACCTTATGAACCGCTATGACTGCTTAGCGGCGCATAACCTTTTCAGAAGGCGTTAAGGCTTCAATGTAGGCTGGTCTGCTAAAAATACGCTCAGCATATTTCAGAAGCGCGGCAGCATTACGAGATAGATCAATGCCATAGTGCTCTAAGCGCCACAACAACGGCGCAATAGCGACATCCAACATTGAGAACTCTTCACCCAACATGTATTTGTTCTTCACAAAAATTGGGGCAAGTTGAGTCAAACGATCACGAATCGCTAAACGCGCTTTTTCATGGGTCTTCTCAGCAGCTTTACCTTTTTCATTCTCCAAAGCAGCCACGTGTACAAACAACTCTTTCTCAAAATTGAAGAGGAAGAGACGTGCACGTGCGCGCGCAACTGGATCAGGCGGCATCAACTGCGGATGAGGAAAGCGCTCATCGATGTATTCATTAATGATGTTTGATTCATACAAAATGAGATCGCGCTCAACCAAGATAGGAACTTGGCCGTAAGGGTTCATCACCGAGATATCTTCTGGCTTGTTAAACAAGTCCACATCACTGATCTCAAAGTCCATGCCTTTTTCAAAAAGCACGAGACGGCAGCGTTGCGAGAATGGGCAGTTAGTACCCGAGTACAACACCATCATAAATATATTTCCTTAAATTTCTACTTCAATACAACAAACGCAAAACAAACAGCGGCTTTAAATCTTTTCAACAAGTTGGGCGCTACTGCACCCAACGAGAGAATTAATGAATATCTTTCCAATAGGCTTTATTCAAGCGCCATGCGAGCAAGGTGAAGATTGCCAAGAACAAGAGCACGATCACGCCAAGACGCTTGCGCTCTAATTGAACTGGCTCAGCCATCCAAGACAAGAAAGCAACTAAGTCCGCGATATTGTCATCGTACTCTTGTGGCTTCATCGTGCCTGGAGTTAACTGCTCAAAGCCGACAAATACTTTTTCCATACGACCTTCGTCATGTGGATCTTTGCGCTCTTCAAACTTCGCCGCACGCTCGCCCTGCAACTGCCATAAAACGTGTGGCATACCAACACTTGGATAAACCAAATTGTTCCAGCCAGTTTGCGTAGTGTCATCTTTATAGAATGTGCGCAGGTAGGTATACAGCCAATCTGTGCCACGTGCACGCGCTTCTACCGACAAATCTGGAGGATTCTTACCGAAGAAAGCTTTACCTTCTTTTGGTGTCATGGAGATCGTCATTAGATCACCCACTTTGGCGTCATTCAGAATCAAATTATCTTTGATCTGCTGATCGGTCAAGCCAATGTCACGGAGACGGTTGTAACGCATACTTACTGCCGCGTGGCAATTTAAGCAATAGTTCACAAAGATCTTTGCGCCATTTTGCAAGGAAGCATTTTTGCTAACGCGATCTGGGGCTTTATCTAAAGGAAAGCCACCTTCATTCGCATTAACGTTGCCGCCTAATCCTAGGGCAGCAACCAACACTGTTGCTTGGCAGACGCCCATCAAAGTTTGCAGAATTCGTTTCATACTAGTTCCTAATTTCTCTTCGGTGTCTGAATTAATGGGACTTAAAAGTAACGCGCGTTGGAACTGGCTTGAAAGTGCCAAGCTTGCTCCAGAACGGCATTGCCAAGAAGAAGCCCAGATAATAAATAGTGCAAATCTGAGAAATCTTTTCAAACATCGGTGATGGTGGCTGAATACCCAAGTAGCCCAAGACCACGAAGCTCACTACGAACACGCCATAAATGTATTTATGGAACTTTGGACGATAGCGAATCGATTTTACTGGTGAGTTATCAAGCCATGGCAAGAAGAACATGATTACTACTGAACCACCCATGATCACAACACCCCAGAACTTCGCATCAAAGAGGTAGAAGCCGCCCGCCAATACTGCAGCGATAACAACGCACAGACCTTTAATTTTCAAGTCTTTAGCGGTCTTGGCAAACATTGTCAATATCACTGCCAAGAAGATCCACAGCGGCAACAAGAAGTTGGTAGTTGTCGCACGCAACATGGAATAGAACGGCGTGAAATACCAAACTGGTGCAATGTGTGGAGGTGTTTGTAATGGGTTTGCTGGGATAAAGTTATTGGCTTCGAGGAAGTAACCACCCATCTCTGGAGCAAAGAACACAATCAAAGCAAATACCATCAAGAACACGCCCAGACCAAATACATCGTGCACGGTGTAATAAGGATGGAAAGGAATGCCATCGACTGGATGGCCTTGTGCATCTAAGTTTTCTTTGATTTCAACGCCATCAGGATTATTTGAGCCCACTTCGTGCAAAGCAATGATGTGAGCAGCAACCAAGCCGATTAAGACTAATGGAATAGCAATGACGTGGAATGCAAAGAAACGGTTCAACGTTGCATCACCCACCACATAGTCGCCGCGCAACCACAAGGAGAGGTCTGGACCAATAAATGGAATGGCGGAGAACAAGTTCACGATCACTTGAGCGCCCCAATAGGACATTTGACCCCATGGGAGCAAGTAACCAAAGAAGGCTTCGCCCATTAAGCACAAGAAAATCGCACAGCCAAAGATCCAAATGAGTTCGCGTGGCTTGCGATATGAACCGTAGATCAAACCACGGAACATGTGCAAATACACCACCACGAAGAACATGGAAGCGCCGGTAGAGTGCAGGTAACGAATCAACCAACCCCATGGAACTTCACGCATGATGTACTCAACTGACTCGAACGCCTTTGCAGCGTCAGGCTTGTAGTTCATTACCAGGAAAATGCCGGTAATGATCTGTAAGGCCAGCACAACAATCGCTAAAGAGCCAAAAAAGTACCAAAAA
Organism: Burkholderiaceae bacterium; assembly: GCA_947452625.1. Lineage (GTDB taxonomy): Bacteria > Pseudomonadota > Gammaproteobacteria > Burkholderiales > Burkholderiaceae > Polynucleobacter. The sequence goes on from CANGEC010000022.1 coordinate 14,340, forward strand.
TTGAGGTTTTTAGGGGCGTAATACTCGGTTAAGTGAGCCTTAATCGAGGATGTCAGCGGAAAACGGGAGTCTACCCATGCCAAGACCTTCTGGGCTGCCGAAGCATCTGCTGGGACTTCTTTTTCGTGGAATGCCATTTATCTCTCCTTAGGCCTTCTTATCATCGCCAATCAGAATCTTGGTATCGCTCAAATACATATGCGGCGGTACTTCAAGGTTATCTGGGGCTGGTTTGTTCTTATATACGCGGCCCGCCATATCAAATGTAGAGCCATGGCATGGGCAAAGGAAGCCTCCTGGCCAAGTGCTTGGCAAAGAAGGTTGGGCACCCGCTTCAAACTTAGCGGAAGGTGAGCAACCCAAGTGCGTGCAAATACCGACAACCACCAAATACTCAGGCTTGATAGAACGCCATTGGTTTTGGGCGTAAGGTGGGGTAAATTGGGCTGGATCCCTTAAAGAATCAGGGTCTGCGAGTTGACCATCTAGTTTTGAGAGCTCAGCCACCTGCTCGGGAGTGCGACGCACGACCCAAACTGGCTTACCGCGCCACTCAACAGTACGCATCTCGTCTGGCTGCATGCCAGCAATATCAATTTCTACCGCCGCACCAGCGGCTTTAGCACGCTCAGAAGGCTCAAAACTGTCTACAAAAGGGTATAGGGCGGCAGCTGCACCGACGCCTCCAACCGCTGAAGTAGCGATCAACCAATTACGGCGATCCTTATCCATACAGGGCTTGTCACTCATTTACAAAATTCCTCGAAAGAAGCATTGATAGGCGGAAATTGCTTAAAGGTAGGATTTTAAAGTAAAAAGTAGGGTAAGCAAGAAAGATATGGGGTTAATCTTGAGTTAATCTCTTCATAAACTAAAAGAAAGGTATTTATGAGCGTTTTAAAGGAATTTCGGGACTTTGCCGTCAAGGGAAATGTGATCGATTTAGCGGTCGGCGTGATTATTGGCGGGGCTTTTGGCAAGATCGTAGATTCCCTCGTCAATGACATAGTCATGCCCGTGATTTCCACCCTTTTGGGCGGCCATATTGACTTCACCAATCTCTTTGTGGTCCTTGGGCAAGTACCAGATGGGGTGCCTAGAACCTTTGATGCCCTGAAAAAAGCTGGGGTACCGATTTTCGCCTATGGCAACTTCATCACCATCTCAATTAATTTCATCCTCTTGGCATTTGTCATTTTTCAGATGGTCAAAATTGTGAACAGAGTACGCCTAATGGATGAGCCGCCTGCTCCGCCAGCCCCTCCAACACCAGAAGATATTGTCTTACTCAGAGAGATTCGGGATAGCCTGAAGAAATAACTAGGTTTACTCCACAACCAACTGACATTAGCATTGCCAGATAGCAATGCTAGCGAATGAGTTTCAATAAGGCTTGGGTGTTTTTCTCAATCGAAAATTTCTGGGATACATAACGATTGCCTTCAACCGCTAGCTCTTTGGCTAAAACTTGATTATTTAAAATCCACAAAATTGATGCTGCCCATTCCTCTGCATCACCATGCTTTATCAGCAAGCCTGTTTTTTGATGCAAGATGGTTTCTGGAATGCCATCAACATCGCTAGCAATCACTGGCACCTCAAGATATTGAGCCTCAATCTGAAACATACCCAAAGGCTCCCTAAGAGATGGAAGAACTGCAAGATCACTACGCTTTAGCAAAGGTGCAACGCTTGAGAGATGCCCTGCCAGAAACACATTCTGAGTCAGATCCAAATCCCGAATCCGCTGCTCTAACAATGATCGATCATGACCATCCCCCGCAATCACATAGCGAATACTGGGAAACTGCTTTCTAACAATCAACAACGCCTTCAAAATTGTTGCATGCCCCTTTTCACCGCGAAGCACTGCCCCGTGAGAAATCATAGGGCCAGGATGAGCATCTAACCACTGCAATAGAGCTTCGGGCAATGTGCTTACAGCACCTAGTAAAGCGAAATTCACCCCTGGATAAAGCACCTGAACCTTATTTGACCTAATCCATTGATTAACTAAAAACTTCTGGCGCAGATGCTCACTTGGAACCAAGGTACCTGTAAATAGATAGTTATAAGCAAAAGATAAGGGGCGTCCTTGTTGAAACGTCTTAATACGAAATAACTTCGGAGAGCCCACACCTAAAAACGAAACACACTTAATAGCAAAAGCCGAGACCAAAGCATCCCTGCTGCCATGACACATCAAAGCAATGGGTCTTAATTGCCTAATAAGCTTTGAAACCCCAAAAATGCTTTTCACATCAAAAGCATTTTTAAAGGGCAAAGTCAAAAACCGTAAGCCTCGTAATTGAGCAGCAGCAGCTATTGCACTTCCTCTTTTACATAACAGAATAGTCTGATAGCCAAGTTCATTTAACGCAGTCATTTGCTGCAAAGCCTGTAGCTCTTGACCACCAAGATTGATAGAAGACTCTGTAAATAAGAGGGCCGGCAAAGTACTTGCCTGATGATGGCTCATAGGCAAGACTTTAACTGAAGCCCAACCAAATTAAGAAATTAAAGAGGGGGAAAGGAAAAAACCCACTGTGGTAACACAGTGGGTTTAATTTACAACTAATCTCTAAATTCAATACTAGCTTACGCTAGCGTTAAATTAGAAAGTGTGACGGATACCAGCAGCGTAGTTCATACCGCTCAAGCTAGAAACAGCAGAAACAGCAGCTGAGCTAGGGCTTGACTGGTTAAATGAACCGTATGCTACGTACAAGTTTGTACGCTTGCTCAAGTAGTAGTCTGAGCCCAACTGAGCTGTACGGAAGTTAGCATAAGCTGTACCAGCTTGAGCGTAGCTTGATTTACCTAAACCGTAAGTTGCATATACCTGAATGGTTGGGGTTAGGTTTGCACGAGCGCCTAACTGGTAAGCGGAGCGCTGAGTTTGGAAATTATTATCGTAAGTTGAGAAAGCCTTACGAGTAATGTACTGCGCATAGCCTTTGACGATACCAAAGTCATATGTTGCAGCAGCGTAAGTTTGTGAATCACTAGCATTTACGCCAAAGGATCCAGCCGTTGCAGTAGACAATCCCATACCAGCAGTGGTTTGAGCAGCAATACCATTGTAAGCACGGAGAGTTTGGTAAGCAGCAACAACTTGCAACTTATTCCATACATAATCAGCATTTACACCAAACATAGTGTTAGTGTTGTTACCGTTGATAGCACCATTTGACTGATTGCTGTTTGCTTGGGCATAAAACAACTCACCACGTAAACCAGCGATACGATCAGACTGCGCCTTAATTGCATTTGATGCGCGAGTTACATAAGCAGAACTTACTTCGTTAAGGCTGGTTGGGTTGGCAGCAGAAGAAGTGTAACCAGCCAAGCCGGTGTTGTATGTACCAGTAGTTGATTGCAACGCGCCAGAGTAAATTGCGTTACCAACCAAGTTATTGTTACCAGCAGCGTCAGTAATAGACTGAACATCAAACATTGGAGTGTACTGAGTACCGATAGTTACAGCGCCCAAACCATTTTTATTCAAACCAACAAATGTTTGACGGTTGTACTGTCCAAATGTAGTAGTAGTAGTTGGTCCACCATTAGGATTAACTGCTGTCTCAAGTGTAAACACGCCAGACAAACCACCACCTAAATCTTCAGAGCCTTTGAAACCGATGCGGCTTGTAGACTCAGCAGACTGACCAAAACCAGCAGAACCGCCGTTAACGGCAGGACCACCAGTAGCAGCAGCAGCACCAACGCTATTTGCGTTAGCTGTTGCTTGTGTGCCACGGTATGCTGAACCAACAAAACCAACGTCCAAGATACCGTATACGGTTACGCTGGACTGAGCTTGTGCAGCGCCAGCAAATGCTGTCATTGCTGCAACTGCTAATAGCGATTTTTTCATTCTTTAAATCTCCATAAATTGAAAGTAATGCCCAAATAAAACTGGGACCAATGAATTTTGCTGGTTTTGACTTACCAGACCGGGGTTCGGGGCAATTAGGAGCTCTTTTTGCTTGTCAAAAGGTAGTTTTTTGGTTTTCTTCGTTGTATCTCGGCAACA
>CANGEC010000023.1 GCA_947452625.1 Burkholderiaceae bacterium
AACACCAAACTCTGGAAGCAAAAGCTATTGAAAATAGTGCAAATGGCCTCATCTACCTAGATGAAACACTTGCGGTTGACTTATCCTCTACCGATTTACGAAAACACCTTAAAGCCCCCTCCTCCGACTTAGTCGATTCTGCAAGAATCCCTACTCACGTTTCAGAAATCATCACAAAGCTAGGCTTGTACAAGTAATCAAGCTAAGATCACCCTATACCCATTAGAACTAATAGAAAAACATCGCAAAGAAACTATGGAATTACGTAAATTACAACGCGTCATTATTGATGCCTTAGAAGATGTCAAAGCACAAGATATTCGCGTCTATGACACCACCAAATTAAGTGAATTATTTGATCGCGTGATCATCGCAACTGGCTCAAGCAATCGTCAAACCCGTTCGCTTGCGATGTCCGTCAAAGAAGAGGTCAATGCCAAAGGTGGTGAAGTCATCTCCGTTGAGGGACTTGAGACTGGTGAGTGGGTACTTGTCGATTGTGGTGACATCGTCGTGCATATCCTGCAACCAATGCTACGCTCTTACTATCAACTCGAAGGTATGTGGGGCGCCAAACCTGTGCGCGTCAAATTGGCAGGTGATAAAGGCCTTGTCAAAGCAAGTGAGCCTGACGAAGAGTAGACTCACGCTTTATTTGACGAACGTATGCGCTTAACCATCGTCTCTGTTGGGCATAAAATGCCGGACTGGGTAGCTACAGCCACCCATGACTATGTGAAACGCATGCCAGCAGATTGCAGCATCGACATTAAAGAAATCAAGCCGGACCTCACCCCCGCCAAGGAAGCCATCAAAATTTTAGCGGCCATTCCTAAAGGCTCGCGCATCATTGCCCTTGATGAGCGCGGCAAAGATCAAACCACACAGAATATGGCTACACAACTGGCCAACTGGCGACAAGAGGGAATGGATATTACCTTCCTGATTGGTGGCGCAGACGGCTTGGATGCCAGCCTAAAAGAGAATGCGCAAGCCATGTGGCGTCTATCCAGCCTCACCCTGCCACATGCCATGGCAAGAGTTTTATTGGTAGAGCAACTCTACCGCGCCTGGACGATTTTGCAGGGTCATCCTTATCACCGAGAGTAATTCATTTTCATGTTCTCTTTTGTTTACCTTGCCTCCCAAAGCCCGCGTCGCCAAGAACTTTTAAGGCAAATTGGCGTCCAATTTGAAATGCTGGTTGCCCAACCTGGGGAAGATAGTGAAAGCATTGAGACCCCCCTTCCCGATGAAAAAGCGCGAGCTTATGTCGAGCGTGTGACCCTAGCTAAAAGTGCTGCGGCATTAGCCCGTTGGCAAAACAGTGGGCGGCCATGGGCACCGATTTTGTGTGCCGATACTACCGTCAGCCTGCCGGGCCATCCGACTGGTGAAATCTTGGGTAAACCTGACGATGCAAGTGATGCCGCGCGGATTTTAAGTCTACTCAGCGGCAGAACCCATGAAGTGCTTAGCGCGGTTGCGCTGACCTCTTCAGCCAATGACAAACCCCTTTGCTTGGTGCAGGTTTCAGAAGTAAGCTTCGCCTCGCTCACCGTCGCGCAAATTGAGGCTTATATTGCCAGTGGCGAGCCCTTTGGCAAAGCGGGTGCTTATGGAATTCAGGGACTTGCTAGCGCCTTTATCCCCTTAATAAAAGGCAGCTATAGCGGTATCATGGGACTTCCGATTTATGAAACCACTCAACTACTAGATCGCGCCCAAGTTAGCTATTTATGAATGAAGAAATTCTGATCAATATCACCCCACAAGAAACCAGGGTGGCATTAATCCAACAAGGAGCCGTTCAAGAGCTACAAATTGAACGCACCCGACAACGCGGCATTGTTGGTAATATTTATTTGGCAAAGGTAGTGCGTGTTTTGCCTGGCATGCAATCCGCCTTTATTGAAATTGGTCTTGAGCGTACTGCGTTCATGCACGTGGCTGACATTACCCAAAATAATCCCCAAGCGCAAATTGAGAAATTACTCTTTGAAGGCCAGACCCTATTAGTGCAAGTACTCAAGGACCCCTTGGGAACTAAAGGTGCTCGCCTCACAACCCAACTGAGTATTGCTGGTCGGAATTTGGTTTATCTACCACCCATCAGTAGCGACATTACCGCCGAAAAATACATTGGGATTTCTCAAAGAATTGACCAACCAGAAGAGCGCGAAGCCATTAAGGTCCGACTAGCTGGCCTTATGCCTGATGATGAAAAAGGTGGCATCATTGTCCGCACTAGCGCGCAAGATGCCAGCGATACCGAACTGCAACACGATATGCGCTACCTACGCACGACCTGGGACAACATCCGCGAAGCAGTCAACCATAAAGCAGCACCCTCACTGCTCTATCAAGATCTCAGTCTGGCAGAACGCGTCTTACGCGATGTGGCTGGCGAAGAGACTACGCAAATTCGAGTGGACTCTGCAGAGAATTTTGAAAAACTCAATGCTTTTGCTAGCCAGTACATGCCTAATTTACTGGGCAAACTCACTCTCCATCGTGGCGAACGCGCACTGTTTGACTTGTTTGATGTGGATGCTGAAATTAACAAAGCCTTAGGGCGCCGTGTCGACCTCAAGTCGGGTGGCTATCTCATGATTGACCAAACTGAATCGATGACAACAGTCGATGTAAATACGGGAAGTTATGTTGGCGCCCGAAACTTAGATGACACCGTTTATAAAACCAATTTAGAAGCAGCTCAATCGATTGCTCGCCAACTACGCCTGCGTAACTTAGGCGGCATCATCATCATCGACTTTATTGACATGATGAGTAAAGATCATCAAGAAGCTGTTCTACATGAGCTCAAACGCAATCTCGAGCGAGACCATGCCCGCACTTCCGTCAGTGAGTTTTCTGCATTAGGCTTGGTGGAGATGACGCGTAAACGCACCCGCGAATCTCTCGCCCACATCACTTGCGAGCCTTGCGCAGTTTGCCTAGGTAAAGGTGAGGTGAAAACGGCACAAACAATCTGCTACGAGATTTTGCGAGAAATTGTGCGAGAACATCGCCAATTCAATCCTAAGGAATTTCGGATTGTGGCGGCTCCAGATGTGATTGACCTCTTCCTGGAAGAAGAAAATCAATTCCTGGCACAGCTAGGTGACTTTATTAACAAACCGATTAAGTTACAGGCAGAAGGCAGCTTTCGCCAAGAGCAATACGATATTGTTCTAAGCTAAAGCCCATCAAGCATTAGAGAACTGGATGCGATGCAGATTCGCGTACAGGCCATCATGCTTCATTAAGTCTGCATGTGAACCATTTTCGACAATGCGACCATGCTCGAGCACAACAATGCGGTCTGCATGTTCAATTGTCGAAAGCCGGTGGGCGATGACCAAGGTAGTTCTGCCAGCCATCAAAGTATCAAGCGCTTCTTGCACCTGACGCTCTGACTCAGAATCCAAGGCTGATGTAGCCTCATCCAAAATCAATATCGGTGCATTTTTATAAATGGCGCGGGCAATTGCCAAGCGCTGGCGCTGACCACCAGACAGTCGATTGCCGTTATCGCCTATCAAAGTATCAATGCCTTCGGGCAACTCTTTCACCATCGCACTCAAGTTAGCTGCTTCTAAGGCCTCGATGACACGACCCCGATCAATGCCTTCATCAGACAGCGCGCCATAGGCAACATTAGCAGCAATGGTGTCATTAAATAAAATCACATCCTGACTTACAAAAGCAATTTGCTTTCTGATATCAGATAAAACAATTTGCTCCAGAGGTATCTCATCTAAATAAATATGGCCACTCGTTGGCTTATAAAAGCGGGGCAATAAATTGACCAAGGTAGATTTGCCGCCACCGGAGGGGCCAACAAAGGCCACTACCTCACCCGGCGCAATATTGAGATTAATTTTCTTGAGGGCTTCATCACGCCCCATCTCTTGATCATAAGAAAAACTCACATCTTCAAACCGAATGCCGCCCTTCGCCCTGCCTAAGGATGTCATATCCAACTTACGAGACTCACTCTCCTCAATGGGCTGATCAATCAATGCAAAGATCATCTCGGCGGCGGTCAGGCCCCGTTGGAGCGGTTGATTAATATCGGCCAAATGCTTGAGCGGGGAAATCACCAACATCATCGCAGTAATAAATGCCGCAAAACCACCGACCGTTGTACCTTCGGTTGCCGACTGCATTAAGGCAATCACCAAGACTGCAGAGAGCGCCATGGCTGCAATCAGCTGGGTAATTGGCTGATTTAAACCACCGGCTACTGCTGACTTGAGGCTAAATTGGCGTAAGCGCTCAGCCTTCTCCATAAAACGTTGCATCTCATAGGATTCAGCGCCATGAATCTTGATCATCTTGTAGCCCGCGGTAGATTCTTCAACGATATATGCCAGATCACTCGTTAAAGACTGTTGCTCACGATTGAGCGAGCGTAAGCGTTTATTAATTTTGCCGATCATAAAACCAATAATCGGGAAGATGACTAATACAGCCAAAGTTAGTCGCCAGTTGAGATAAATTAAATATCCCATTAAACCCACAACAGTTAAAGAATCACGGACTAAATTAATCAGCATCCCACCCATAATGGTGAGTACGTTGTTGACCTCGAACACCACTGCATTAATTAAATTTGAAGCGGAGTTCTTTTGAAAGAATTCAGTGGTGCCATGTAACAAACTTTGGAACATTTCTGCCCGCAATTTCAACAAAACAGAATTGATCACGCGGCTTAACAAATAATTAGATAAAAATTGGGCTAAACCACGGATAAAAGCAAGGCCAACCAAAAAAATAGGCACTTGCCATAACTTGCCTTCCATACCCCCGGTAAATCCCCGATCCAGCAATGGCTTCATCAGAGCTGGAATAGAGGTCTCGGCACCCGCCACCAAGGCCATGGCCAATAAAGAGCCAATAATCAAGCCAATATGGGGTTTGAGGTACTGAATTAGGCGGTTTAGGGCGGTACGGTCTTGAGCATTCATATAATGAATTATGCCCACCTTATCAGTCATACTCATCACCCGCAATGAAGAGGCCAATTTGGCCGACTGTTTAGCCTCCCTAGAAGGGATCGCCCAGCAAATTGTGGTGGTCGATAGCAATAGCTCAGATCGGACCTTGGAGATCGCCAAAAGTCATGGTGCGCTGGTATCCCAACCCGCAGATTGGCCCGGTTTTGGCCTCCAAAAGAACCGCGCCCTGGATTTGGCCAGCGAAGATTGGGTTTTATCCCTCGACGCCGATGAAAGATTAACCCCGACCCTTAGATCCGAAATCCTTACCGCGATTCACCACGCTGGACATGTGAACTGCTTTGCCATCCCCCGATTGTCTTGGTACTGTGGTCGCTTTATTCGCCATTCGGGCTGGAATCCTGATTTTGTTGATCGCCTCTTTAAGCGGGGAACAGCGCGTTTCTCAAACGACCTGGTCCATGAGCGCCTCATCCCCGATGGTGAAGTGGCAAAGCTCAAAAATCCCATGCTGCACTACAGTTTTATGAACTACTCCCAGGTGCTGCAAAAGATTGATCGTTACTCAACAGCCTCAGCAGAGCAAGCTTTCGCCAAAGGCAAAACCAGCACCCCCTTAAAAGCCGTTTTACATGGGGCATGGTCTTTCTTGCGCACCTATTTCCTTCGGGCTGGCTTTCTTGATGGTCCCCAAGGCTTTGCTTTAGCCATGTCAAATGCCCAAGGCACTTATTACCGCTACATCAAGCTGTGGCAGCTCAATCAGGAAGCGAGCCAATGATCTCGATTTTGCTGGCCACCTACAACTGGCCACAAGCACTTAAGTTCTGCCTAGAATCTCTGAGTAAGCAGGCGGACTTAGATTTTGAAGTCATCATTGCTGATGATGGGTCGACTAGTGAAACCCTGGAAGTCATTGAAAAACTGAAGTCTAACTTTCCAGTGCCCATCACCTATCTTTGGCAAGAAGATCAAGGCTTTCGTAAAACACGCATTCTCAATCAAGCCATTGCCGCAGCGCGTGGCGACTACTTAGTCTTTCTAGATGGAGATTGCCTTACTCAACCAGACTTTGTGGCGCGTCATCGTCAATTAGCCAAACCGGGGCACCTGGTTACCGGAAGCCGCGTCTTGCTCAACCAGACCCTTACCACTCACTTACTCAACTGGCCACATTGGGATTTTGGGCGCTTTAGTGCAAACCTGCTAAAGCACCGTTTGTCTGGCGGCATCAATAAATACTGGCCACTCAAAATTAAACTGGGTGATGGCGACTGGCGTAACTATCAAAAATTTGTCTGGCGCCGTATTAAAGGTTGCAATATGGCCTGCTGGAAACAAGATGCTCTAGCGATTCATGGGTTTGATGAAAGCATGACTGGCTGGGGACATGAGGATGCAGACTTTGTCTTTCGTTTGCAGAAAAATCAGATAGTACGCAAATCTGGATCGTGGTCAACGGAAGTGTTTCATCTCTTTCACAAGATTCATGATCAAAGCAAAGCCGCAGAAAACGCTCAGCGAGTTCGCGAGAAAATCCTAGCAAAAGCACTATAAACGCATGAGTACACTTTCCTCATTTAAACCCAAAAAAGTATTGTTCATCGCTACGCGCCAAATTGGCGATGTACTAGTAACCACCCCACTCATTACGCAAGCCCGCCAACTTTGGCCTGAAGCTGAATTTCATTTTCTGGGATATCGCGGCAAGATGGATATGCTCAAAGGCAATCCTGATGTCACGCAACTCATCGAAACCTCTGATAGACCTAGGCTTGGTGAATGCCTGTCACTCTTTAAGCGTCTGTTTCAACGCTATGACTTAGCAATCATTACCCAGCCGAGTGATCGCGCTTACTTTTATGGGCTACTAGCCGCTTTTAGAAGAGTGGGTGTTTTAGGTGGACACCCTCAAGGAATCAGCGCCCAGGATCAGGCAAAAAGAATCAAGCATGAAAAGCAAAATGCCTGGAAAAAAGCCATTTGTCTTGGAACGGTAGTCGTCGACTACTTTGCCCAACATGTCGTTACCGAAAAACTGCGCTTACTTGAAGTCTTTTCTAAAAACCCTCAGGATTTATTTTCCAAAGCCATTTCTGTAGTACCGCCCATTGGCCAACCTCTCGCACCAGCGATTGCAAATGCGCTACGGCCACCTTACGTAGTTTTACACCCCGGCCCATTAACTGCTTACAAGCGTTGGCCGCTCGGGTATTGGCAAACATTAATTACCTGGCTTGAGCAGCAAGGTTGGCAAGTAGTGCTGAGTGCCTCTCCCGCCAAGCAAGACTTGCAGCTCAATCAAGATATTCTGTCATTGCTAGACGATGCCGTGCGGAGTCGCGTGATCGATACCGCCGGTAAACTGTCCATCCCTCAGGCACGCAGCTTAATTCAGGGGGCGCTACTCTATATCGGTGTTGATACCTCTATCACCCACCTTGCTGCAGCTTGCAACATTCCCACAATTGCCTTATTCGGCCCAACCCCACCAACGAACTTTGGGCCCTGGCCCAATGGTTTTATCGGTCAACAACCCTATCAATTACAGGCTCGCTCACAAACTGTAGGTAACGTCACCATTCTGCAAGGACCTGGTGAATGCGTGCCCTGCCGCAAAGCAGGCTGCGATGATCACCCCAACAGCAAAAGCATTTGCTTGGATTTATTAGAGCCACAACAAGTGATCGATGCTATTCAAAGCATCACCCTGAAGTAAGTCAGTCTTAGTGATATTGAACTTGCACTGGATTCGCTTGCTTTGACGCAAGGATTTGCTGAAGGCTATGCAAGCATGCATCATCTGGATAGATGCGCAATTCTTCGGGAAACTGCATTAAGCAAGCGCCACCACTGGTGGTAACAGCAGCAGTCAACATTAGGCCCTTTACTCCATCATTACCCGTAGAAACTCCTGGGCCAGGAGAGGTAGGTACTTTAGGATCACGCACCCGATTGGACATCAAATAAGGATTAATGTGAGTACGGAGCATCTTTAAGTCTGTTGCCGAATCAATGTACACATGAATATTGCGCGCAAAACGCATTCTGGCACCAGTAATATCCATTACCGCCTCAGAAACTACCCGCATGCCACCAGAAAATTTATCCGGTGTGACATTCACCTTGGCAACTAGCAATTCATCTTCTTTTAGCCAAGAGCGATTGGGCTCATACACTTCGCTATAGAGTGTCACTTCAATCGCAGCGCTGCCATCATCAATCGTCGCAATCATCATCCGTCCCCGTTGCCCAGTCAACATACGTGCTGAGGTGATAATGCCGGCAATCAACTGATCTTTACCTTCAGTTAATTTAGACAGTGGCTGACGAATAAAGTGAGCAACTTCTTCGCGATAAGCATCAAACATATGCCCAGTTAAGCAAAGACCCAATGCGGTCTTTTCTTCTTGCAGGCGTTTTTTCTCAGACCATACCGGCTCACGCACCAGTTCAGGCAAATGACGATCCGCCTCACCTGCTGCTTCAAATAAGCTGACCTGATGAATGGAAGCCTCGGCTTGTTCAGCTGCCTCGATTGCGCGCGCTAAAGAGGCCAGCAAGGTAGAGCGAATGTCGTATAAATTACCGCCAGCAGACACCTCATCGCGATACAAGCTATCAAAAGCACCAGCGCGCATGAGCGCCTCAATCGCACGACGATTTACTTGACGACGGTCTACTCGAGCACAAAAATCAAACAGATCCTTAAATGGACCACCCGCTTCCCTCACTTTAACAATCGATTCAATCGCCGCTTGACCGGTACCCCTGACCGCACCTAAGCCATAACGAATGTGACTCAAGGGTGAATCCGGCGCTACATCAGGCGCTCTTAGTGGTGTAAATTCATATACGCCTGTGTTGATGTCGGGTGAAAAAACCCGAATCTGATTTACCAGGCAATCGTCATACAAGATCTTCACCTTATCGGTGTCATCCATTGCAAGCGATAAGTTGGCCGCCATAAATTCAGCGGGGTAATACGCCTTTAACCAGGCGGTTTGATAAGCCAAGAGTGCATATGCGGCAGCATGCGATTTGTTAAATCCATAACCCGCAAAACGCTCCATCAAGTCATAGATTTCGTTGGCTTTACCCTCAGAGATACCGCCTACTTTTGCACCATCACTAAAAATCTTGCGATGCTGAGCCATCTCTTCTGGCTTTTTCTTACCCATTGCACGGCGCAACATATCGGCGCCACCAAGCGAGTAGCCACCAATCATCTGCGCCATTTGCATCACCTGCTCTTGATACACCATGATCCCGTAGGTTTCTCTTAGAACAGGCTCAATGCGGGGATCTGGGTACTCCACTTTTTGACGACCATGCTTCCGTTCAATAAAGTCTGGAATCAAATCCATTGGACCGGGACGATACAACGCCACGAGAGCAATAATGTCTTCGAAACGGTCCGGCTTAGCCTCACGCAGCATGCCTTGCATGCCGCGACTTTCTAGCTGGAACACAGCAACGGTATTGGCCCGCTTGAGTACTTCAAAGGCGCCTTCATCATCCAAAGGAATCTCACCGATATTCCAATCTTTACGATCAGTATGGAGCGCTTTAATCCAACGCTCTGCTGCCGCCAGAATGGTTAATGTCGTTAGACCAAGAAAGTCGAACTTCACCAAACCAATCGCTTCTACGTCATCTTTATCAAACTGACTAATGACAGAGCTGCTATCTTGATCCTTGGTTTCTTGGGTATAGAGCGGACAAAAATCCGTTAACTTGCCGGGGGCAATCAACACACCACCAGCATGCATGCCCACGTTACGAGTCATACCCTCTAATTGTTCTGCCAACGAAAGCAATTGCCGCACTTCATCTTCATTCTTTTCACGCTCGGCTAATTGCTTCTCTTCCTTCTTGGCAATATCAATCGTCATGTACTGACCGGGCTTATTGGGAACCAGCTTGGCAATGCCATCCACAAAGTTGTAACCCTGCTCCAATACTCGACCCACATCCCGAATTGCCGCTCTCGCTGCCATCGTACCGAAGGTCGCAATCTGACTGACTGCATCTTTACCGTACTTATCTTTGACGTACTGAATCACGCGATCGCGCCCATGCTGACAAAAATCAATATCAAAGTCAGGCATGGAAACACGCTCTGGATTTAAGAAACGCTCAAACAGCAAGTTGTAGCGCAAGGGGTCCAAATCGGTAATGCCCAGTGAGTAGGCTACCAGGGATCCAGCACCCGATCCGCGACCAGGTCCGACTGGAACACCGTTATTTTTCGCCCAATTGATAAAGTCGGCCACGATCAAGAAGTAGCCAGGGAAACCCATTTGCGCAATGGTCTTGACCTCAAACACTAAGCGCTCGTGATAACGCACTTCCTCTTTGGCACGCTCTTCTGGATCGGGGAAATTGCGCTCCATATGGCGCTTTAGACCAATTTCGGATTGTTGCAACAAATAGTCATCCAGAGTGATACCTGGCGGCGTTGGAAAATCAGGCAGACGTGGCTGACCAAGTACTAGGGAAAGATTGCAGCGTTTCGCGATCTCTACGGAATTTGCTAAGGCAACTGGCAAATCTGCAAAACGCTTTTCCATCTCCGCTTGAGATAGAAAATATTGCTCCTCATTAAATTTCTTTTGCCGGCGTGGATTACCTAAGAGCTCGCCTTCAGCAATGCAAACCCGCGCCTCATGCGCTGTGAAATCACTGCGTTGCATAAACTGTACGGGATGCGTTGCCACCACCGGCAAATCCATCGCGCTCGCTAAGTGGCAAGCCAACTGTAGGTGCTGCTCGTCTTGCGGGTGACCGCCACGTTGCACTTCAATAAAAAAAGAATCCGGAAATAGTTTGGCCCAGCGCACTGCTGCAGCTTGCGCTTGCTCCTCTTGGCCCGCCAACAAGGCAGCGCCAACATCACCCATCCGCGCACCGGATAAGGCAATCAAGCCATAGGCTAGGGTTTTTTTGACCTTTTTATCTTCCTCTTTAGATGCCGGCTCCAAAAACCATGCCGGATCTACTTCTGCACGCCCACGCGATTGATTATCCAAAGAGGCCCGACTTAATAACTGGCAAAGATTGAGGTAGCCAGAATGGTTCTGCACCAAGAGCAAGAGGCGATAAGGCTGCTCCGGGTCTTGGGGGTTGCTAATCCAAACATCTGCGCCGGCTATCGGCTTAATCCCCTGAGAGCGGGCGGCGGTATAAAACCGCACCAAGCCAAATAAATTGCTCAAGTCAGTTAGGGCCAAAGCCCCCATTTCATCTTTTTCAGCTTGGGCGACCGCATCATCAATGCGCACAATCCCATCCGTAATTGAAAACTCGGAATGAAGGCGAAGATGTACAAAACGGGGTGAAGCCATGAGATCATTTTAGCCGTGTACGACCTGAAAATCCCTTCATCCCCAGCCAGCGGCTATCGGGGCCGATTTGCGCCCTCTCCGACCGGCCCGCTCCATGCCGGTTCGCTCGTGGCTGCCCTCGGAAGCTGGTTAGATGCCAAGAAACAAGGTGGCAAATGGCTGCTCAGAATAGAAGATCTTGATACCCCCAGATGCGTACGTGGAGCCGATCAAGAAATCATGCGCCAATTACTCTCCTGCGGGCTCCAGTGGGACGAAGAGGTCATTTGGCAATCCGAGCGCCAAGACACTTATCAAAAGGCCTCAGAAGTCCTCAACCAAGCTTCTAGGCTATATTCCTGCTCCTGCTCGCGCCAAATGATTGCCAATACCCTGGCTCAGCAAGGTATCACTACCCCGCGCAACCAAGACATGATTTATCCCAAAACCTGCCGCCCGGAAATATTGAGGCCGCAGGTGCTCCTCGGTAATCAGGGCGCCTGGAGGTTGGCACTCCCGGATGCCCTCATCATCGAATTTTCCGATCGACGACTTGGGACCCAAAAACAGAATCTTAATGAGGCAGTAGGGGATTTTGTGTTGCGACGAAATGATGGCCTTTTTACCTACCAACTCGCTGTCGTGGTAGACGACGCAGCCCAAGGGATTACCCATATCGTGCGAGGGGAAGACTTACTCAGCAATACCGCTCGGCAGATTCATTTACAGCATCTACTAGGCTACCGCTCACCCCAATATTTACATTTACCGCTTGTACTTGATGAGTATGGTGAAAAGCTGAGTAAGCAAACGTTAGCAACTGCTATTCATACACGGAATCCACAACAGGCGCTCATGGAATTAAAAAAAGCGGGGGAATATTTGGGCCTAAAAAACTTACCCGTCGCCGCAAATGCCTCTATCGCTGAGTGGCTACTGGCCGCCACTCGCGCCTGGCAATATTAAGCAAGCTCAGACTTATTTTTTCTTAAAGCCGCCCAAAAGAGCGCCAACGGCGGGCTTGGCAGGTGTAATCCCAACCTTCTTCACTTCGGGTTCAGCAGTCTTTACTGCGTCAACTCCCTTAGGTGCAGCACCAGACTCATACGGCATATAAAAGAATGGGTCAGACGGCTGACCTGGGGAAGTTTTGACATCCGGCAACGGTTTTACTTCAAGCTTGCGTTTCATCAACTTTTCAATATCGTCGAGCAAACGCTTTTCACCATCATCAACCAAAGCGATTGCATCGCCTTTACTGCCAGCACGGCCAGTACGACCGATACGGTGAATAAAATCCTCGGCGCTGAAAGGCAGCTCATGATTAATTACACAAGGCATGTCCGGAATATCTAAGCCACGAGCCGCTACATCTGTCGCAACGAGAGCTTCAATCGCGCCCGACTTAAAGGCATCTAAAGTTAAAGTACGCTCACCCTGACTCTTATCACCATGAATCGCGCCTGCCTTGATGCCATCACGCTCTAGTGCGCGCGCTAATCTGGCGCAACCCAAACGGCTATTGGTAAAAATAATGCACTGACGGGATAAACCTTGGCGGGTGCGAGCTTCTAAAATCTTCACGATGGCGCGCTGCTTATCCGCAGAGGACACCATATGCACCACTTGCTTCACAGTATCGGCAGCGGCATTTTGACGCGCGACCTCAACCGTCACCGGCGTACGCAAATAGCTCTGCGCTAACTTTTTAATCTCCGGGGAGAAAGTGGCTGAAAACAATAAGGTTTGGCGTTGCGCAGGAATCAAATCAATAATGCGTTGCAAGTCTGGCAAAAATCCCATGTCGAGCATGCGATCGGCTTCATCTAAAACCAAGATCTCTACTTGAGAAAGATTGGCCACCTTAGAACCAATGTGGTCCAACAAACGCCCCGGGGTAGCAATCAAAATCTCTACGCCATTGCGCAAAGTTGCAACCTGCTCTTTCATATCAACGCCACCGTACACCACTGCTGCACGCAAGTCGGTGTGCTTGGAATAACTCGCGGCATTTTCAGCAACCTGTACTGCAAGCTCACGAGTTGGCGTTAAAACTAAAGCACGAATGGGGTGACGGGCGGGTGAAGCGCTGCTGCTTGCATGACGCAAAATTTTCTGAATGATCGGCAAAACAAATGCCGCAGTTTTGCCAGTGCCAGTTTGCGCAGCACCCATCAGGTCTTTGCCGAGCAAAACATGGGGAATAGCTTGCGCTTGAATCGGAGTTGGGGTGTTGTAACCCTGCTCAGAGACCGCTTTTTGAATCTTCGGGTCTAAGCCAAAATCAGCAAAAGTGATTGTTGCTGAAGGGGTGCTGCTATCGGCAGCACCGGAGGGGATATTTATTTCAGTAGCAGTATTAGTCAAGGTAACTTACAAGATGGCCGCGATGCCAGCCTTTGCTATGGCAGCATCTTCAGTCGATTTAACGCCGGAAACGCCGACTGCGCCGATGGTAAACCCATTTACCTCGATATTAACCCCACCCTCCAACATCCCCGCGATGTGCGGAGCAGACAAGAAAGAGATGCGGCCATTGTTAATGATTTCTTCATATACACGACTCTCACGCTTGCCCATTGCGGCAGTGCGTGCTTTTTCTTGAGCGATATAAGCTGATACCGGCGCACAACCATCACGACGAATCATGCCCAATAAATGGCCACCATCATCACAAACAGCGATCGTTACCGCCCAATGATTATCAGTAGCATGCTGATTTGCAGCATTCAAAATCTTTTGGACATCAGCTTGGGTTAAGTAAGGTTTTGTTGCCAACATGGTCTTTATCCTTTTGTCTCAAAAATACCGCCAATGCATCAGTACAACATTGGCGTTTTAATCATTTCTTAAATTAGCTCAATTATAGGTCTACGGTTTAGGCTTACTTCAAGAACTCCTGGGCAGCCACAACCCCGCTGGCCTTCGGCTGATAGCCCATAGCCCCCAAACTCATCTCGACCCCACTTAAAGCAGCCATCAGGCTTAATTCATTGCAATCACCCAAATGGCCAATGCGGAAGGCTTTACCCTTGAGTTTGCCCAGCCCAACCCCCAAAGACAAGTTGAACTTTGAGAGTGCTTGCTTACGCAGGGCATCTGCATCCATTCCTTCAGGAACGGCAATACAAGTCAATACCGGGGAATAACATCCGGTATCCAAACATTGATTCTCTAGTCCCCAAGCTATAGCAGCGCGACGACAGGCTTCTGCCAAACGTTTGTGACGCGCGAAAATATTGTCTAAACCTTCGGTCAACATCATGTCCATCGCTTCATGTAGACCGTAGAGCAGATTGGTGCTTGGAGTCGTTGGCCAATAGCCAGTTTTATTTGACTCCAAAATTTCATCCCACGCCCAATAAGACTTCGGCGTTTTCACTGTCTTGCTCACTTCAATAGCTCGTGGCGACAAAGCATTAAAACCAATTCCGGGTGGCAACATCAGCCCTTTTTGCGAACCCGCAATCGTGACATCTGCACCCCACTCATCATGACGATACTCAGCTGAACCCAAGCCTGATACGCTGTCTACTAACAGCAATGCCGGATGCATGGCGGCGTCAATCGCCTTGCGAACCGCGGCAATATTGGAGGTCACCCCAGTCGAAGTTTCGTTATGCACAACGCATACTGCCTTGATTTCATGTTGAGTATCTTTACGCAGGCGTTCTTCAATCACTGCCGTATCAATCCCCCAGCGCCAAGTATCTTGTCCTGGTTTACCAACGACCTCCACATCTAAACCAATTTTTTGAGCAAGGCCACGCCACAAATTGGCAAATTGGCCAGTTTCATAGAAGAGCACTTTAGAGCCAGGATTGAGCACATTGACCAACGCACCTTCCCAAGCGCCAGTGCCCGACGCAGAATAAATAATGACCGGCTGCTGAGTCTGAAATATTTTTTGAATACCACTTAAGACCTTCAAACCAAACTCACCAAACTCTGGGCCACGATGATCAATCGTTTGATAACTAATAGAACGCAATACTCGTGAAGGGACTGGACTGGGTCCAGGAATATGCAAGAAATGGCGTCCAGAAAGATGGTTATCAAGTTTCAACATGGTTTGTCTCACTGAGTTGGATGGTTAGCAATCGCTTAGTGTAAGCGAATATTGCCTTATTTTTATTTTTGTATGCAAAAAATATTACTTAATCCTTAAAATAAAGCCTTATACAGGCAATATTTATGATTTATCATCAATAAAATTAAATTTGTATACAAATATAAGGTTAAATCATGGTGGCAACAGTCCCCGCCAATTCACCTAGCTTGCACGAAGCAATCTTTCAAAAACTCCGATCCCTCTTGGTCGAGGGTGCGATTGCGCCAGGCAGCAAACTCAACGAACGCGAACTAGCCGAGCGCCTCCACGTCTCACGCACGCCTATTAGAGAGGCAATTCGTCGTTTGGCGGCTGATGGCTTGGTCGAGCTCATCGCAAACCGGGGTGCCATTGCAATCCAACTGAGTTTGGCAGATGTAATACATACCTTTGATGTCATTGCGCAACTCGAGGGCTACTCAGGAGAGCTAGCCGCTAAAAATATTAGCAACGCCACCCTCTCTGAATTAGAGGCTCTCCAATATGAAATGATGGCCTCTTATGCAAGACGTGATTTATCAAGTTATTACAAACTCAATCTCGGGATTCATCATCTGATTAATCAAGCGGCCAATAACCCCGTATTGAGTCAACTCTTTACGCAGGTCAATGCCCGCATTGAAGCACTCCGGTTTCGCTCCAATCAAAATGGTGTGAAATGGGAAAAAGCGGTGGAAGAACACCAAGAGATGATTGATGCACTCAAATCACGCGATAGTGAACGTATGCGCAAAGTGATGATTCAACACGTCATGAACAAACGGGATGTCGTGATTGAGCTCCTCAATTCTGAGGCAAATGCCACTGCCCCACTCTCCCCTGAGACTAGCCCCATATGAATAAACCCCTCGATATCTCTGCCTTGATGGCGGATCAAGCGCAACTCGCAAAACGCCTCCACCAAGAAACTTCTGGTGAAGTGATGACTGACATTGCCAGTCGCGGACGCTATGCTACTGATGCTTCGATTTACCAAGCCATGCCAGTTGCGGTTTTCGTGCCCAAAACGGCTCAAGATATTGCTAGCGCACTACAAATTGCCGCTGAACTCCATGTGCCGGTACTACCGCGCGGAGGAGGCACTAGTCAATGTGGTCAGACCACTGGTGCAGCCTTGGTGATCGACAACACCAAGTACTTCAGAAATATTTTAGATCTGAACCTCGAAAAAGGCTTCGTTGAAGTAGAGCCCGGAATCGTACTAGACCATCTGAACGCTTCACTCAAACAGCATGGTCTTTGGTATCCAGTGGATGTGTCTACTGCCGCACAAGCGACGATTGGCGGGATGGCTGGCAATAACTCTTGCGGTAGTCGTTCAATTGCTTACGGCAATATGGTGCATAACGTCTTGGGTATCGATGCCTGGCTGGCTGATGGTTGCGTTGGACAATTTCGCAATTACGCCAACAGCACTGGAGTCGCTAAAGAACTGGGTGATTTTGTTAAAGGCCTAGCCGATCAATTGCACCCAGAAATCCAAGCGCACTTTCCGAAAGTGCTCAGACGGGTTGCAGGTTACAACCTCGATATCTTTCATCCCCAAAGTGAATTGCCCTATACCCAAGATGGCAGCGTGAACTTGGCGCACCTCTTGGTGGGGAGCGAAGGAACACTAGCTTACTTTAAATCCCTGCAACTCAAGCTATCGCCCCTGCCACAACATAAAGTGCTCGGCGTGGTCAATTTTGCTAGCTTTTATAAAGCGATGGATAGCGCACAACATATTGTGAAGCTGGGCCCTACTGCAGTTGAACTGGTCGATCGCACCATGATTGATTTAGCCCGCAGTAATCCCAGCTTTCAGAAGACGATTGAAACCGCTCTCATCGATCCCCACAGCCCAACCCCCGCTGCGATTTTATTGGTGGAGTTTTCAGGCGATGCACACGCACCCTTACTAGAAAAACTCAAGTTGCTGGAAGACTTGATGGGGGATCTGGGTTTACCAGGTTCAGTTGTCGCCATGCCAGACGCTAGCCTGCAAAAAAACTTGTGGGAAGTCCGCAAGGCTGGGCTCAACATCATGATGAGCCTCAAGGGCGATGGCAAACCCGTGAGCTTCATTGAAGATTGCGCCGTACCCCTCGAAAGCTTAGCGGAATACACCCAAGCCCTCACGGAAGTCTTTGCAAAACACGGTTCACGAGGCACTTGGTACGCACATGCTTCCGTAGGCACGCTGCATGTTCGCCCCATTTTGGATATGCGCCGCGATGGCGCACAGAAAATGCGTGCAGTTGCGCAAGAAGCCTCGGAATTAGTCCGCAAATATAAAGGTGCTTACAGTGGTGAGCATGGTGATGGTCTTTGTCGCGGCGAGTGGATCTCTTGGCAATTTGGCCCCAAAATTACCCAAGCCCTTGCGCAAATCAAACATGCATTTGATCCAAAAGGCCTCTTCAACCCTGGCATGATCATTGATCCACCTAAGATGGATGACGCCAGCAACTTTCGGTTTCCACCCAACTATCAAGTTATTCCACTGCAGCCAGCTTTAGATTGGTCAGCCTGGAATGTGCAAAACAATCCAGTCA
>CANGEC010000024.1 GCA_947452625.1 Burkholderiaceae bacterium
CACGTGCGCACAACCTTCAAACAGTATGGAGTATGCCAACACTCTTTGTAAAAATTAATTCGAGCTCAAGTTGTTTTTGAAATCGCAAAATTCACCAAAATTATTTTTTGATCCTAGATGCTCCAAACAAAATCTTCAGAACTTTTACTTCGCTAGAGATCTCTAAGTTATGTATCTTAGAAGGGGGCCTCAAAACATAATGTATCGGGCTATTTTTTAGTTACTCTAGATATAACCATTTCGGCGTTTTGAACTTCACAATGCTGGTATAAAGCCAAATATAGAACGCAATGAAAAATAAAGATGCGCCCATTAGGGTTGGTGTGGAATGCCACCATAAAACTGTTGGCACGATGCTAGTTCCATTTAAAATCCAAAGATAGGGGGCTGTACGCGCATTTGCTGAAAACCAGTTTTTATCATGATGGGCTTTCATCAATATACGGCGATATATGAGGGTGTGAAAGTGAATGCCATCGGGTTGACCTGGGTTTTTCCCTTGATGGATTTTCCTGCGATAAATGGTAAATAGCGTCTCCAGAATTGGGTAGCCATTTATCAAAAATGCAAACCAAGGTGATATTTCTTGGTGTCTGAAGGTTAGTAGAATGCTCAGAGCTCCGATCCAGAAGCCAATCAAGTAGGCGCCGCCATCTCCAAGGAAAATCAGTCCAAAGGGGTAGTTCCAGATGAAAAATCCTAAAATAGCGCCAGCCATAATGAGGCTTAAATAAGTAATCGTAGGATCAGAGAAAATCAGTCCCATATAGGCAATAGCCAATAATGCAATGATTCCAACCATGCTTGCAAGACCATTAAAGCCATCAATAATATTGTAGGCATTTGCCAGCCCGGTTATCGCAAAGATAGCAAATAGGTAGCCGACTAAGGGAAGGGCAAAGATCCAATCGATGCCTGGAATATCTAAATAAAGCACTTGTGTATTATTTAGATAAACAAACCCAAGGGCTGAAAGTATCGTAAAAAATAATCTTTTACGAGCGCTAATTTTTTTTGTTAGATCTTCAATGAGGCCTATTGTAAAGGTTGGGATAGCACAGAGAGCAAGTGTTATTTCAGTATAGATATTTGAATTATTATTAAACCTTATAATCATTGCTACAGTAATACCGAGGGCAATAGAGATTCCGCCTATCCGAGGAACAATATTTTTATGAAATTTTTGTGGGCCCGATAAATCAGAGTCAGCGGAGAAATGACTGTGTAAATCTTTAAAGCGAATGATTAAGAGGGTCGCAATAAATGAAGCGAAGAAGGCGGCTAATAGGCTAAACATGAAATCATTATAGATTCGAGACGTTATTGGTAGCAAAGCTATGTTTTTCTTGCATTTTTATGAGGATTAATTGGAAATGATAATAAATACTGTTTATTCTAAGGTGCCAAACTCAAAAATAAATACTCAAAGAGGATAATTAGGTGCACCACTCCTTGAAGTAGGGTGGTTCTACCAATGGCTAGCGTAAGCGCTCCAATAAAGAAACCGAGATACATTAGTATAATATTGAGGCTACTGATGCCAAGACTGAGCGGAAGATTAAAAAAGATCGCAATCGCTGCCACAGTCGGAATGGTGAGGCCAATACTGGCAAGCGCTGAACCCAGTGCCAAGTTCAAACTGCTCTGCAAGCGATTGGCCCTAGCAGCTCTAACCGCAGCGTAGCCTTCAGGCATGAGCACCAAAAGGGCAATCGCAATACCTACAATCGTTTTGGGCGCACCAGCTGTATTGACTGCCGATTCAATAACTGGACTTAAGATTTCTGCTAAACCCACTACAGTGACTAGTGAAATTAATAGGAGAATAGCACTTGTAGCCGTCTTAAGATTGCTCGGCTTGTCTGCATGTGCGTTGCTGTTGGTCTGCTGTTCTTTGACTTTTGGCAAATAGTAATCACGATGGGTAATGGTTTGAAAGAGCAGAAAAGCAATGTACAGCACAAATGAAGCAATGCCTGCAAAAGCTAATTGGCTTTTCGTAAAATCCGGCCCAGGCGTGCTCACAGTCACAATCGGCATCACCAAAATAAAGGTAGCTAATGCAGTTAGTACCGCCAGCGCTGAATTAGTCCCTTCATTGCGAAAGCTCATTTCATGATGATGTATGCCACCAATAAAAATGCAAAGGCCAATAATGCCATTTAAGACTATCATCACCGTGGCAAATACAGCATCACGCGCAATAAATTCCGAACCCTCATGACCTGAGAGCATCATGGAGATAATCAGTGATACCTCAATAATGGTGACGCTAATAGCTAGCACTAGAGCGCCATAAGGCTCACCTGTTTTATGAGCAATGACTTCGGCGTGGTGAACTGCTGAAAGTACTCCACCAATTAGAGCGATGCTCATTAGGGCAATAAACCAAGTTTGAGAGGCTAAAGAGTGAAGAAGTTCCATAATGGGGCCTTATCTTTATAGGTGCTATACGCACTTTAATGAAATTAAGGTTAAGCTTGTATAGATAAATTAATTGATTACGAGAGTTTGTATTGGAGTGTATAGGTATTGATGAAGGCAATCATTTTATTTGGTCATGGCGCAAGAGATGCACGCTGGCGCGAGCCTCTTGACCGTTTGGGTACTTTGTGGAAAGTCCAGCATCCCGCAACTTTGGTAGAACTCGCATTTTTAGAGATGATGCAACCTTCTCTAGAAGAAGCCGTTGTATCCTTGGTTGCTTCTGGTGCTTCTGAAATTGTTGTGGTGCCAGTCTTCTTTGGTCAGGGCGGGCATCTACGCAATGATTTCCCGTTACTGCTGGCCAGTTGTCAGGAAAAGTATCCGCAGATTGCTTTAAGCACTACGCCGGCAGTTGGTGAAGATGAGGCTGTCTTGCAAGCCATTATCGATTTTGGGGCTAGAGCCCTCATCTAAAGTCGAAATCATCTCTGGCTGTTCGGTTTTAAGCGCTTCGCCCACCATAATCAGCGCTGGTGAACTGCTATCAAACCATGGGTCTGCAAGCCCTTGCGCTAATTGGCCAAGAGTACTAGACCGGTGACGCTCTCTTGGAGTACTCACAGCTTCAAGGATATGCACTGGAGTATCGCAATGATGGGCGTATTTTAGATCAATCAGTTGCTGAGCAATCTTAGCTGCGTCTTTGCGTCCCATGTAATACACCAAAGTATCAGCGCTAGGATTGGGAATCGGTTGACTGGCTACTGTTGAGTGATCTTGGTCAGAGCTCGCTTGGGCCAAGGTGACAAAAGCGACGCTACGTGAGATGCCTCTTAAGCTTAATGATTGTTGTAGGCTCGCTGCGCCAGCTAGAGCGGCAGTAATGCCGGGTACCACCTCAACTTCAATACCCGCTTGTCTCAAGGCGCTAATTTCTTCATCGGCTCTACCAAAGAGCATGGGGTCGCCCCCTTTGAGGCGCACGACTATTCGATGTTGTTTGGCGGCATCAACTAAACGCTTGTTGATGAAGTGCTGTGCTGAAGAAAGCTTGCCACAGCGCTTGCCTACAGGAACTTTGATGGCCTGAGGGCAGAGCGCTAACATTTCTGGTTCTACTAGAGCATCATGTAAAACAATCTCGGCTTGGGCTAAAAGCTTTGCCCCGCGCACAGTAATTAAGTCAGCAGCACCGGGCCCTGCACCCACCAAATACACTTTGCCCAAGGCATTGCCTTGGGCACTTATTGCAGTGTGGTGATGTTGAGAGCTCATGGTGTTTGCTGACTTACTTACGGTATTTTTCTTAGGCTTCAAGCAAAGTGCGCTTACCACGCCAGCTATTTTGGGTGGTGACAGTAAACAAATCAAATTGCTTGAGAGCGACATCCATATTTTGATCGGGACGCAATTCAAAACTATCAAAGCCAACGCGTGCACCTTGCAAGAGTTGGTCAATCAGGACATCACCAATTGCGCGTACTTCGCCTTCATAGCCAAAGCGATCGCGTAAGAGCGCTGCGGTACTAAAGCTTCTGCCATCGCGAAAGATGGGAAAGTGCGCAGCTACTACTGGCCAAACTGCTAGGCCGGCTTTGATAAGGTCGGCGTGCTTCAAAATATCATCATCGGTAGCAAACCAAACACCAATCGCACGTTTCTGAATGAGCTCTAGGACATCAGCATTGAGGTGATGGGTGATCCACCAATGAAAAGGCATGAGAACATTCGGGGCGCCATGACCTAGATCCGGAATGCCGCCTTCATCACGCTCACCATCCCAGACTTGCCATTCATTAGGGGTAATCGTAGGTTTGCCGCCCTTAGGAAAACGAATAATGTGCTTGTTCATGATTAGCTCGCAGCGCTTTCTTTTTGTTCTTCTGCTTTATCTTTTTTCTTGGCGTTTTTATAAGCAGATTCTTTAAAAGGCACTACTCCAAGACGACGATATGTATCGCTAAAGGATTCTTCAGTAGATCGCTGCTCTACATAAGTGTTAATGATGTTAGTGATCACGTCAGGAATTTCATCAGCATAAAAGGAAGGGCCAATGACTTTACCAATTGCGGCATCAACCCCTTGTTCGCCGCCGAGCGTAATTTGATACCACTCTTCACCATCTTTATCGACTCCCAGCACCCCAATATTGCCAACGTGATGGTGGCCACAAGAGTTAATGCATCCAGAAATATTTAAAGTGATGTCACCCAGATCAAACAAGTAATCAAGGTTATCAAAACGTTCTTGAATGGCTTTGGCAATCGGCAATGACTTGGCATTGGCTAAAGAACAGAAGTCCCCGCCTGGGCAAGCAATGATGTCAGTGAGTAGGCCAATATTTGGCAGTACTAGATTGTGCTTCTTAGCAGCTTGCCATAGGGCAAATAGCTGAGATTGTTCTACATCAGCAAGCACTAAGTTTTGCTCATGAGTGACGCGTAATTCACCAAAGCTATATTGATCTGCTAGATCGGCGATGGCATTCATTTGCGCAGTAGTCGCATCCCCTGGTGCGGCAGTACCATGGGGTTTAAGTGAGAGTATGACGCTGGCATAACCTGGCACTTGGTGCGGCTTAACATTGCGCTCTAGCCAGCGGGTAAAAGCTAGCTTATCTGACTGGGGTACTGACGCAGAAATTTCTTGATCGCTTAATGCTGCAAGAGCTTGATAGGCGGGTCTTGTAAAGTGTTTAGCAACGCGATCCCACTCAGCTTGAGTGAAGTCATCTTGATGGGAATTGTTGCCATCCTTGATCTGCGTCCACTCACCTTCAACTTGGCGCGCAAACTCTTCTGGGCCTAAGGCTTTCACCAAAATCTTGATACGCGCTTTATAAAGATTGTCTCTTCTGCCAAAGCGGTTGTACACACGCAATAGGGCAGTGAGGTAGCTTGGCAAAACATGCCATGGTAGCTCTCGTTTAATGAGTGATCCCAAAATAGGAGTGCGACCCATACCGCCACCTGCATAGAGATTGGCTAGTAATTCACCTTGAGTGTTTTTGTGAAGTTCAATACCCACGTCATGACATAACAAGACAGTGCGATCTTCTTTAGAGCCATTGATTGCAAATTTAAATTTACGGGGCAGGTGGGCAAACTCAGGATGCAGGGTTGACCATTGACGCAGTAATTCACAAACGGGTCGGGTATCAACATACTCATCACCAGCTACACCGGCGAAGGCATCGCTCGTAATGTTGCGAATGCAATTACCTGATGTTTGAATCGCATGCATTTCTACTTTGGCTAAATCAGCCAAGATCGCAGGCGCTTGCTCTAACTCTATCCAGTTAAATTGAATATTTTGACGGGTAGTAAAGTGACCGTAGCCGCGATCATATTTGTCGGCAATCATGGCCAGTGTGCGCAATTGTTTGGCGCTTAACAGTCCATAAGGAATGGCAACACGCAACATGTAAGCGTGGCGTTGGAAGTACAACCCATTTTGCAAGCGTAGGGGTTTGAATTCTTCTTCGCCGAGGCTGCCATCAAGGCGCCTGGCAACCTGGTCAGTAAATTGGGCAACCCGTTGATCTACAAGGGTTTGGTCGATAGCGTCATATTTATACATAGCGCTAGATTGTCGTAGATTTCCAATATTCCTTCAAATACTGAAAAGTCTCGTCTATATAACTATTTCTATATATAGAAAGCTGAAATTGCCTAAATTTCGTTTAGTAGCAGCTTACAGCTCAAATTCTCGATAGTGCCGATAGAGATTGGCAATGGCGGCAAAGCCTAGCACCACAATGAGAACCGAAAATAGGTAATCAATTGTCAGGTAGTTAAAAATCCCAAAGTGAATTGCTCCAGCTGCCGCAATAAATGCGCCAATTGCACCCATAACGACCAGTTTAAATTGGGGGATAAATGCCCCTAGGGTGATGGCAACAAAGACCAGAATCAGATCTGAGACGAGCTGATCAGCGGCTTCAAAGATGCGATTAGTTAGCTCGGGATAGCTCAGTTTGCCCAATACTGCGAGCAGCACAATAGCGGCCAGTACTACAAAATTGAGTCTAGCTTTGCTGAAGATGGTTTTGAGTTGCGCATTCATGGTGGGTAATGGCTTACGCTGCGTTGCCATGAAATACTAAGCTCATACCAAGCCATAGCAAGATGAAGGCCACCAGGATAGTAAAGGCGAGTTTTTTGAGAAAGTACTCCAAAGTATCCATATAGGCCTGATCATTTTTGCCAAAGTAATG
Source organism: Burkholderiaceae bacterium (assembly GCA_947452625.1). Classification (GTDB taxonomy): domain Bacteria; phylum Pseudomonadota; class Gammaproteobacteria; order Burkholderiales; family Burkholderiaceae; genus Polynucleobacter. The sequence goes on from CANGEC010000024.1 coordinate 6,644, forward strand.
ATCAAAGCGTTGCCAAACGAGGCGACCAATAAAGAGTGGAAAAAGGATTGCCACAATACCAAGAACAACAGTGAGGGAGGTATTCATAAGGGGTATTGACTTAGGAGAAGGTTGATCGCTTTGGGGTACATGATTTTGCTAAGGATACATGGCTTGACCGGTTTGGCCCAATTCGTTGGATAATCAGGCATCGCTTGGATAAGTACATCAGTGCCTAAGCAGTTAATTGATGCAATATTTGACACTATTAAGAGGGGTCGACATGTCTGAAAACAATTCTCAGCTATCAGTAGCGCAGCTTCAAGAAATTCGTGCTGCAGTGATGGGTACCGCCGCTAAGGCGCCAGGAATGCTGATTGGTTTGGGCATTTTGTTCATTATTTTGGGCATGATTGGTGTGGCGGGCCAGGTGATGTTCTCTTTTGTCACTATTAATGTACTGGGAGCATTTTTAATTATTGGCGGTGCTTTGCAGTTTATGCATGCCATTAAGTCTCACGGCTGGAAAAGCTTTGGCATTCAGTTGGTCTTGGCATTGCTCTATATTGCTGCTGGCCTATTTACTTGGGTGTTTCCAATCCCAGCATTAGAAGCTATTACCTTGTGGCTTGCCGCAATTTTCTTTGTTACTGGTTTCTTGCGTTTAATTTCTGCATTTCAACATCGTCATTTCCGTGAATGGTTCTGGCTGGCGCTGTCTTCCGCGATTTCAATCTTGATGGGTGTGCTCATCATGAACGGTTATCCAGCTTCAAGCCTATGGTTGCCCGGACTCTTAATTGCGATTGAATTGTTGTTGCAGGGCTGGTCTTTGCTCTTCCTGGGTTTTGCTGCCCGCTCACTTATCAAATAAAGAGCGATTGAGCAGTAATTGAGTTGAAAGAGTTCCGACAATGACAATGAAGAAAACCGACCTGTATAAGAATTTAGCCTTGGCGACTGCGCAGCGCATGAAGAACGCTGCAAAAGTTCCGAAACTCGGAGCTACTGAAGAAAAGGCAAAAACCAAAAAAGAGCTAGCAAAGTCCAACCCTTTGCTGGCCTCTTTAATGGGTAAGTCTAAATAATCCCTTTATCAGTCGATTGAGATTGGCATGGGGGTAAAGATGCGTCACATTGCGTTTTTTTTGCTGATGCCATCAGTGTGGGCTTGGGCACAAATAGCCCCGCCGCCTAATTACGATCAAAAGCTAAGTGATGTTGTGGTCAATGCCACTCGTTCAGATACTCCTTTGGATCAGATGTCCCTTAATACGACGATCTTGACTAAAGAAGTCTTAGAGTCCTCGCCAGATCAAACAATCGATCAAGTCTTAAAGAATATCCCTGGCGTATTTCTAAACGATGTGCCGTATTACCAAAAAGATCCGACTGGGCAGAGTATTAACGTGCGCGGGCTAGGTTATGGTCGCACACTGGTACTGATTGATGGACTACCGGCAAATGATGCTTTTTACGGTACGGTGCAGTGGAATCTGGTGCCGATGTCCTCGATTGAGTCAGTCGAATTTGTGCGGGGCGGGGTGTCCAGTCTTTATGGCAACTATGGCATGGGTGGTGTGATTAACATTAACACCAAGACGCCTAAAAATAGCGCTCAAGAAGTATCGGCAAGCTATGGCTCATTTGCTACCGGTAATGTTGGAGCATCTAAAGATTTAATTGTGTCTGATGCTTTGCAGATGCGTTTTTCAGCAGATTACTTTTCGAGCGAAGGCTTTCAGAATTACGCAACGATTTCGCCAGCATCGCCCGCCAATATTAAAAATGGTATGGGTACTGATACTGCCTCGAATTCTAATGTGAGGCTACAAAGTTACTTTAGGCCAACCGAGAATACCAATGGATTCTTTCGGGTGGGGTATGGCACGATGAAGGACTTAAGCACTAACTATGCAATTGCGCCCAATTTAATCCAGACTGCAGATGTCGCAGGGGGAAGTACAACACGTTTAGATGCCGATAAGAAGTTTCAGGTAAATGTGTACTATCAGCAAACCCAGTTTTATAAGCAAAGTGGCTCAACCACCAAAACTACAGATACGCCATCGAATACGCCGTATGTCAATGCGAACTATACCGACCCCTATTCGACTTTAGGTGGATCACTGCAGTACACACATGATTTAAAAGCTATTGGAATTGATCAATATATTCTGGGGGTCGACGCCAGAAATATTACCGCATCTAACATAACCAATAATTTAAATTCCAATGGCAATGGCAGTGTGGTTTCGGTAAATTATGCGCAAGGCCAGCAAAACTTTTACGGCTTATTGGGACAGTTAAAGTCAAAATCAAATGCGATCCCAGTAGAGGCGACATTAGGTGCACGCGTAGATTATTGGAATAGTCAAACTCCGAGTTTGTATAACGCCGGAGCTGGGGGCGCAAACCCCATCTATCAAAATATCCCGAATAAAAGCAAGACCCAATTAAGCCCTTCACTTGGATTGCTCTACAACCTCACAGGTAATCTTGATTTACGAGCTGCCGCCTACCAAGCGTTTCATGCGCCCAGCATGAATAACACCTTGCGTAGTTATGGCTCGCAAACCAGTTGGAATTTTGCCAACCCCTACCTTACCCCTGAGACGATGACTGGTTATGAATTTGGCGCAGATTATCGTTGGCGAGAGGGGTTTGCGCAGTTAACCGCTTTTAATAATTACATTCAGAACTCCGTATCTAGTTATGCGCTTAGCGCTAGTAGCACAAGTGATGTGGTCCTCGCAAAGTCATTGTGCAATGCCACTGGTAATCCACTGGCCGGCACGGGTAATGTGGGTATTTGTAATTCCAAATCCATCAATTACTTTACTAACCAGCAAAATCTGCTAAGTCAGGGTGTGGAGTTTCAATATCACCATGATCTCAATGCCCGCTGGGCGGTTGATGCTGGTTATACCCTCACTGCAGCGCGTCTAACATGGACGGCTACGAGTGATCCCATTAATAGTCAGGTGGGCGGCGTACCTCGCAATATGGTGAATACTGGACTGAGTTTTTATCCGGCGCCGAATGCGAGCTTGACCACAACACTGCGATATGTGGGAAATTCATGGATGGATACTGCGCATCTCTATCCAGTTCCAGCCTATGCCATTCTGGGTTTAAAGGCGAACTATCAACTCAACGGGCAAACCACTATCTTTGCCTCCGTTGTGAACTTGTTGAACCGTCAATACATTACCTTTAATCAGGCAACTTCAAATAGTGCCTATCAAGCCGGTATGCCGCAAGCTGTCACTATTGGTGCACGCATCATTTTTTAATCTATCAACGGGGTAGCGGCACTGTAAAATCTGGCTTGGTTTTACCAATCCCTTTAATCCATTATCTCTATGAGATATTTTATTGCACTCAAAAAACCATTTCTTATTAATTGATTTTCTCGAGGTCTTTGCCGCCTTATTAATCATTCTGCACCATCTCTCGAGTTACGGGCAGTTGGCAGAGGATGCTCGGCAATTTTTACCCGTAGTCATGAATTGGTTGTATGAGTATGGACGCCTTGCGGTACAAATCTTTTTGGTGATGGGCGGTTATTTGGCTGCCCAGTCACTTACCCGTACGGCTGATTTACGAAATCCGCGGCAGGCCTTGAGACTGATCATTAATCGTTATTTACGCCTTTTTGCACCCTATGTCGTCGCGCTGTTATTGACTATTCTTTGTGCTTGGATTGCGCGGTTCTGGGTGCAAGATGAATTTGTGGGTGAATCTGAAACCTTAGGTCAGTTTTTAGCCCACCTCTTTTTCTTGCAAGGGATCCTGGGTCTCGATTCTATTTCTGCCGGTGTTTGGTATGTGGCGATTGACTGGCAGCTCTATGCGGTTTTGGCGATTATGCTGGGGATGTTTCCGGGATTTCGTTCTTTAATTTGGGTGGCTACGATTTTGATCGTGTCTTCTTTGCTGTATTTCAATCGCTTAAGCCATTATGAAAATTACTTTATTTATTTTATTGGCGCCTATGGTCTTGGAGTGTTATCCCAGTTGGCGAAAAATTACGCCGATCCTGTTGTGAATCGTTTGGCTCTCATCTTGATTGGTGTGATTGGCATCATTATTTTATTTGCCAGCTTTCAGCATCTCTGGGTCAGAAATATCTTGGCATATGCAGTTGCCTTGCTATTAATTTTATGGGGTAGTCATGCCTACAAGGATAACAAGCATGCCAAGATGCATCGCTTGGTATTCAGTATTTTATGGGGAAGTCGCAGATCTTATTGTGCTTTTTTATTACACTTTTCTTTTATCTTGATCGCTAATGCCGTCTATATCGCATCTGGCTTAAGTGTCCACAACAACGGTTTCATTGCGTTGGGATTAATGTTTGTTGTACTAGTGGTCAGCTGGTTTGCAGCGAATTATTTATATCGCTGGGTGGAAGTGCCCACCCGTCAACTCAAGCTATAGCTTACAGTCCTAAATCTTTGAGGACGCGAAAGATTTCTCGATAAGCCTTTGGGGGTTTGTTCTGTTCTTTTTCTTTGCGGGCATTGCGTATCAGAGTGCGCATATTCTGAATATCCATATCCGGAAATTGCTCAATGAGCTTGGTAAAAGTCTCATCATGGCTAATGAGCTTATCTCGATAGTTTTCTAAGAAGTGCAGCTTGGCGGTCTCCGCCTTGCTAATCCCCTGAATTGCATCTAAACGTTTTTGAATAGCTTCAAGCTCTTCTTCATCCAAAAAACGCATCAGCTTGCCAAGATATTGTTTATGGCGACGAATCGCCTCAAAGCTTTTAATCTTGGGAGTTTCGGCAATAGCAGCTTTAATGGCTTCATCCATGGGGATCGTTTTAAGTGCATCACTACTGAGTGCAGCTAGAACCTCTGCCAGTTTTTGGCGCTCGGTCATTTGACGCTTTAACTCGGACTTACTTGGCCCCTCGTCAGGATCTTCCTTCTTTGGGGTGCGGTTCTTTTCGTTCAGGTGCATGGGGGTATTTTAGATGGTATTGCTGATTTAGCCGAAAATAAACGATGCTTTAGTCTAGTTTTTGTTTTAGCTTACGTAAGTCTACTGTTGCAAATAGCTGACTTCTGCCAATGATGTCTCTAGGCTTGATCTTTCCAGACTGAACATAGCGACGAAAGGTGGGGATGGAGATCTCTAAATATTCTGCCGCCTCTTCTGCGGAGAAGACGTCGTTACGCAGATGCCCAAATACTTGTTCATGAGTCGCATCTTTTTCTTGAAATGCATTAATCGCAATCAATGAGAAAAATTTGATACGTTCTTTTGCAGGCATCTGTTTAACTTGATCAAATAGATCTTCTGCTGTAAATGCAAAGCTCATATTTTTACTCCCTTAGATTTTCCTAAAGTCTGTTCTTGTCGTAAAAAGCGTTTTAGTTCCGCATAGAAATTTTCATGACTACCAATTTGAAAAAAATGAATCCAAATCAAATCTATTGCTGTTTGTGATTGATCAAATTTATATGCGATTAAGTACTCCTGTTGATGAAATCGAAACTTGTATACAAAAATACCCTGTAAATCCCCCAGTTTTTGTACGCCAAGCTTTGGGTTTTTGCATATTTCTATAACCTTATCTTCAATAACAAGCTGCAAAGGTTTATTGGCCTTTTTTACAAAGTGCACAAAAGGTCGTTTGTAATGAATATCTATGATCTTATATTAGATCATTTTTGATTCTATATAAAATCACCAAATCTAACAAGCATTACCCCATTTCTCAGTATGGTGAATAATGAAGGCATAGTTCTTTTACTAATTTAGACAGATGAGCGCAAACCAAAAAAACCTTTACGACTACATCATTATTGGTGCGGGTAGTGCTGGGTGTTTGCTAGCTAAGCGCCTCTCAGAAAATCCAGCCAAGCGTGTTTTACTCATTGAGGCCGGTAAGAACGACAACTATATTTGGATTCATGTTCCAGTTGGTTATTTATATTGCATCGATAACCCGCGTGCCGATTGGCGTTTTCGCACTAGCAGCGAAGTTGGCTTAAATGGCCGCTCCTTGCTTTATCCGCGCGGTCGGGTGCTGGGTGGGTGCTCCTCGATCAATGGCATGATTTATATGCGCGGTCAAGTTGGTGACTATGAGTCTTGGGTTAATGAAACCGGCGATGATGCTTGGTCTTGGGAAAATGCTCTGCAGCGTTATAAGCAGTTTGAGGACTACTACGGTGATGCCAATCAGTGGCACAGTAAAGGTGGTGAGTGGACTGTCTCTAAGCAACGTTTGCGTTGGCCCATTATGGATATCTTTAGAAAGGCGGCAGTAGAGGCGGGTATTCCAGCATCCGATGACTTTAATCGTGGCGATAATTTTGGCGTGGGTTACTTTGATGTGAATCAGCGGGCTGGTTGGCGCCTGAATACTTCAAAAGCATTTTTACGTGACACCATCAGAAGAAGTAATGTCACCGTAATGACTGAGGCGGTTGTTACTAAACTCAAAATTGATCCGACATCAAAAAATTGCTATGGCGTGGAATATTTGCATAAAAGACGAGCCACTCAAGCCTTATGCGCCATAGAGCGGTGTGGCGAGGTGTTGTTGTCGGCTGGTGCGATTGGTAGCGTGCAAATCTTGGAGCGCTCTGGGGTGGGTGCTGCGAGCCGTTTGGAAAAGTTGGGTATTCCGGTGATACAGGATTTACCGGGTGTTGGTGAAAACTTGCAAGATCATTTGCAGTTGCGCATGGTGTACAAGGTCAATGGTATTAAGACACTCAACACCACCGCGAATTCTCTGATTGGCAAATTGCTGATTGGTCTTGAGTATTTCTTTAAGCGTTCTGGCCCAATGTCGATGGCGCCCTCTCAGTTGGGCGCGTTTGCTTATAGCTCGCCAGACCAAACGAGTGCGAACTTGGAGTATCACGTACAGCCATTGTCTTTGGAGAAATTCGGTGAAGACTTACATCCCTTTAATGCTTTCACTGCGAGTGTTTGCAATTTGCGTCCAAGCTCACGCGGCAGTGTCCATATTGAGTCTGTTGATCCTGAAGCGCCACCAGTTATTAGCCCAAATTATTTATCGACCCAAGAAGATCGCAAGGTGGCGGCAGATGCTTTGCGCCTGACGCGCAAGATTGTTGAGAGTGCCGCATTGCAGCCATACTCCCCTGATGAATATAAGCCAGGCAAACAATTTCAGAGTGATGAAGAATTGATTCAAGCTGCAGGTGATATTGGTACAACGATTTTTCATCCGGTCGGCACCTGCAAAATGGGTCGAGCAGAGGATCCGATGGCGGTCTTAGATTCTCAATTGCGAGTGAGGGGTGTTGGTCATCTGCGAGTAGTCGATGCTTCAGCGATGCCAACCATTACCTCTGGTAATACTGCCGCACCAACCATGATGATTGCGCAACGCGCTGCAGAGTTGCTTGCTGGTGAATAGCCCCCACAGAAGTTCTCATTTGCCTTTGAGCCATTTAATTTTGGCTTTGGCGATTGTGGCGGTGTGGGGGACTAACTTTGTTGTGATTAAGATGTCTTTGGGCGCGTTCCCCCCTTATTTGTTTGCTGCGCTGCGGTATATCTTTGCTTTGTTGCCAGTTGTTTTTTTCTTGCCGAGACCCAAGGTGTCCTGGTCGAATTTATGCCTCTATGGCCTATTTACTGGGGTGGGGCAGTTTGGGGTGATGTATTACGCGATTAATAGTCAAATTTCCCCAGGCTTGGCTTCCCTGGTGGTGCAGACCCAAGTCTTTTTTACGGTGGGCTTTGCCATGTACTTTGCTAAAGAGCGCCTCCGGCTTTACCAGGTGGCTGCCTTGGTCGTGGCAATGACGGGTTTGGTAATCATTGCGCTGCACACCGATACCACCACCACTGTCCTCGGTTTGGTATTGGTAGTGTTTGCAGGGTTTTCTTGGGGCGCCGCCAATACAGTGAGTCGGCAAGCGGGCAGCATCAATATGCTCGCTTATGTTGTCTGGGCCAGTATGTTTTCCATTCCACCCTTATTACTGCTGGCTTTGCTCTTTGAAGGTGGCTGGAGCCAAATGCAAGCGAGTATTGCGGCTGCCTCAGCGGGGGCTTGGGCGGGGGTTTTATGGCAATCCTGGGGTAACACTCTCTTTGGTTATGCGGCTTGGGGTTGGCTGCTGTCTAAGCATCCAGCTGCTGTGGTCGCTCCAGCACCGTTATTAGTACCCATTTTTGGAATGGGGGCATCGGCATTTTTCTTGGCAGAGCCATTACCGTTATGGAAAATTTTGGCTGCCAGCTTGGTAATTGTGGGCCTCGTGGTAAACCTTTTTTGGCCTGCGCTTCACGGCTGGATCAAAAAGCGTTTTGCATAATTGGGCGCTAATGTAAAACCCTAATAGAAAGGCCTTTTTTTGCCATAGCATTAACAGTAAGATAGGCGTTCGATATAGGCTTTACCGATAAAAAGATTTTATTTAATGAGTAACTTTAGTCATGGAGACTTTATGAAGATTCGTCATCACATTTTTGCAGTAGCTGCTGCTGCATTGGTTGCAACCAGCGCTTATGCTGCCGACATTAAAGTTGGTGTTATTGGGCCTTTTACAGGCGGATCATCCTCAATGGGTGTGAGTATGCGTGATGGCGTGCGTTTAGCCACCAAAGAAATTAATGCTGCTGGTGGTATCAATGGCAACAAAATCGTTTTGGTTGAGCGTGACGATGAAGCAAAGAATGAGCGCGGCGTACAAATTACTCAAGAATTTATTAACAACGAAAAAGTTGTTGCGACTTTGGGCTACATCAACACTGGCGTTGCTTTGGCTTCACAGCGTTTTTATCAAGATGCCAAGATTCCGGTTTTGAATAACGTAGCGACAGGTTCTTTGATTACCCACCAGTTCCCTAACGCGCCTGAGAATTATGTTTTCCGTAACGCGGCTGCTGACAACATCCAAGCGCCAATGATTGCTAAAGAAGCTGTTGAGAAACGTGGCCTCAAGAAGGTGGCGATTTTGGCTGACTCTACAAACTACGGTCAATTGGGCCGTGAAGATTTAGAAAAAGCCCTGAAGACCTATGGTGTTACACCGGTAGCGACAGAGAAGTTCAACATTGGTGACGTCGATATGACATCACAATTACTCAAGGCTAAGAATGCTGGCGCAGAAGTCATTTTGACTTATGCGATTGGACCTGAGTTGGCACAAATTGCAAACGGTATGGCCAAGTTGGGTTGGAAGAAGCCAATGATTGGTAGCTGGACTTTGTCGATGGCAAGCTTTATCGATACAGCAGGTAAGAATGGTAATGGCGCAACAATGCCACAGACTTATGTTCAGTCTCCATCTACAACTGCCAAGCGCAAGGCTTTCCAAGAGGCATACCTAAAAGAGTTCAAGCCAAAAAATAACAATATCGCATCACCAGTTTCTGCTGCTCAAGGATACGATTCTGTTTACTTATTGGCTGCGGCTATTAAACAAGCTAACAGCACAGAGGGACCAAAGATTTTGGCTGCACTCCAAGATTTGAAGACCCCAGTTGATGGCGTTGTTATTACTTACAATAAGCCTTTCTCTGCAACTGATCACGAAGCCATTAAGGCAAAAGATGTCGTGATGGGTGTAGTTGAGAATGGTCGTGTTGAGTTCTTGAATGCTGAGGACGCTACTGCCAAGAAGAAGTAATCCACTCTTTTACTAGCAGTCGAATAATTTATTCTGCACTGCAACATAAGTGAAACAAAGCGCCGCCCAAAAAGCGGCGTTTTGCTTACAATGTCGGATCCGTCAATTAAATAGTTTTTAGTATCTTTTAGGCCTACAAAATGGAAATGCTTGCACAAATCCTTTCGAGCGGTATAGCAGTGGGGATGATCTATGCGGTCATCGCTTTCGGCTTTCAGCTCACTTTTGCCACTTCCGGCACACTAAACTTCGGTCAGGGTGAAGCGTTGATGTTGGGTGCCTTGGTTGGCCTGACATGCGTAGATACCTTTGGCATGAATTACTGGGCCATGATTCCGGTGGTGTGTATTTTCGGCATGATTCAAGGTAGCTTTGTCGAGCTCATTGGTGTGCGACCTGCCATTAAGATTAAATCAGAGTTTGGTTGGATTATGTCCACCATTGCACTCGGAATTATTTTCAAGAACGTCGCTGAAAATATTTGGGGACGCGACGCTTTACCATTTCCCCCTCCATTAGATATGGAGCCAATGAATTTCTTGGGCGCGAACATTCTGCCAATGGAAATTTTGGTGGTTGTGGGTGCATTGGTCATGATGTTGCTAGTGGAATTTTTTAACCGTAAAACGATTTACGGTAAAGCAGTCGTGGCTACTGCCAATGACCGCGATGCTGCTGGTTTGATGGGTATCAACACTAGCATGGTGATTACTTTCTCATATGCACTCTCTTCTTTAACGGCAGCTTTTGCTGGCGTATTGATTGCACCTTTAACCCTAACAGGCGCAACGATGGGCGGCGCATTGGGTCTGAAGGCTTTTGCTGTGGCAATTATTGGCGGATTATCTAGCGGCCTTGGCATCATTGTTGGTGGCTTGATTTTGGGTATTGTGGAGACGGCAACAGGTTTTTACATTTCAACTGGCTATAAAGATGTGCCAGGCCTCATCCTCTTGCTGCTGGTGCTTGCGTACAAGCCGTCCGGTCTCTTTGGCAAATCTGCAATTAAGAAAGTTTAATGATGAAATTGAAGTCTCATATCCCTCTATTAATTGCGATAGTCGGCCTTTTTTGTTTGCCACTATTTGTTCATAACCCCTATTACATTCACTTAGCCGAAACAATTCTGATCTATACCATTTTGTTGTTTGGTTTGGATATTGTGGTTGGTTATGTAGGTCAGGTTTCTTTAGGTCATGCAGGCCTTTTTGGTATTGGCTCGTACACCGCTGGTATTTTGTTCTTCCAGTTGGGCTGGCCAATTTGGGCAACCATTCCTGCCTCGATTGTGGTCACGGCAATTTTTGGTGGCATCTTAGCTTTGCCCGCACTGAAAGTGGTCGGCCCTTATTTGGCGATGGTGACTTTGGCGTTTGGAACCATTGCACAGATTCTCATTAATGAAATGACTTGGTTGACTGAAGGTCCTTTAGGCATCAAGTTAACTAGACCAGAATTCATGGGCGTTCCCATGACTAAGGCTGAGTACTTCTGGTTGGTAGCGATAGTCTCCATTTTGGCTTTAATTGTGATTGACCGTTTCGTGAAATCGCAAATGGGTCGTGC